>PEAP01000228.1 GCA_002753665.1 Magnetococcales bacterium DC0425bin3
GGGCATGCCCCCCCCCCGGCGCTCCCGGTTTCCCCACGGATTCATGCAGGGCAGGTTCGAAAATATGGACCGACGATCCTGCTCCGGGTCCCCATCTTCATGATGCGCTGCACCATACGGTCATTGCCGCCCAATGGCAATGGAAAAAATTCATGCATACCACATTTTATTGTGGTTCTTTCATGTTCCGCGTTCCGTCTTGAACCGGTACAACCGATTCACCCCTTGGAAGTGAACTGGAACACGCCGTCCCAGTCGGCCGGGGGCGGGGTGCGCAGGTATTCGTCGCATCGGGCCAGATAGGTCTGGGACGGGCCGTCGTCCTCCAGAATCTCCAGGGCTTTGGCAAAGGCCGCCCTGGCCGCCCCGAAATTCCGTTCCCGATAGAGCGTCAGCCCCTTGAGGTACTGCTCCACGCAGCCGGCCAGGGGACCGGTGAGGGCGTTCTTGCGATCCAGCAACTCGTAGATGGTCACCGGTTCCTTCTTGCCCACCACCCGCACGATGTCCAGCTCCCGCACATCGATCCGGTCCGCGGCCAGGGCCTGGGTGAACTGGCTGACCATGGTGTAGGTGCCGTAGAACTTGTTGGCCCCTTCCAGACGGGCGGCCAGGTTCACGGCGTCGCCCATGATGGTGTAGTCCATGCGCTGGGCCGAGCCCATGTTGCCCACCACCATGGGACCGCTGTTCAAGCCGATGCGCACGTTCATCACCGGCCGCCCTTCCACCACCAGCCGCTGGCGCATGCCCACCATGTATTTCTGCATGTCGATGGCGGTATGACAGGCCAGCACCGCGTGATCCGGCTGGTCCAGGGGAGCGCCCCAGAAAGCGATGATGGCGTCGCCCTCGAACTTGTCCACCGTGCCGCGGTGGGTGGCGATGATGTCGCACATGGCGGTGAGGTATTCGTTGAGGAGCTGCACCAGCGCCGGCGGCGCCAGTTTTTCGGAAATGCTGGAAAAACCGGCCACATCAGAGAAAAAGGCCGTCATCCGCCGTTCTTCGCCCCCCAGGGAGAGCTTGCTGGGATCCTTCACCAGGATCTCCACCACCTCGGGGGACAGATACTGGCCGAAGGCGCTCTTGATCATGGCCTTCTGACCCCGCTCCTTGAGAAAGGAATGCAGGTTGATCAAGGTGAAGGAGAACACCCCCGCCACCAGGTTGTAGGACATGGAAAAGACCAGCCCTTCATAGACATAGCTCGCCGTCAACACCGCGGCATAGACGGCGAACACCACCACCAGCAACACGCTGCGCACCGCCGGATGCTGGAAGCGGGTACTCAGGATCAGCACCAGCATGAAGGCGCAGGTGACCATCAGTTCCATGGCGTCTGTGGCCGGCCGCAGGGGCGCCTGACGCATCAGGGTATTGACGGTATCGGCGATGATCTCCACCCCATAGACCGTCCCCACCGGAGTGTCGAACCAATCGTGACTCACCTCGCTGGTATCCCCCACCAGCACGATCTTGTCCTTGACCCAATAGCCCAGTTCGTAGCGTTCGTCGTCGTCCAGGCCCGAGATGTCGAGAAACTCCGTGGCGCTGATGCCCTTGACGCCGCTCAGGAACCGCACCCCCGGCGGCAGGGCCGGGAAATCGATATAGAAGCTGTTGAAGCGGTCCAGGGGCACGGTCAGCAGTTCCCCCAGCTTCAGGTTGCCGTCTTCCAGGCGGGGCGAGACATCCCAGAACATGGACAGCAGCTGCACCGCGAAGGGCCAACCGTCCTGCTCCCGGGTGATCTCGGGAAACACCCGCAGGCGATTCATGCTGGTGGCGATGGAGCTGAACGAGCTGATGTTGGTGTAGCCGCTGCGGGTCACCTGGCGAAGCGCCGCGGTGGGATAGTTGAGCCTGATGAACTTCTCGCCCTGCATCTCCGCCTGGGACACCACCAGCACGTTGCCAGCCCGGGCCAGGGCTTCGGCGGTGGGGCCATCCTCGCCGTAGGAGCTGGGAAAATCCATCAGGATGTCCAGGGCCACCACCTTGGCCCCCAGGATGCGGAGATTCTCGGCGATCCTGGCGATGTCGGTGCGGCGCAGGGGATAGCTGCCGTATTTCTTGAAGAACTCCTCGTCGGTATTGACCAGAACGATATGGTCGCTGGGCTTGATCTTCTCCGGATCGCCATAGGTCATGCGCAACAGATGCCGGAAGGACAAGGTCTGGTCTTCCAACAGGGAGAAAAATTCATGCCGCTCCGCCGGAATCGCCAACAGGAACAGCAGCATCGTTGCCCACAAATCATAGCGCTTGAAAATCTTTCCCACGATCCCCCCCTGTTCCGGACCCCGATGGGACCCCGATCCTTCTCATTTCCACCCTCCACCGATGCAAGCCGGTTGCCGGCTTCCTCGGTCACTTCAATAGGATGGGGGAGGCCTCCCTCCACCGATGCAAGCCGGTTGCCGGCTTCCTCGGTCACTTCAATGGATGGGGGAGGCCTCCCTCCACCCTCCACCGATGCAAGCCGGTTGCCGGCTTCCTCGGTAAACACCGACGGC
>PEAP01000229.1 GCA_002753665.1 Magnetococcales bacterium DC0425bin3
GCGGTCGCGGACGCCCTGCCCGGCCTGGATGCCGGTCGCGCCATCTGCCGTCTGGCCGGCGACCGCGGTCTCTACCTGGACATGGCCCGGGCCAGCCGTCCCGACCTGCTCCGCCTGACCCGGAGCCTGAACCAGGAAGCGGCCGGAGGGCGGGATCCGGACCGGGGGCGGATCCTGCTCCATTCCCTCAAGGGCCTGGCCGGGGCCCTGGGCGCCACCGAGCTGGACGCCAGCATCCTGGCCCTGCGGGAGGCGGTCCTGGGTGGATCCTGGCCGGAGGACCGCCTGGCCCGGTTGAACGAAGCCCTGGCGGTGGTGCTGGCCTCCCTGGACCGGCTGCTGCCCGGGGAATGCCCCTCCGCCGCGGACAGCGCCAATGACTCCTGAAACCAGGCGGCGCCCCCACCTGCTGCTGGTGGACGATCTGCCCGCCAACCTGACCCCCCTGGCCGGCAGCCTGGGCCGCGACCATCGGATCACCCTGGCCACCAGCGGCGCCGAGGCCCTGGCCCTGGCGGCCCGGGAGGCCCCCGACCTGATCCTGCTCGACCTGATGATGCCGGGCATGGACGGCTACGAGGTCTGCCGCCGCCTCAAGGCCGATCCGGCCACCGCCGACATCCCGGTGATCTTCATCACGGTGATGGACGACGAATTGGACGAAACCCGCGGGCTGGACATGGGCGCGGTGGACTACATCACCAAGCCGGTGAGCCTGCCCATCGTCGCGGCCCGGGTGCGGACCCATCTGCACCTGAAGGCCGCCCGGGAACAGATCCAGGAGCAGTACCGCCAGCTCCAGCAGATCAACCATCTCCGGGAGGAAGTGGACCGCATCATGCGCCACGACCTCAAGTCGCCGGTCAATGGCATCCTGGCCCTGATCGCCGTGGCCCGGGAGGAGGTGGCGGAGCAGCCGGAGATGCTGGAAATCCTTGACCTGGTGTACGCCAGCGCCCAGTCCCTGCGGGAGATGATCGACCGCTCGGTGCGGCTGTTCCGCATGGAACAGGGCACCTATCCCCTGGAGCCGACCCGGGTGGACCTGCTGCCGCTGTGCGCCGCCCTGCTGGCGGAACACCGCTCCCGGCTGGAGGACAAACAGGCCGTGGTCCTGCTGCGGATCGACGGCGAGCCGTGCCGGTCGGACGCACCGGGGACCGTCTTCGAGGTCTGGGGCGAGACGGCGCTGTGCCGGTCGATCTTCGAGAACCTGCTGGTCAACGCCATCGAGGCGCTGCCTTCGGGCGGACACATCACCCTGGATCTGGACCACGGCCCCCGGGCGGTGATCTCCCTGCACAACGACGGCGCCGTGCCGGAGGAAATCCGCTCCCGGTTCTTCGAAAAATACGTCACCGCCGGCAAGCGCCACGGCACCGGCCTGGGGACCTATTCCGCCCGCCTGATGGTGCGGACCCAGGGCGGCACCATCGGCATGCACAGCTCCGCGGCCGCCGGCACCACCCTGACCATCACCCTGCCCCGTCCCACCGCAGCCCCCGGCCCCGGTCTCACGTCTCCATCGACCTAATCATCCGGTCCACGTCCTGTTCCAGGGCCAGAATCCTGTCCAGCAGGGCCTGCATGCCGGTCAGGTGTTTTTCCTCCAGCGCCAGGCGCTGCCGCTCCAGCCGAGCGATCTGGGCGGCCAGGGCGTCGCAGCCGGACTTGGCCTGACCCAGGAAATCCTGGTGCCGTTCCAGGCGTCGCAGCCAGTTCAGATCCGCCCGGGACTGCCGCCGGCGCAGATCCGTGACCCTCAGAGTGAAGGCCAGCAGGGTCTGCTCCAGCCGCCGATGCCCCGTTTTCACCTCCTCCAGCAACCGCTGAAACTCCCGGTTGACTTCCTGACCCACCTGCCGGGCGCGGTCGGCCAGCTCCCGGGACTCCTCGATGAGCTGCTCCAGCCTGCGGTTGAAGCGCTCCGGATCTCCCTCGGCGTCCGCGGCCGTTTTCGGCCCGTTGCCGGGGGTTCCACAGCGGTCCAGCAGCCGCTCCAGGGTCTCCTTGAGGCGGTGTTTCTCCCCCAGCAGGTGGGTGATGCAGTTGCCCCAGATCTCCTGGAAGGACACTTCCACCTCCGTGCAGCGACGGCGCAGATCCGCGCCGTCGGCCAGGCCCAACCGGGCGCAGGTGGCCGGAAACCGCTCCCAGGTCAGCCGCACCGGCTCCAGTTGGGCGCGGATCCGGGGCAGGGTGTCCATCTGCAGGCGTTTCATCACCCGGATCAGGTCCGGCAGCAGCTCCTCCAGATGGGCCGTCTCGTCCAGGCACAGATCCTGTTGATAGCGGCGGGCCGCCACCTGCCGCAGCCAATCCCGGCGGGTATGGGCGAACGGCGCCACCGGCCGCTTGAAATCCCGCCAGAACAGCAGGAACAGCACGGCCCGCACCGGGGACCAGAAGCCGAACAGATCGGTCAGCGGACCGGGCCGGCAACAGCGGCCGCGCCACCAGCCGGCGGCGGCCGGCGGCGCGGTCAGCAGGGTGCCTCCGGTGGTGCCGCCCCGG
>PEAP01000230.1 GCA_002753665.1 Magnetococcales bacterium DC0425bin3
ATCGGATCCTGATGCAGGGGGGGGGTCTGCTGCAACCGGGCGGTGCCCCTGGCCATGGCCGGGCTCACCGGCCGCACCATCATCGTGCCGCCCCAGCCAGGGCTGATGGGCGCCCTGGGGGCGGCCCTGGAGGTGCGGCGGCGCCTGGCCGGCGGGGAACTTGAACCGCAGACGGTGGATCTGGCCGCCCTGGCCGGGCGGACTCTGGTCAACGGCCGCAGTTTTCGCTGTCCGGGCCGCAAGGAGGCCTGCGACCGCCTCTGCACCATCGCCATCGTTCGCATCGGCAATCGCAATCATCCCTTCGGTGGGGCCTGCGGCAAGTTCGACCACCGCCGGGGCGACCGGGTGGATCCCGCCGGGTTGGATTGGGTGCGGGCCCGGGAGGACCGCCTGTGGCAGCCCATCGCAGCCTCCAGCCCGGTCCGGGGGCGGGTGGGCTTCAACCGCAGCTTTTTGATGCATGAGCTGCATCCCCTGCTGGCCGGTTTTTTTGCCGCCCTGGGGTACCAGCCGGTGCTGCCCGGGGACCCCGGACCGCGGGAGGAATCCCGTCCTTACGCCCCGTTCTGTTTTCCGGGGGAGCTGGCCCATGGGTATTTTCGGTCCCTGCTCCGGGAGATCCAACCCCCGGATTTCCTGTTTTTGCCCCATGTCCGCGCCCTGCCGGCCCAATCCGACCAGAGCAGCGCCCAGACCTGCCCCGTGGTGCAGACCGAACCCTCCTGGCTGCGGGCCGCTCAGGTCACCGGGGAGCAGCGGCCCCGGGTCTTCAGCCCGGTTCTGGACCTGACCGCGGGGCTGGACGGAGCCCGCCGGCCCCTGGCCGCCATCGCCCGCCGATTGGGCCAATCCCGCCGCGCCATCGACCACGCCTGGCGGGCGGCCCTGGCCCACCAGGAGGCATTTCGGGACTGGCGTCGGGAGCTGGGCCGACGGTTGCTGGCGGAGCTGGCGGCCGCCCCCGGCCGCTTCGCCGTGGTGCTGTTCTCCCGACCCTACAGCGGCCTGGCCCGGGAAGCCAACATGAACATTCCCCTGCGGCTGGCGGGGCGGGGGGTGATGGTCATGCCCTTCGATTGTCTGGCCCCGGAGGACAGCCCCTCCCGGCCGGGCATGTACTGGGGCGTGGGGCAGCGGCTGCTGGCGGCGGCCCGGCTGGTGGCGGACCATCCCCAGCTCTACGGGGTGTGGGTGACGAATTTTTCCTGTGGGCCGGATTCCTTCCTGCTGGGCTATTTCCGGGACCTCATGGCCGCCAAACCGGCCCTGACCCTGGAATTGGACAGCCACACCGCCGACGCCGGGCTGGAAACCCGCATCGAGGCCTTTCTGGAGGTGGCGGCCCTCCACCAGCGCCGGGGGCGGCCGCCGTTCCCGGCGGCGGCTCCGGCCCCGTTCCAGCCGGCCCGGATCCAGCCCACCCCCGACGGGCTGCGGGTGGTCACTTCCGCCGGGGAGCTGCTGCCCCTGGATCACGAACGGGTCACCGCCCTGGTGCCCTGGGTGGGTACCTGGTTCACCGCCGCCCTGGCCGCGGCCCTGCGCGGGGTGGGGGTGCAGACCCTCTGCCATGGTCCCACCTCCCCGGAGGTCCTGCAGCGGGGCCGGCGTCTTGCCAGTGGCAAGGAATGCCTGCCCCTGATCCTCACCACCGGCATGCTGTTCGGCCACCTGGACCGGCCCCGGCGGCCCGGGGAGGTGTTGCTCTACTTCATGCCCACCGCCGCCGGTCCCTGCCGCTTCGGCCAGTATGCCGCCTTCATGAACGATCTGATCCGCCGGGAACAGGTGGCCGATGCCGCCCTGCTGTCCCTGACCAGCGAGGACAGCTACGGCGGCCTGGGCAGTCGCTTCACCCGCCTGACCTGGTGGGGCATCGTGGTCACCGACCTGATCGAGGACATCCGCGCCCTGCTGCTGGCCAACGCCCGGGAGCCCCGGATGGCCCTGGACCGGCTGGAGGCGGAGTGGAATCTGATTCTGGAATCTCTTGAAAAGGGATCTCTCAGGGGGCTGGCCGCCCAATTGACCCGCAGCGCCCGGGTGCTGGCCGTCATCGCGCAGCGGCGCCCCCCCGGGGAGGTGCCCCGGGTGGCCCTGGCCGGGGAGATCTATGTGCGGCGGGATCCCTTTGCCAGCAACCGGCTGACCGAACTGTTGGCCGAGCGGGGCTTTGCCACCCTGTGCAGCGGCATCGCCGAATGGGTCCATTACAGCGATCACCTGGTGACCCGGGACCTGGTGGATCCGCCCCTGAGTCGTGGGCGGAAGGTGGGCTTCTGGATCCGGCAACGGGTGATGGCGGCCGACGAGGCCCGGCTGCGGCGGGCGCTGGCCCCCTGCGGTTTGCTGCCGCCCCGGCCGCCGTCGTTGCGGGCGATCCTGGCCGCGGGCACCGCCCATCTGCCCTTGGCCCTGACCGGGGAGGCGGTGCTGACCACTGGTCAGGCCCTGGTCGAGGACGGCGGCCGGGTCTGTGGCCTCATCGCCTTCGATCTTCAGC
>PEAP01000063.1 GCA_002753665.1 Magnetococcales bacterium DC0425bin3
ATGTGTTTTTTTTTTTTTTTTACATCGAAATGCCATCCAGCCATGCCCCGGAAGAAGAAGTCCCACAGTCTGACGCAGCAGCAGGTCAACCGGATCCGGCAGATTCGGGACCAGCGGCTGGATCATTGGCAACAGCAGCAGCGCCGGAATCTGAAGATCCTGGGGGTCGGAGACCTGGCCGCCGAGCGGCCCGGGGTGGTGATTGCCAACTACGGTTCCCATGTGGAGGTGGAGGGGGAGGAGGGGGACCGCAGTCGTTGCGCGGTCCGGGAAACGGTGGCGGAAAATCCCGTCTGCGGCGACCGGGTGCTATGGTCCCCCGCGCCGGGGGCGCAGGGGGTGATCACCCACCTTTTGCCCCGCAGCAGCGTGGTGCGGCGCCCTGGGCCGTACCGTCGGTTGCAGACCATGGCGGCCAACGTCGAGGTGATGGTGGTCACCACCACCGCGCTGCTGCCCAATCCCGGGTTGCTGGATCGCTACCTGGTGGCGGCCTCGGCAGCCGGTCTGGGGGTGGTGCTGGTGGTCAACAAGATCGACCTGGCAACCGATGCCGATCCGTGGCGGGAGCCCCTGGCCATCTACCCCCGGGTGGGCTATCCGCTGTTGCCCTTGTCCGCTGCCACCGGGGAGGGGCTGGAGGCCCTGGCCGAGCATCTGCGGGGACGGACCGCCATGTTCGTCGGCCAATCCGGGGTGGGCAAAAGCTCTCTGATCGCCCATTGGCGCCCGGATGCCGGCATCCGGGTGGCGGCGGTCAACGCCGAAACCGGCCGGGGGCGGCACACCACCTCGGCGACCCGGCTCTACCATCTGTCCTGCGGCGGCCGCCTGATCGACTCCCCCGGCGTGCGGGCCTTCGATCTCCATGACGTGACCCCGGAGGAGGTGGCGGGTCATTTTCTCGAAGTGGCGCCGCTGCTGGGCCGCTGCCGTTTTTCCGACTGCCGCCATCGGGAAGAGCCGGGCTGCGCGGTCCTGGCAGGCCTCGCCCAGGGGCTGATCAGCCCCGCCCGCCTGGCCAGCCTGCACCGCATCGTCGATTCCCTGGCCGGGCGACAGCCATTTTGAACGTTGACCGGCGGGGCGAGACCGCCTAGACTTCCGCGCCAGTTCCTGCAGCAAGATCAAGTTTGCTTGCCGTTCCATGCGCCCGTAGCTCAGTTGGATAGAGTACTTGGCTACGAACCAAGGGGTCGGAGGTTCGAATCCTTCCGGGCGCGCCATGCAAAAAACGGTCCAGGTGTTCACTCCCTGGGCCGTTTTTTTATTGGTTCATCTCACGCTGACCTCGTGCTCACAAGCCCGTTCAGACCGATGGCATCGAGTCACGGATTTCTTGATCGCCTCTCCGAATTTTTCAGCCACAAGGTCAAGTTCATACTGCATCTGGAGTCCCATCCAGAACGCGGTCAAGTTCACTCGGCAGGGCCATATCGTTCTCGCCATTGAGCTGGAGCGGCTGTTGAATCATTCCAGGGTTTCCGGCACCCTGAGAACTCTGGAATCCCAGATCGACGATTACGAATTCGACGCGGCGCGGATCACGCTGGAAAAAAATGCCGACGAATTGGGGCTGACGCAATGACGGAACCAGCCATGGTCAATCATCGGGGTGGGCGGGGGACGGGGGAGGGCGACCTGTCCAAGATCCTCCTGGTGGATGACGAAAAGGTCAATCTCGACGTTCTGAAACGACTTCCTGAAACCCTTCTACCGGACCGTGGTGGCCAAGGATGGCGCCCAGGCGCTGAAGCGGCTCGAAAAGCTGCCATGGCCGACCAGGCGCTCTATCGGGCCAAGCGAAACGGACGCAATCAAGTCATTCTGCCTGGATAATGAGATGAAGCGACCTCCATTCTGCGATGGGCTTCCATGAGCTTCATAACGTGTCGATCTCCAATATTCGTCAGCCTGGCGGGCGGTGAGTTGCGCGTGGAGGTGGGCAGGAGCGACTTTCCCCTCGCTGCGCTTTGTGGTTTTGCCAGCCGCAGAAATCCCAAGCGCCCGTTCCTGTTCGTCAGTCGCGTGTTGGGTCGCCATTTGCCAGTACGACCGCAGACCATGCGGATGGCGCAGATCAGGTTGGCAGTGAAGCTTCCTGCAGGTCTGCCCGGACCCGCGGTGACGGTTGGAATGGCTGAGACGGCGGTGGCCCTGGGGCATGGAGTCCACGAGGCCTGGCGGAGAATGTCGCGCCGGGACGACCTGCTCTTCATCCACTCCAGCCGATACAGGCTCGGGAGGTATCCACTGCTTTCGACCTTCGAGGAAACTCACAGCCATGCGACCTGCCATCTGATCCACCGACCC
Organism: Magnetococcales bacterium DC0425bin3; assembly: GCA_002753665.1. Taxonomy (GTDB): domain Bacteria; phylum Pseudomonadota; class Magnetococcia; order Magnetococcales; family DC0425bin3; genus DC0425bin3. The sequence continues at coordinate 2,314 of PEAP01000063.1, forward strand.
GCCGACACCGAAGACGCCGACCTGTTCTCCTCCTGCCGGACGCTGGTGTTCGTGGACGACGAGGCGTCGACTGGATCGACGTTCATCGCCCTCGCCCGTGCCTGCCACAGCCACATGCCCGCGCTGGTGCGGATCGTTTGCGTCACCATCACCGATTGGATGGGCGCTGGGCGGCGGGAGGAGGTCCGCTCGGCGATGCCTGTTCGTACAGATTTCGTGTCGTTGCTGGAGGGGAACTGCTCCTTCATTCCGTCCGACGCTCCGCCGGCGAAAATGCCCGACGTGACGGGAAATGGCGGGTTCAAGGATGACCTCCTCTCTGTGAATTGGGGCCGGCTCGGCGTCCGTCGTCCGGTTCCGCTGCCCGACCACGTCATGGCCATTGGGGCGAAGCCCGGCGAGCGCATCCTCGTACTCGGCACGGGGGAGTTCGTCTTTCCCCCGTTCCAACTCGCCAGGCGGCTGTCTGCCATGGGGGCGGACGTCCGGGTGCAGGCGACCACCCGCTCGCCAATCCTGGTGGGCAACGATATTCGGAGCATTCTGGAATTCCCCGACGCCTACGCGGATGGCATCCGGAATTTTCTGTATTCCGTCGAGCCCAGGCAATACGATCGCGTGTTGGTCTGCTACGAAACCCCGGCGTCTACCGCCCAACACACGCTACTCTCGGCGCTCGGCGCCGAACCGGTTTTCTTCAATGGCATCGGGGATTGATATGCGGCGTGTAGTCTTCGTCGATCTCGACGACACCCTCTTCCAGACGTCGAAGAAAGATCCATCCGCCGGTCTGCTCGCGGCAGTGGACAGGGAGGGCAACCCACTTTCCTTCCGTTGCGGACGGCAGGTCGCGTTCCTCGATTGGCTTTCGAAGGGCGCCATGGTCATCCCGGTGACTGGCCGCAGCGTCGACGCCTTCAGGCGGGTCACGTTCCCTCTGGGGGAATATGCGATCTGCTCTTTCGGCGGGGTCATTCTGACTCCCAGTGGAAAACCCGACCCCGAGTGGCACCGAGAGGTGTCCATGGCCGCGGAAGGGACCATCGAGCCGATGGTCGATTTGCACGATATCGTGGCGTTGGCCGCCGCGGAACTCGGGATCGACGTCCGCTATCGGGTTGTCAGGGACGCCGGATTGCCCCTGTATCTGTCGGTAAAGCACAACGCCGGTTCGGCCTCGGAGATGGTCCGCCTCGCCTCGGCGGTATCGCCTTCGGTCCCTGAAGGTTGGACGCTCCATATCAACGGCAACAACATGGCCTTCCTGCCGCCCTTCCTGGGCAAAGATGCGGCTGTGGCCTTCTTTCTGGAGCATCTGGTCGGCGACGGGCCGATCCTGACAGTTGGGGTCGGCGATAGCCTAACGGACGTCGGCTTCATGAGGATGTGTGATTACATGATGGCCCCGTCCAATTCCCAGATCGTGACCGTCCTATCGTCGCAGTCGCCATCCTCTGCCGTCGGCGTGGGGGAGACATGACGCATTCGGGGCCTGGGTTCAGTGGCAGCTACGAGTCCGCCGACGTCACTTTCCTGCTGAAGCCGGTCAGGATGGGGTTCGTCGATGTCGCGGAGAAGGAAGCCGCCATCCAGACCGGACGCAAACACTACAGTGAGATGCTCGCCCGGGAAACGGCCCCGCCTCCGGAATACATGGAGACGTTTCGCGATGCCTTTGCGGCCAACCGCGCCCGTGTCGGCAGGGATGTGGCAAGCCTGGCCAAGGCCCTTGTCGAGCGTGACGGCAAAGAAACCGTGTTGATCAGCCTTGCCCGTGCCGGTACACCGATCGGCATACTCCTGCGGCGAACCCTCGTAACGTTGGGCCGGAGGGCGGTCCATTACTCCGTCTCAATCATTCGTGACCGTGGCATCGATCGGGTGGCCATCAAGACAATCCTTTCGAGGCATTCCGCGGCGGATGTGGTTTTCGTCGATGGCTGGACGGGCAAAGGGGCGATCGGCAACGAGCTATCCAAAGCGGTCGCCACCGACTTCTTTGAACTGGTGGGTGCCCCTCTCTGCGTTCTCTCCGACCTTGCCGGGGTGGCGGACATCGCCGCCGGCGACGAGGACTACGTCATCCCTTCGGCGATCCTCAACGGGGTCATCTCCGGGCTTGTCAGCCGGACCGTCTTGAACGCCGAACTCATCGGCCCGGGAGATTTCCACGGCTGCGTGGTTTTGAGCCACCTTGCCAGCCTGGATCTGAGCCGGCGGTATGTCGACGAGCAGATGAAGGATGTCCTGGCCCGACTGCCGGACGCTGAGCCTGCACGCTGGGGTAATGAGGAGCGGTCCCGGGCCGCCAGAGTGTCCGCAATGTTCGTCAAGTCCATGCTCGCAAAGACCGGCACGCAGGACAGGAACCGGATAAAGCCTGGCATCGGCGAGGCCACCAGGGCACTGCTGCGGCGGATGCCCGAGCGGCTCTTCGTCCGCGACCCTGAGGCCCAAGACGTTCGACACCTGATATCCCTTGCGGCAGCAAGAGGGATCGAGGCGGAGTGCGATCCTTCCTTGCCCTACAGCGCGTGCGCGGTCATCAAGACCCTGGGGGACGCATGAGAATCTCCCCCCTCCAACTCGGCGCCAGCCTCTACGTTCCTGCAGTCCGGCCCGACATTGCGGCGGTGGCGAATGGAGACCGGTATCCCGACCTCAAGTCGGTGATCCTCTGCACCGAAGACAGCATCTTGCCCGGGCAGCTTGAGGCCGCACTCCATAATCTCCGCGAAGGCATGCCCCGGATCGTGATGGATCGCCCGCTCGTTTTCGTCCGTCCGCGTGATCCGAAGACGCTCGCCCGCATCGTCGCCATGCGGGGGGTAGAGCAGATCGATGGCTTCGTGCTTCCGAAGGCGACGCAAGAGTCGGTGGTCCGCTTCGCCGAGGTTGCCCCGGAACGGTTTCTGCTCATGCCGACGCTGGAGACCCGCGAGATGTTCGACCCATCGGCGGTGGCGGCGTTGAGGAAATTCCTTTCGACCCCCGGGCTGAAGGAGCGGATCCTTGCCCTCCGCATCGGTGGGAACGATCTTCTGAACCTGTTGGGCGTCCGACGTCGGCCCGGACGGACGATCTACGACACGGCGGTCGGTCTGGCCGTATCGTCGCTCGTGACCGCCTTTCGTCCCTTCGGGTTTTCGTTGACCGCCCCGGTGTTTGACGACTTCGGGGATCTCGATACCCTGCGGAGGGAGGTCGCGAGGGATCTCGAACACGGGCTGATCGGCAAGACCGCGATCCATCCGCTCCAGGTTGCCATCATCGAACGCGAGTATCGCGTGGACGGGCGGGACCTCGCGATGGCCAGGGACATCCTCGCCCATGACGCCCCGGCCGTCTTCCAGGTCGACCAAGTCATGTGCGAACCCGCCACTCACATCGAGTGGGCAAGGTCGATCATCGAGCGGTTCGTGATATACGGTGTCGTCCAGTCTGACGACTGTTGATGGATGAGGAAAGCCTCCCTCTCCCTGCCTCCCTTTGAAAGTCGCGACTCGGTTTTGCGGTAATCCGAGGTTCCGTTCGTCGCAGAATCGATTCGCTGCAACCGAATTGGTTCCGGTGGCGCACGCTATCAGACCGCAATGCATCCCTGGACAGGGGCAACCCTGACCCCGGATGTCGCTGCAGGCACGTCTTCCGGGGTGGCCAGCCCGGCGGTAAGCATCAGGTTCCAGTAGGGCAGGGCCACTCCCGCCATGCAGGCGTAGAGCAGGCCGCCCGACATACGGCTATTCACTTCGAGCAGATAGGAGATTCCGTCCCATTCCTTGGTTTGGAGATTGAAGACGCCATCGAGGGCGAAGCGTTCCGTCAGGCAGGAAGCGATGTCCACCGACCGCCCCGCGGTCTCCAGGATTTGGTGGCTGCCCACCTTGACCCGGGAGATCGCCCGTACCAGTCGTCCCCTGTGGGCAAGGACATCCACGCTTCGTTCGGTCCCGGGCAGATAGGCCATCAGCATCATGTCCCGGTCCTGAGAGGAGCCGGCCAAGGCGGTGCGGAACGCGTCGGATGACGTGCGAAAGCTGTCTCCGGACAGGATCCTCTTCAATTCGCATCCCTCGCGATCGAGGACTCGGAAGCCAGCCCCATAGACGCCGACGCAGGGCTTGACGCACAGACGATCCACTCTCTCGCCGATCTCCGCCACTGCCGTGTCGAACTCCGTTACGGTACGGAATGTCATATAGGGCGGCACGGGGACATCCATCCCCTTCAGGGCATCGTAGAGTTCATGCTTCCTGTCGACCATTTCCATGACATCAGGGGTGCCCATCACCGACACCCTGACGCCATTGGCATCGAACGCCATCCGGTGTCCGGAGATTGCCTCTCGCCGTCGCTGCGGGACGAAGATCTCGACGCCATGTTCCAGACACTGGTTCAGGCACCAATCGACGTAGGACGTATCGTCCATGTCGCCAGGCTCGACCATGAATTCATCCGCGGCCTTCGAGACTGCAGAAAAGGGGTCGGTGTGGCTGGCCCGCAGGATCATGGCGGAGGTTGTGTCGGCCGCCCGGATAATCCGAAGCGCATCAAACGTGTTCGACAATCCCTTATTGAACCACACCTTCACCGTGATCTCCCCAACCTTGTCACCGAAAGAGTCGGCATTCTGCACCGGAGGTGGCCATGTCCACCAGGTTCGGCGGCATGGTGGCCATCAAGGCAAAATCCACTCTCCAGGAGATCCACCGGATTGGGAGGTGTCACTGGATACGAATGCAGGTTGACTCTCCTGCCGGAATCACCGATAATTCCACATCATCCATAATCCGGGCATTCGCCTTTCCCATCGCTGAAGAGGGCATGTCTGCGGACGAAGAAACTCACTGATGTTATTATGTGAAAGTCGTGTCGCGGCTTTCATCGGTTGAGGGTCGAGGAAGAAGGCTTCCCCTCCCCGCCATCGAAGTTGTTCCGCCGATCATCGACAAACTGGAGGGTAAAATGGCTGTTTCTCTTTCGAAGGGTGGTAATGTCTCACTGAGCAAGGAGGCACCCGGCCTCTCCATCATTGATGTTGGTCTGGGATGGGATGCCCGCGTCACCGATGGTTCCGCATTCGATCTGGATGCCTCGGCGTTCCTGCTGAACGAAGGCGGCAAGGTCCGCAATGATACCGATTTCATTTTCTATAACAACAAGACCTCCTCCGATGGCTCGGTCGTTCACCAGGGCGACAATCTGACCGGCAGCGGTGACGGCGATGACGAAGTCGTTTCCATTGTCCTGGGGAAGGTCCCGGCCGACGTCCACAAGGTCGCCTTTTCGGTTACCATCCACGATGCCGAGGCCCGCAAGCAGAGCTTTGGCCAGGTGAGCAAAGCCTACATCCGTATCATCAACAAGGCTGATGGCAAAGAAATCGCCCGTTATGACCTGTCCGAGGACTACAGCACCGAGACCGCCATGATCTTCGGCGAGCTGTACCGCCACGGGGCAGAATGGAAATTCAAGGCCATTGGCCAGGGCTATGCCGGTGGCCTCGGTCCGCTCGCCAAGAACTTTGGCGTGAACATCGGCTGAGAGTTGGTGCGGTGGATGCCGGCAATCCAGGTTGCCCAACAGAAAGGCCGTAACGACTTCTCATCCCTGGAGAAGATCGAGGACCTGCCGGGACGCACCGTTGACAACGCGGATTTCCTGTTGCTCTCGGTCCCACCCAAACCTGCTGACGATGTGTCTTCGATTTCCTCATGAACGAATATCCGCGCGGCTGAAGGCCGCTGTGGCCAAGAACATCATCAGAATTTGAAAGGGAACCCATGGGCATGTCCTTGGCGCCTGGAGCGAATGTGGGGCTGGCCAGCAAACGGATTGCGGTGGCGATCGGCTGGGATCCAGCCAGCGGTGACATCGACGCCTCAGCTTTCCTTTGTGGCTCCAACGGGAAGGTTCTCTCCGACGGGCATTTTGTCTTCTACAACGTGGCGGCTTCTCCGGACGGGTCGGTGATCTTCAAGCCATGTGCGGGTACGTCCGGCGAACTCCGGCAACAATTCGACATTGACCTCGGCAAGGTCGACCGTTCCGTCGAGAAGATCGATGTCTGCCTGACCATCCATGGGGGGGGGCTGAACTTCGGCTCCCTGCGGCAGGTCACCCTCCGCGTACTTGATCTCGACGGGGGCGCCGAGGTAGCTCGGTTCGATGTTCCCGTCTCCGGAATGCGCGAGACCGCTGCCATTCTCGGCTCAGTTTACCTCCGCAACGGTCAGTGGAAGTTCCGGGCCGTGGGGCAGGGGTTCATCGGTGGCCTCGCTCCCCTCGCTGTCAACTACGGCGTGGACGTCGCGGATGAGGGATCGCCGATGCAGCCTCCGCATCCAACTCCGGCTCCAACTCCGGCTCCAACTCCGGCTCCAGCAGCCAAGCCAGTGAACCTGTCGAAGGTCACGCTGGAGAAGCGGGGTCAGTCCGTCTCCTTGGAGAAGAAAACGGCCTCGGGTTTCGGCGAGATCATTTTCAATCTGAACTGGAATCAACGCCCAGAAAAAAAAAGCGGTCTCTTTGGCGGCCTGCTGGGCGGCAGCAAGGGCATCGATCTCGACCTCGGGTGCTTGTGGGAACTCGAGGATGGAGACAAGGGCGTCATCCAGGCCCTCGGCGATGCCTGGGGCGACTACCAGAACAAACCCTTCATCCAGCACGCCGGCGATGACCGAACGGGCTCCATGGCCCAGGGCGAGAACATCCGCATCAACGGCAACAGGATGTCGGACATCAAACGCATCGTCGTCTATGCATTCATCTACGACGGCGCTCCGAACTGGGCGTCGGCCGATGGTGTGGCGACGGTGAAGATTCCCGGCCAGCCCGACATCGAGGTGCGGCTCAACAATCCCGCATCGGGGGAGGGGATGTGTGCCATCGCCCTGATCGAGAACAACCAGGGCAAGCTGAAGGTGACCAAGGAGGAACGGTACTTTCGTGGACACAGGGAAATGGACAAGGCGTACCGCTGGGGCCTGCGCTGGGTCGCTGGCTCGAAGGACTGAAAGGAGAAGACAATGGCATTTACGGATTGGTTGAAGAAGAACGTCACCGAGGCCCGGCAGACGTTGAACGCAGAAATCACGAAGTTCAAGTCGAAGGACCTGCTCGAGGCGATCATCGCAGGCTGTGCCCTGGTCGCCTACGCCGACGGCAACGTTTCTGCGGCCGAGAAGCAGAAAATGATGGGCTACCTGAAGTCTTCCGATCAGCTCAAGATCTTCGATTCGGGAGATGTTATCAAGATTTTCCAAAAGTATGTAGAAAAATTCGAGTTCGATGCCATGATCGGGACCGGTGAGGTCATGCAAGCGGTCGGCAAGTTTCGTGGAAAGCCAATGGCGCAGCTCATCGTCCGCGTCTGCTGCGCCATTGGCGCCGCTGACGGCGACTTCGACGATCAAGAGCGGGCTGCCGTCCGCCGCATGTGTTCCGAGTTGGGGCTCAACCCGGCCGATTTCAGTCTCTAGAGATCCTGATGCATAATGCCTTCAGGATCTGCGGTGCAGTGATGCGCCGACGGAATCATTCGGTGTAACCGATTGATTCCGTGAGGGAAGAGAAAACGAGTTTACGCCTCCCGACGGGCAGAATGGCCTCCATGGCCATTCTGCGACAGGCTCTGGAGTGGATTCCGATCAGGACGAAGCGGCATCCAGTTGCACGGCAAGGATTCCCATATGGCTCATTTCGGTTTTCCAATCGAAACGATCATCATCTTCTTCGCGGCCATCGGCCTGTCGGTCTTCATGGACCTGTTCGCCCATCGCAAGACGACGGAGATCACCGTTCGCGACGCCAGCCTCTGGTCGGTATTCTGGATCGGCCTTGCACTGACCTTTTACGGCTATCTCTGGATCCGCTTCGACAAGCAATGGGCAGATCTCTACCTTGCCGGCGTCGCACTGGAGAAGTCACTGTCGGTGGACAATCTGATCGTCTTCATGGCGATCTTCGCGTCCTTCGGGATCAAGAACGCACTCCAGCACCGGATCCTGTACTGGGGCATCATTGGCGCTCTGATTTTCCGTGCCGTGTTCGTCGCCGCCGGGACCGGGCTCTTCTTGCTGGCCCCTTGGGTGGGATTCATCTTCGCCGCCATCGTCGCCTGGTCGGGCTGGAAGATGCTCAAGTCCGGCGGTGATGATGAAGAGATCATCGATTACTCGGAACATTGGTCGGTAAGGATGACCGAGAAGATCATGCCGATTTTTCCCCGCCTGCATGCCGAGCGGTTCTTCGTCACCCGGGCTATCGTGCAGGACCTCGCGAAGTCCGACCCGACCATCAAAATGGCCAAGGATGCGGCGGTGTTCGCCACCCCCGCTTTTCTGTGCCTGATGGCCATCGAGAGTTCGGATGTCATGTTCGCGTTCGACTCTGTTCCGGCAGTGATCGCGGTTACCCAGGAGCCTTTGCTGGTCTACGCAGCCATGATCTTCGCGGTTCTCGGCCTGCGCTCGCTGTACTTCGTACTCGCGGCCATGACCAAGTACCTTGTCCACCTGGAGAAGGCGGTCATCGCCCTGCTGTTCTTCATTGCTTTCAAGCTGACCATGCAGTCCGGTGAACATGTTTTCGGCTGGGACTTCCTGCACATCAGCCCGAACGTCAGTCTGCTGGTGGTACTCGGCACCCTGGCGAGCGGTGTGATCGCCTCCTTCATCTGGCCTGCAAGTGCAAGGGAGGAATAGACCCCAGCGCAGATCCCGTATCGCGCTGACCACCGCTGGAAGCCGGATTCCGGCTTCCACGGTCACTTCAATGGATGGGGGAGGCCTCCCTCCACCCTCCACCGCTGGAAGCCGGCTTCCGGCTTCCACGGTCACAGCGGCCGCGTCACTCCGTATCGCAACCTCCTGTGAAGTATTATAGTACGAATGCTCGGATTCGTCCCAACCATCGTGCTTCCTCACAGGTGAGACCGTCTGCATGGGTACTTTCGAGGAGATCCTCTCCAATTACGGCCTGCTGGCCATATTGATCGGCACCTTCTTCGAGGGGGAAACCATCGTCGCCGTGGCCGGATTCCTGGCCAACGATGGCATCCTTGACCCCGTGGAAGTGGCGATCTGTGCGTTTCTCGGCTCCTATGCCGGGGATCAGTTCTGGTTCTACCTCGGACGGCGGTTCTCCAATCACCGTTTTGTCAAGTATGTCACCCGACGGCCGACCTTCACCCTGGTGCTGGCCAAGATCGAGCGCAATCCCATCCTCCTGATCATGTCCTTTCGCTTCATCTACGGCATCCGCAACATCACGCCGGTGGCCATTGGCCTGAGCCGGGTTTCCGCATTGAAATATCTGTTCTTCAACGGGCTGGCGGCCGCGATCTGGGCGGCCTCCTTCACCGCCATCGGCTATGTCTTCGGCCATGCGGTGGAGCGGGTTCTGGGGCGCGTCGCCGATGTGCAGATGAAGATCCTGGCGGCCCTCGCCGTCGGCATCGTGATCATGGTCGTGTTTCGGGTGTTTCAGCGCCGCCAGAACGGCTCCAGCAAACCTCCCGCCGGGATCGTCTGATCAGCAAGGATATCCTCCAACATGTTGCGAAGACTCTACGATTGGGCCATGGCCAAGGCCGGGCATCGCCATGCCGAGGCCTGGCTGGCGGCGGTTTCGTTCATCGAAAGCTCTGTCTTTCCCATCCCCCCCGATGTCATGCTGATCCCCATGGTCCTGGCCACGCCGGGGAAATGGTTCCGCCTGGCGCTGATCTGCACCCTCTCATCGGTGGTTGGGGGCTATCTCGGCTATGCCATCGGCTACTTCTTCATGGATACCCTGGGCTGGGTGATTCTCGAAATCTTCCACCTGACGGAACGTTTCCACGCCTTCAAGCCCCTGGTCGATGAATACGGGGTGTGGGTGATCATCGTGAAGGGGGCCACCCCCATCCCGTACAAGCTCATCACCATCTCCGCTGGCGCCTTCCAGTTCGATCTGCTCCAGTTCACCTTCGCCAGCTTCATCGCCCGGGCCATGCGTTTCTTCCTGGTGGCCGTGCTGCTGTGGCAGTTCGGCCCGGCGATCCGCGAGTTCGTCGAAGGCCGCTTGAAATTGGTGATGACCGCCGCTGTGCTGCTTTTTTTGGCTGGATTCGCTGTGCTGAAGCTGTTGTAACCCCGCCCAACTTCGATGGATGGGAAAGCCTCCCTCCTTCCCCCGGGCCGTGATCCGACAGGACCATGCGCCCGGGGGGATCGGGGCATGAGCTATTTTTTGCTCCGCTTCCTGCCCGCGGTGCCTAGCTGGAGCGGTGAGTCCGCTGGCAGGCCATGTTTGGCCCGATAGGTCGGCGCATCCAAACCATGGGTCTTCAGGTGGGCGGTGAGGGACTTCATCTCTCGTCCGCATTCCAGGCAGGTGAGGGTGTCCTTGGCCACGGGCGGTTGCGGGGCGGGAGTGGGCGGTGCTGCCGCTGCCGGGGCCACTGGTTCCACCACCACCGGAGCGGCCTGTTCCACCACCTCCGGGGCGGCCGATTCCACCACCTCCGGGGCCGATTCCGGGGGCAGGGCCACCGCCTCCGGCGCCTCCCGCACCAGGACCATGCCGGCCAGGGGGGGCAGGGTCAGGAGCAGAGAACGGGGTTTGCCGTGGGCCGGGATGTCGTCGGCCTGGACCGCGCCACCGTTGTTCACGCCGCTGCCGCCGTACTTGGGATCATCGCTGTTGATCTTTTCCAGATAGAGGCCCGGCTGGTGGACGCCAATGCGAAAGTCCTTGCGCACCACCGGGGTGAAATTGAGGATCACCACCGCCTCCGGGCAGTCCTTGCCGTGGCGGATGTAGGACAGCACGCTCTGCTCGGCGTCGTCGGGTTCGATCCATTCGAATCCGGCCCAGTCGTTGTCCTTCTGGAACAGGGCCGGGGTGGCCCCATAGAAGTGGTTCAGATCCCGCACCAGCCGCAGCATGTCCCGGTGCTGGGGGTAATGGTCGGGGAGATGCCAGTCCAGACTCTGGGCGTGGTTCCACTCCTGGCCCTGGGCGAACTCGTTGCCCATGAAGAGGATCTTCTTGCCTGGATAGGTCCACATGAAGGTGTAGTAGGCCCGAAGGTTGGCGAACCGCTGCCAGGAATCCCCGGCCATCTGATCCAGCAGGGAGCCCTTCCGATGCACCACCTCGTCATGGGAGAGGGGCAGGATGAAATTTTCGTGGAAGGCGTACAGCATGCCGAAGGACAGCTTGTTGTGATGATAGCGGCGGTGGATGGGGTCTTCCTTCATGTACTTCAGGGTGTCGTTCATCCAACCCATGTTCCACTTGAACCAGAACCCCAGGCCGCCTTCTTCCACCGGCCTGGAGACCCCGCCCCAGGCGGTCGATTCCTCGGCGATGGTGATGGCGCCGGCGCCGCGTTCCCGCACCTGCTGGTTGAGCAGGCGCAGGAAGGCCACCGCTTCCAGGTTTTCCTTGCCGCCGTATTCGTTGGGCAGCCACTCGCCGTCCTTGCGGGCGTAGTCGTGGTAGAGCATGGACGCCACCGCGTCCACCCGCAGGCCGTCGATGTGGAACTCACGAATCCAGAACAGGGCATTGGCGATGAGGAAGTTGGCGATTTCCTTGCGGCCATAGTTGTAGATCAGGGTATTCCAGTCCGGATGCAGCCCCCGGCGGGGATCTTCATGTTCATAGAGGGCACTGCCGTCGAAGCGCCCCAGGCCGTGACCGTCGTGGGGAAAATGTCCCGGCACCCAGTCCACGATCACCCCGATGCCCGCCTGGTGAAAGGCATCCACCAGGTGCCGCAGGCCGTCGGGATCCCCGAACCGGTGGTTGGGGGCGAACAGGCCGATGGGTTGATAGCCCCAGGAAGGCTCGAAGGGATGTTCTGCCAGGGGCAGGAACTCCACATGGGTGAACCCGCAGTCCTTGACGTAAGGCACCAGCTCCGCGGCCATTTCATGGTAGGTCAGGGGGCGGCAGTCCTCTTCCGGCTTGCGTTTCCAGGAGCTGGCATGGACCTCGTAGATGGACATGGGTTTGTCGTAATAGGTATCCAGGCTGCGACGGGCCTTGAGCCAGTCGCCGTCGCCCCAGGTGTAATTGCTGGGGGCCTGGACGATGGTGGCGTTGCCCGGCGGTGATTCGCAATGACGGGCATAGGGATCCGCCTTGAGGGGCAGGAGGGAGCCGTCGGCGGCCTTGATCTCGTACTTGTAGAGCGCCCCATGGCCCACGCCCGGGATGAACAGCTCCCAGATGCCGCTGTTCATGCGGAACCGCATGGGATGCCGGCGTCCGTCCCAGCCGTTGAAGGGACCCACCACGCTGACCCGGTGGGCGTTGGGCGCCCAGACGGCGAAGGCGGTGCCCTCCACTCCGTTGACGGTGCGCACATGGGACCCCAGCCGTTCGTAACTCTCCCAATGACGGCCCTCGCCGAGCAGGTGGGTATCCATCTGGCCCAGCAGGGGCGGAAACTGGTAGGGGTCCTCGAAGGTCACCGGACCCTGGCCGAAATCCGCCCGGAAGGACAGGGTGGACGCCACCTCGGGGATGGAGATGCAGGCGGCGAACAGACCATCCGGGTGAATCCGGGTCATGTTGGCCACCAGGTTGACGTTGGGTCCCTGGACCAGATCCACCCACAGGGCCCCCGGCTGAAATGTTCGCACCACCCAGGTGTCATCGGGGCCGCGATGGCGCCCCAGAAAACCGAACGGATCCCGGCAATGGCCGTAGACCACCTCGTCGATCCGCTGCCTGGGGTGGAGATTGCCGTCGTCGTTGCAGTGTGTCATTGTGTCGGACCCCCCATCTGGTTTTGTCTCATGATCATATGCCGTCTCGACCCTCCCCAAAGGGACAATGCCTTGGGAATCGACCCTGCGCCAGGGATAACTTCCTCCACCGAATGGAAGTCGCGGTGTGACTTCCAGGGTGACTGCGGCTGTCGAGATGTGTACCGCATTCCTCAACACCGGGAAACGTCGGATGTCCCCGGCGCGGGCGTTTCCGGCACGAACCTCTGCATCTTGATGCCCGCATGTCGGGCGATTTCCTGCGAGCGGTCGTCGGGATAGTCGCCGCCGAAGATCACCTGGGCCACGCCCACGTTGGCCAGGGCGCCCATGCAGGAGGCGCAAGGCTGGCAGGTAACGTAGACGGTGGACCGTTCCAGGGACATGCCGTAGCGGGCGGCGTTGGCGATGCCGTTGGCTTCGGCATGGGCGCAGACGCAGAGATCGAGCCCCTGGCCGCTGGGCAGGCCCCGTTCCCGACGGAGGCAGGTGGTGGGGTGGGGATAGCCGCTGGGTACTCCGTTGAAACCGGTGGCCAGCAATCGCTTGTCCCGCACGAACACCGCTCCCACCTTGCGGCCCGAGGCGCAGGTACTCATCTGGGCGGCCAGATAGGCCGTGTCCATCCAATGCTGATCCCACCCCGGACGCATGGTGTATCTCCCTGGCCTAGCCGGAGTTCCCCACGACCCGATTGCGACCCTGGGCCTTGGCCCGATAGAGGGCCTGGTCGGCCTGGGTCACCAGCCAATCGGACTTGCCGTCCCGATGGGGACGCACCACGGCCAGCCCCACGCTGACGGTGACGTGATCCGCCACGCTGGAATCCTGGTGGGGAATACCCAGGGCCTCCACGTTGGCCCGGACCCCCTCGGCCACGGTGAACACTCCCTCCATGGTCACATCGCCGGCGAGGACCACGGCGAACTCCTCGCCGCCATAGCGGGCGGCCAGGTCGCCAGGGCGCTTCAGGGTGGCGGCGATGGTGGCCGCCACCCGGCGCAGGCACTCGTCCCCGGCCGGATGGCCATGAGAGTCGTTGTATTTTTTGAAAAAATCGACATCGATCAACAACATGCCCAGGGGGCTGTCGTGTCGCACCGCCCGGCCCCATTCCTTGACCAGAAAGTCGTCGAGGTAACGGCGATTGGCGATGCGGGTGAGACCATCAATGTAGGTGAGCCGTTGCAGGGTCCGATTGACCTCGGCCAGCTTTTGGGTGACCTGGAGCAGCTCCATTTCCCGGGCCTTGCGGGTGTCCATCTCCTGCTTGAGCCGCAGGGCGGTGCGCACCCGGGCGCCCACTTCCACCGGTGGGAACGGGCGGCTGAGGTAATCGCCGGCCCCGGCGGCAAAGGCGGCGGCCAACTGGTCGCCCCGCTCGCCTGGCCCGTCCACCACCATCAGCACCGGCACATCGGCCAGGTGATCCAATTCGCGGATCTGGCGACAGATCCGGATACCCTCCTGCCGGCCCATGGCCTCGGCGACCAGGATCAGGTCCAGACCCACCATGGGGTGATCGGACTGGTCGATGCCGAGATATTCGAAGGCGATGCCGATCGTGTCGGCCAGGTGGGTGTGGGGAAAACCGGCCTCGGCGAGGGCCTGGCGCAGTTCTGCCGTCCGCAGGGGGTCGTCATCGATGATCAGGATGGCCATGTAATCCTCCGCGGGCAAGCGGGCCTCGGCGGAAAAAAGGGGCCGGACAGGGTCAGGGTCCCCGAATGGGGACGACCCTATTTACCGTGAAAGTCGCGGAGCGGCTTTCATCGGTGGAGGGTGGAGGGAGGCCTCCCCCATCCAGCAAAGTTTAACAGACTCGCCTGAGATTCCCAAGGATTCCCGCCGGACGGCCGCCGGCCCCCCGGAGCGAGAACCCCACTCGATCCCGAGGCCCGCCGATGCCATCATGCTGGCCGTCGCCACGAACGGAACTCGTGGCCGAGCTGGAGAAGGGATGCGCCCAATGGACAGAAATACGATTTTCATCGATTTTGCTTTTCTCCTCGAGGCCACGAACGGCCAACCAGTCACCGGCGCCGTACTGCCGCCCCCTGTTCTGTCGGGTGTTTCCATCGACAGCCGCACGCTGCAGCCGGGGTCGCTGTTCGTCGCCCTGGTCGGTCCCCGGTTCGACGGGCATGACTTCATCGAGGCTGCGGTGGCCAAGGGCGCGGCCGCCCTGCTGCTCCAGCGGCCTCCCGACCAACCCCTGCCGGTACCGGCGGTGGTGGTCGCCGATACCCAGGCCGCCCTCACCCGGTTGGCCGCTGCCTGGCGGGCACGGGTCAACCCGCAAGTGATCGGCATCACCGGCTCCGTCGGCAAGACCACCGTCAAGGAGATGACCGCCGCCGCCCTGGCCGGCTCCTTCCGGGTCCATGCCACCCGGGGCAATCTGAACAACCACATCGGCCTGCCCCTCACCCTGTTGTCCATGCCGGCGGATTGCGAGGTGCTGGTGGTGGAGTTGGGCATGAGCGCCGCCGGAGAGATTCGTGCGCTGGCCAGCCTGGCCCGGCCCCGGGTAGGGGTGGTGACCAACATCGGCGTCGCCCATCTGGCCGCCTTCGCCGACGGCGTGGCCGGCATCGCCCGGGCCAAGGGCGAGCTGCTGGAAAGCCTGCCCGCCGCCGGCCTGGCCCTGCTGCCGGCGGACGATCCTTTCATTCCCCTGCTCGCAACCCTGACCACGGCCCCGGTACGGACCTTCGGGTCGGGCGTCGCGGCCCCGGTCCGGGCCGAGGATCTGACCTTCGTCGAAGGCCGGGCGCGGTTTCGTCTGGTGATCGAGGGAGCGGGGGCGGTCGAGGTGACATTGAACCATGCCGGCGACCACATGATCCAGAACGCCCTGGCCGCCGCTGGGACCGCCGCGGCCCTGGGGGTCCCCATGGCCGCCATCGGGGCGGCCCTCGGCGCTTTCCAGACGCCTCCGGGTCGCGGGGGCACCCGGGAGGCTCCGGGGGGCTGGCGGGTGGTGGACGATACCTACAACGCCAACCCCGCCTCGGTGGCCGCCGCCCTCCGCACCCTGGCCCGTTCCGCCCCGCCGGGCCACCGGGTGGCGGTGCTGGGGGACATGCTGGAGCTGGGCGTCCGGGCGGAGGAGTTGCACGCCGGTCTGGCCGAGACGGTCCTGGCGGTGGGGGTGGACCGGCTGTTCGTCGCCGGCGACACCATGGCGGCCCTGGACCGGGCCCTGAAGGACCGGCTGGTCTGCCGCCACCGGAACGACCCGACTGCCTGGCTGGGCCAGATTGCCCCCGATCTGCGGCCCGGCGACGTGGTGCTGGTCAAGGGATCCCGGGGCATGCGCATGGAACGGATCGTCAAGGATCTGATGGCTGAATGAAACCTCTTCGGCCGGATTCTTGCTGTCGATGGTCGGGCTGGAACCAGGGTCCTGACCCCCTCCCACGAGGGTGGCTGGACAATCCTCAGAGACAAAGAAACCGCACACCATGCTCTACAATCTTCTCGCACCCCTTGCCAAGCAGTGGACTTTTTTAAACCTGTTCAATTACATAACGTTCCGGACAATCGGCGCCGTTCTGACCGCCCTGGTGATCTCCTTTGTCCTGGGCCCCCGGATGATCCAAACCCTGCGCTCGCTGCAGGGCACCGGCCAGCCGATCCGGGAGGATGGTCCCCAGCGCCACCTGCTGGAGAAGAAGGGCACCCCCACCATGGGAGGGACCCTGATCCTGCTGGCCCTGATCACCCCCACCCTGCTGTGGGCCGATCTGGCCAATCCCTTCATCTGGCTGGTGATCCTCACCACCCTGGGGTTCGGGGCGGTGGGCTTCTGGGACGACAGCCGCAAGCTGATCCACAAGAATCCCAAGGGGGTACCGGGCCGGGTCCGGCTGGCCCTGCAGATTTTCATCGCCCTGGCCGCCGCCACCCTGCTGAAGGTGGCCGGCGGGGACCAGTTCGGAAGTTTGGCGGTGCCCTTCGTCAAGGGCTTCAACCTGGAGCTGGGCTGGTACTTCTTTCCCTTTGCGGTGCTGGTCATCGTCGGCGCCGGCAACGCCGTCAACCTCACCGACGGCCTGGACGGCCTGGCCATCGGCCCGGCCCTGGTGACGGCGATTTCCTTCATGATCATCACCTATGCCGCCGGCCACATCCACTTCGCCACCTACCTGGGCATTCCCTACATTCCCGGGTCGGGGGAGCTGGCGATCTTCTGTGGTGCCATGCTGGGTGCGGCCCTGGGCTTTCTTTGGTTCAATACCTACCCGGCCCAGGTCTTCATGGGCGACGTGGGCGCCCTGGCCATCGGCGCGGCGTTGGGCAGCGTGGCCCTGGTGGCGCGGCATGAAATCGTGCTGGCCATCATCGGCGGGGTCTTCGTCATGGAGACCCTGTCGGTGGTCGTCCAGGTGGCTTCCTTCAAACTGATCGGCAAACGGGTGTTCCGCATGGCACCCATTCATCACCATTTCGAACTCAAGGGCTGGGCCGAACCCAAAATCATCGTGCGATTCTGGATCATTTCGGTCATCCTGGCCCTGGTGGGTCTGGCCACTCTCAAGGTGCGTTGAATGAAAACCGCAGCCAACGGTGTGATCGGCGTCGTGGGCCTGGGCCGCTCGGGGGCCGAGGCGGTGCGCTTTCTGGCCCGGCTGGGGCAGCCCGTGCTGGAAAAAAAAAAAAAACCCCTGGGGGCCGGG
>PEAP01000064.1 GCA_002753665.1 Magnetococcales bacterium DC0425bin3
TACAGATGCCCGAAATGGACGGCTATCTGGCCACCCGGGAGATCCGCCGCGATGGGCGGTTCAAGGATCTGCCCATCCTGGCCATGACCGCCCATGCCATGGCCGGCGACCGGGAGAAATCCCTGGCCGCCGGCATGAACGACCATATCTGCAAACCCATCGATCCCGGGGAACTGCTGAAGGCCCTGACCCGCTGGGTTCCGCCCGGGGCCGGCTCTGCCGCCCCCGGGACCCGGCGCACCGAGGACCGGGACAGCCCGGCGGCCGAGCCGCCGCCCGCCCTTCCCGCCATTCCCGGGATCGATCTGGAAGCCGGCCTGAAACAGGTGGGCGGCAATCAGCGGCTGCTGCGCAAGCTGCTGGCGGAGTTCCGGACGGATTACCAGGATCTGCCCGCCATCCTGGCGGCCGCCCTGGAGCGGCGGGACGGCCCCCTGGTCAGACGCCTGGCCCATTCCCTCAAGGGGGTGGCCGGCAACCTGGGCGCCCTGGAACTGGCCGCGACCGCCAGGGAGCTGGAAACCGCGATCGGTGAAGAGCGTTACGGAGACTGTGGGCTGCGGTTGCAGACCCTGTGCAGCGTTCTGGAGCCCCTCCTGGCGGGTTTGTCCGCCATGGCAGGGGAGGAGAACGGGACCGTCCTGGAAGCTCCTCCCGAGGCGGTGACGCCGGCCCGGCTTCCGGAGGCGCTGCGGATCCTGGGCGAATTGCTGACCAAGATGGATCCGGAAGCGGACACCGTGTTGCGGGACATCCAGAGCGCGCTGCGCCATTCTCCCCATCGGGAGTTGGCGGGCAAGATCGGCAAACAGCTGTCGGAGTTCGATTTCGAGGGGGCGCAGACCGCTTTGCAGGAACTCGCCGGCGCCCTGGGCGTGCCCGCGGCTCGAAGGGATTGACACCCATGGACAAGAAAGCGGTCATCCTGATCGTCGACGACGAACGGTTCAACCTCAATCTGCTGACCGATCTGTTGAAAGCGGATTACCGGATCATGGCCGCCCGCAGCGGGCAACTGGCGCTGAAGGCCGCCCGGTCCGATCCGCCGCCGGATCTGATCCTGCTGGACGTGATGATGCCCGAGATGGATGGCTACGAGGTGTGCCGGCAGCTCAAGGCCGCCGCCCTCACCCGGGACATTCCGGTGATCTTCGTCACCGCCATGGTGGCCACCGAGGACGAAACCCAGGGGTTGGAGCTGGGGGCGGTGGACTACATCACCAAGCCCATCAGCCCGCCCATCGCCCTGGCCCGCATCCGCAACCACCTGGAACTGAAACGCCAACGGGACCTCCAGGGCGAACTCCTGCAACAGAGCCTGCAACAGGCGGCGGAATTGAGCCGGATCAATGCCGCCCTGAACGAGAGCGAGGCCCTGTTCCGCAAGATGTCCGACCTGGCCCAGGACGCCGTGGTGCGCATCGACAATGCCGGCCACATCTGCTTCTGGAACCAGGCGGCCAGCCGGATCTTCGGCTACGGGGTGGATGAGATCATGGGCCGCAGACTCCACGACGTGCTGGTGCCCGAAAGCGTCCGGGACAATGCCTGGCGCTGCTTCCTGGAGTTCCAGGAAACCGGCAAGGGCGCGGCGATCAACCGCACCGTGGAATTGCTGGCGCTGCGCAAGGATGGCCAGGAGATCCCCGTCGAGTTGTCCATCGCGGCCATCGAACACCAGTCCCAATGGCATGCCGTGGGCATCGTCCGGGATGTCACCGACCGGAAGCGGACCGAGGAACGGGAGCGCTATGCCCAGTTCCAGGCTGGCGTGGCGGAGATGGGCGTGTCGGTGCTGCACAACATCGGCAATGCCATCATGAGCATCATCAACCGGGCCGAGGATCTGACCCGGGGCAGCCGCGAGCTGGAGGAGATCGCCACCCTGCTGTCCCGGATCGGCGCCCTGATCCACAAGAAGATCGACGAGGGCAAGACCCCCCAGGAGATGCTGGACGAACTGGTGCTGGTGATCGAGGAGGTGGGAGACACCCTGACCACCCTGGCCAATACCACCTTCGCCGCCAATGCGGAAAAAATCCGCAAGGGGGTGGACCACATCGCCGAGATCGTCAAGATCCAGCAGAACGCCGCCCAGACCATGCCCCACCGCACCCGGTTCGGGGTCAGGAACCTGATCGAGGATGCGGTCACCATCCAGCAGGAGACCATGGACAAGTACGGCATCCAGGTCGATATCCAGGTGGAAAAAGGCCTGACGGAGGTCCAGATGCCCCGCAGCCAGATGCTGCAGATGATGATCAACCTGATCAAGAACTCCCGGGAGGCCATCACCGCCCGCACCGAGGACAGCGCGTCGTTCGTGGGCCGGATTCACATCTCGGCCCGGGAGCTGGCCGATGAGATCCTGGAAATCCGGGTGCAGGACAATGGCTGTGGCATCGCCCCGGAGCATATGCCCGAGATCTTCCGCTTCGGGTTCACCACCAAGCAGAGGGGCACGGGGCTCGGCCTGCACTCGGTGTCCAATTTCGTGCAGTCCCTGGACGGGGTGATTCAGGCCAGGAGCCGGGGGCCGGGCCAGGGCGCCGAGATCGTGGTCCGTCTGCCGCTTGCCGTCGGGGGATGACTGCCATGGAATTCAACCGTCGTGTGCTGGTATTGGATGACGATGCCGAACTGCTGAGCGCCTATCGCAACATCCTCCAACCCGCAGCCAAACCACGCTCCCGTCTGCAGGCCTTCGCGGGGATGGCGGAGGCGGCCGAGGCGGAGCGGACGGTGTTCGAGGTGACCACCGCCACCCAGGGGGCGGAGGGGGTGGAGATCGTGGGCCGGGCGGTGGCCGAGAACCGGCCGTTCGCCGTGGCCTTCATCGACATCCGCATGCCGCCGGGCATCGACGGCCTGGAAGCCGCCCGCAAGATCCGGGACCTGGACGGGTCCATCTACATCATCATCGTCACGGCCTACAGCGACCGCAGCATCGAGGAGATCCAGCGCGATGTGCGCCACGATGTGGTGCTGGCCCGCAAGCCGCTGTCCAGCGACGAGATCGTGCAGCAGGCCCGCAACGCCTGCAACGGCTGGCAGCGGGACCGCGAGCTGGAACAGCGCAGCCGGGAGCTGGAAGTGGCCAATCATGCCCTGCAGGACCGCATTCTCCTGTTCGAGAAGTTCGTGCCGAAAAACTTCATCAAGATCCTGGGGCCGGATTTCCAGAGCGATCACATCCAGTTGGGCAACTGCTCGGAGCGGGTGATGACCGTGATGTTCTCCGACATCCGTTCCTTCACCGCCCTGTCCGAGACCATCAGCCACGAGGACAGCTTCCGCTTCATCAACAGCTATCTGGGCCACATGGGACCCATCGTCCGCAAGCATGCCGGTTTCATCGACAAGTTCATGGGCGACGGCATCATGGCGCTGTTCGAGGATGCCGACAACGCCGTGCGGACCGCTATCGAGATGATGCAGCGGCTCAACAACTACAACGCCGGCCGCCAACGGGCCGGTTACGTGCCCATCGCCATCGGCGTCGGGATCCACCGGGGGCCCCTGACCCTGGGCACCATCGGCGACACCGACCGCCTGCAGACCACGGTGATCGGCGACACCGTCAACCTGGCCGCCCGGGTCGAGGGACTGACCAAGACCTATGGCACGCCGATCCTGCTCACCGAGGAGACCTTCCACGCCCTGCAGGACCCCGCCCGCTACGCCAGCCGGCTGCTGGATCGGGTCAAGGTGAGGGGCAAGAGCCAACCGGTGGCGATCCACGAGATCCTGGACGCCTTTCCCGACGACCAGCGGCAGCGCAAACTCCAGGCCCTGGAGCCGTTCCGCGCCGGCTTGAGCCAATACCACGCCCAGCACATCCCGGCCGCGACCAGCCTGTTCCAGCAGGCGCTGGAGTCCTGCCCAGAGGACGTGGCCACCCGCATCTTCCTGCAACGCTGCTGGGGCATGGCGCCCACCTACGAGACCATCATTCCCGGGTAGGTCTCCGGATGATTCTCACCGCTCCCCGGCCACCCGACGCCAGGCGGCCAGGGCCCGTTCCCGGGAGGTTCGCAGGAGGAATGCGCCGTCGCGGGGGCTCGGCTTGATTGATTCATTATTAGCTGTCCGATCTGGCGCATCTCTATGAATTCCTGGCCCCGGTGAACAAGCCGGCCGCCGCGCGGGTGGTGCAGGCGTTGACCAAAGCCCCGACCATCCTCGTGACCAATCCGCGCCTCGGCGAACAACTGTTCGAGTTCGAGCCGCGCGAGGTGCGTCGGATTCTCGTGGACCACTACGAGCATCGCCCCCCCACCACCACCGTTCGGCCGGTCAACAGATCCAGGCTCCAGTGACGGGCCACCAGGGGGCGGTTTTCCGGGGTCAGGGTTTGGAACCTGGTCTCCTGCCGCAGAAAGAGCGCCCGGCCGAGCAGGACCAGCGGCCCCAGGGCCAGCAACCAGGCGCTGGAGGAGCGCTGGCGCTTGTCCACCGTCACCCGCAAATCCTCGAACCCGGCGTCCATCATGCCGTGGGCCAGGTAGAAGAAGGGCAGGGGGGTGATGTGGCCGCCCACCGAATAGAGCTTGTCGTTGCGCATCGGCAGCGGGCCGAACAGATTGAAGAATCCCGACAGCAGAAACCGCAGCCTGGATTTCAGGTTGAGGGCATTGGGCGTGGTGAAGATCGCGATGCCGCCCGGTTTCAGGACGCGGGCGGCCTCCCGCAGCAGCGCCCGGGGGTTCTCCAGATGCTCCAGCACCTCGGAGGCGGTCACCAGGTCGAAACTGGCGGCGGCGAAGGGCAGGGGACCCCGGTTCAGGTCGCCCTGGTGGATCGGCACATCCTTCAGGTGGAACCGCTCGATGTGAAAATCCAGGGCGGTGGCCTCGACGCCCCATTCCTGTTGAAACAGGGCGATGAGGTCGCCATGGCCGGCCCCCAGGTCCAGCAGGGTCAGGCCCCGGGGGGGTGATGAGCCCAGCAGGCCCCGGGCGTTGTCCAGAACCGCCCGATAGATGGCGGGTGTACTCATGAGCGTTGCTCCGGCAGGCCCGTGGCAGGCGCGTCGCGATGGCCATCGGTCATCGCGGGGATCAGACCGTTGGCAGCCAGACGCTCGGCGATACAGCGCGCCACCCGGGCCGACATGGCGCCGCTGTAATGCACCTGATCCACATAGAGGGGCTCGGCCAGGTCGCGCTGGATCTCGGCGCACCAGAGGATGTCCGGACCGGGTGGATCCTGCGCCAGCCGCTGGGCCAGCTCCGTATAGCCGTAATGGGACAGGGCGTGACGGCCGAAATCATCGCCGATGAACAGGTGCTGTTGCAAGTCATAGGCGAAGGTCGGCACCGGCTGCCAGACGAAAGCGGCCTGGACCCCCCGCACCCGGGCCATGGCCGCGATCAACTCCCGGTTGCGCCGATGCCGCTCCAGCACCTGATCGATCACCTCCGGCCGGTCGAACCGCTCGGCATCCAGCGGCCCCGTCCGGTCCTGGCCGCGCCAGCGGCGCTTCACGCCCTTGAACCAGTCGTTGAACGCCCGGTTGGCCCGGGCCATGGGCAGGTTGGAAAACAGCGCCCATTCCCGGGAGGTGGGCCGGCGCAGATGATCCACGCAATCGCTCAACTGGTTGGTGAGCTTTGGCATATCCTGGTCGTGATAGAAATCGTTGAGCCCGTCGATGAACAGCGCCACAGTGGGTTGGAATCCCTGAACCAGGAGTTGCTGAAACAGGATCCGCTCCTGGGTGGAATAATAATGCCCCCGGCCGAAGTTGTAGACGGCGGCGAGCAGGCCCCCCTCCCGCAGCTGGCGTTGCAGGTGGGCGGCGATGGTGTCGTCGTCCGGCACGCCATAGCCGAAGGTGGTGGAGCCGCCGAACAGGAAGATGTTGACCCCCGTCGCCGCCGGGGGCCAGGGACCCTGGTCGGGAATCCGCCGGAAGCCCGCCGGATCCACGGTGACATGGCGGCCGGCGAACGGCCGTTCGGTGAACTGGGTGAAGGGCTGGTAGACGAACGGCCGGTTGAAGCTTTCGGTCAGGATGGCGCGGATTTCCTCCGGCGCCCGGCCGGGGTAGACCCGGGCGAACTCGGCGCCGGCGTATTTGCGGGTCACCGGGTCCCCCGGGTCGGCGGTCAGGGCGTCCTCGACCCGGAAGATCAGCCCCAGGACCAGGTTGAGTCCGATCAGGAACAGCAGGATGTTGAGCAGGATCAGGGCGCTGGCGCGGTGCAGCTCCGCCAGGCGCCGCCAGGAGAATCGGCTCATGGGGCGCGGTCCCGTTGTCCGTCGGCGGCGGGTTGGACCACCCGCCGGAGGAGGTCCTCCATGCGGTCCAGCATGATCTCCAGTCCGCAGCGCCACCGGGCCATGGCCAGGGCGCCCGCGCCCAGCATGGCCCGCCGGTGGGGATCGTTCAGCAGGAGGGCCAATTCCCGGGCCAGGCACGGCGGATCCCGGGGCGGGACCAGCAGGCCGGTGACGCCCGGCTCGATGATCTCCGGAATGGATCCCACCGGCGTGGTGACCACCGGCAGGCCGCAGGCCATGGCCTGCATCAGGGCCTGGGGCACCCCCTCGTTGGCGTAGGAGGGCAGGACGAAGATATCCAGTGCCCGCAGCCAGGGGACCACATCGGTCTGTTTGCCCGCCAGGATCACCCGTTGGCCCAGGCCGTGGTTGGCGATGCGGGCCTCGATGGCCGCCTGGCGGGGGCCGTCGCCCACGATCACCAGGGTCGGGTGGGGGGAATCCCGGGCCAGCAGGGCGAAGGCGTCCAGCAGGTCGTCATGGCCCTTCCAACTGCGCAGGGTGGCGATGATGCCCAGCAGGGGGCCGGCGGCGGGCAGACCGGTGGCCGCCCGGGCCGCGGCCCGATTTCCCGGGGTGAAGCGGGTCAGGTCGATGCCGGTGGGGATGGAGACGAGCCGCTCCGGCGGATAGCCGTTGTCCCGCATCAGGGTCTGTTTCAGGGCCTCGCCGGTGGTGACGATCTGCCGGCTGGCCCGCAGATACAGCCAGCGGGTGAGGGCATTGTGCGGCACCGGCGCCGAAATGTGCCGCAGCCGCACCAGGGGCGGGGGATGGGGCAGGCTCAGGCGGGCGATGGCGGTCAGCCAGGAGTCGGTGGAGCTGTGGCTCACCACCACGTCGGGCTGCCGGCGGATCAGGAACTCCCGCAGCGCCTGCCAGCCCCGCCAGTTCTTGCGGCCGATGGGCAGGGCCGTGACCGGCACGCCATACCCGGGAGCGGCCCGCAGGATGGTGCTGTCCGGGGTGCAGACCAGCTCCACCCGATGCCCCCGACCGATCAACCCCGCCGCCTCGGTCAGAATGCGAATCTCCTGCCCGCCCCAGCCCTCGGAGGCTTCGGTGTGGAGGATGTGCAACAGCGGTTGGGAGGTCATGGTCCAATCCCCGCGCTCCGGGTGTTGGGATGGGCCGGCAGCGTCACGGTGAAATAGGTTCTGCTGTCGGCATCGAAATCGACGATCGGTTCGGGGGAGCCGTTGTCCCTCATGGTCTGGAACAGCTTCGGCAACCCCGTGCCCCGGCCCTCGGCCAGACCGAGGTCCTTCAGGAATTCGCCGATGCGCCGGTTGCGCGCCGGCACCGACGGCGTGGGCGCCTGCGGACGAAAATGCTCCGGTCGCAGGCCGGGGACCGGCCCGGGATGACTGGTCACCGTGAGCCGGTCCGGGTACAGGAAGACCTTGACCGGCTCCGGAACGTCGGCTTCATAGCTGCGGTGATACACGGCGTTCACCAGGGCTTCCCGGATGGCCGACAATGGATAATCGACCCAGCTGCCGGCCTGGAACGAGTGGTCCTGCTTGACGATAGTGCGGCCGACCAGGCCCTCCAGATGGCGCAAGGCGTTGCGCAACTGTTCGTGGAGGCCACCCCGGAAGATCCGTTCCTCGATCGTATCCCCACCGGCAGCGGTGGAAAACCGCACCACCTCGATGCGCGCCCCGGGCAGCCAGATCTCGGGATCCTCCGCGAACATCAGGATCCCGATGTTCTTCGGCAGGTCATGGCCGTTGACCGGCACGGCGATGCGCATCTTGCGGTACAGTTGCCTGGCGGATTTTTCCTCCAGCAGGCCGCTCCGGATGTCATGCAGGAATTCCCGGACCTTGCCTTCCCGCAGATCCTCGATCCGGGCGCCGGACGCCCTGCGATCGTCGAAGGGCACCCGGGCGGTCAGTTGCAACAGTTGCTGCAGCAGGCCGCAGCGCTCGACATCGACCGTCTCCGGGCCCAGGCGCACCCAATGGCGGAACGGGCCTTTCCCGGACTCGGGACAGCGATGGGGGCGGGAATCGCTGCCCGGCGCCCACACGACCAGGATCACCCGGCCATCGACCCGTTCCGGGGACAGAATCGGCTGATAGACGGGATCGATGCGCCGGCACTGTCCCCTGAGCCATTTCTGGATGGCCTCGATCCGGCCATCCTCCAGCCCCCTGACCGGGCGCAGCGCCTGTCCACCCTGTTCGTCCACCCCGATGACGATGTAGCCGCCATTGAGATTGTGCAGATCGTTGGCGAAGGCGCAGATCGTTCTCAGGACTTGCCAGGCCGTGGTCTGCGCGTCCCAGCCGCCCTTGAACTCGATCCGCGCCGATTCGATCCCTCGGCCATCGAGCAGGTCATCGATATTGACCGGCAATACCAGGCTCATCCGGCAGACCTCCGCGGATCCGGCAGCCACGCCAGCATATCCCACCCCCAGTACCGTGGCAGCCGGGATGCGGGTTTCAACGTCGGCAATTCATCGATTGCCATTTTCACCTTGGGAGAGTGGCAGGTGATCGTCCAGTTCGTGGTACAATGATAGCATTCTTGCCAACAAAGGGCAATACAATCAGTCAAGTAAACCATCGTTGCGAACTCCAAACCCCGGCTACCGCTTCCCATGCCCCCCGACTCCTCCCCTCTGGCAGCCATCACCACCCTGGTCCGGGCCGGACGCCTGGAGCAGGCCGTCCATCGCTGTCGGGCCTGGTTGCGGCGGCATGGGGGGGATCGGGCGGTGTGGAATCTCCTGGGGCTGATCCAGCACCGCCGGGAGGACTGGGCCGCGGCCCGGCAGGCCCTGGGGCGGGCCCGGGAGCTGGGGGAAACCGGTCCGGTGACGGCGTTCCTGCTGGGCCTGGCCCATCTGCGCCTGGGAGAAACCAGCCAGGCCGAGGCGCTGTTCCGGACCACGGCCCGGTTGGATCCCCGACACCACGAGGCTCCCCATCACCTGGCCCGCCTGGCCATGGACCGGGAGGACTGGGCGGCGGCGGCCCATTGGTGGCGCATGGCCCTGGAGCGCTGTCCCGGCCAGGCCCTCTATCACGACCACTATGGCCTGGTGCTGCAACGGCTGGGGCGGCCCGGGGCAGCGCTGGTCTTCCACCGTCAGGCGGTGGCCCTGGCCCCGGAGCGGCCCGCGGGCTACATCCACCTGGGACGGCTGCTGACCGCCCAGGGCGAGACCGCCAGCGCCATCCGGGTGCTGCGCCAGGGCCTGGAGCAGAATCCCGACACCGCGGCCGATTTCTTCAACCTGGGCCTGGCCTTCCGCGGCCTGGGCCAGCCCCGGGAGGAGGAACTCTGCTACCGGGAAGCCCTGGCCCTGGCGCCGACCCTCTCCGAAGCCCACAACAACCTGGGGGTGCTGGCGCTGGAGCAGGGCCGGCTGGAGGCGGCCGCGGCGGCCTTCCGGCGGGCCATCGACCATCACCCGGGCAACGCCGAGGCCCACAACAGCCTGGGCGTGGCGCTGTGGGAACTGGGCCGGCTGGAGGAAGGGCTGGCGGCGGTGGATCGGGCCCTGGCCCTGCGCCCCGATTTCGCCGAGGCCCATTGCAACCGCGCCCAGATCCATCTGGCCCGGGGCGATTATACCCGCGGCTGGCCGGAATACGCCTGGCGCTGGCAACGGCCCGGCTACCCCCGGCCCGCCCAATCCGCCCCCCCCTGGCGCGGCGAATCCCTGGCCGGCCGCAGCCTGCTGTTCGTGCCCGAACAGGGCTTCGGCGACACCCTCCAGTTCCTGCGCTTCCTGCCGCTCCTCCAGGCCCGGGGCGCCACGGTGCTGGCCCAGGTTCCCCAGCCCCTGGCCCGCCTGGTGGCCGGCCTCGGCGTGAACCTCGTGCCGCCGGGAACGGCGATGGCCGGCTGCGACTACCACGTCAGCACCTTCGATCTGCCGGTCCCGCTGGGGCTGTCCCTCGCCGACCTGCCCGGCCCGATGCCCTATCTCCATGTGCCCCCGGAGGCCGTGCCCCCCTGGCGCCAACGCCGGGTGGGGCCGCATCGCCAGGTGGGGCTGGTCTGGGCCGGCAAGGCCAGCCATCGCAACGACTGGAACCGCTCCCTCGACCCCGCCGCTCTGGCCCCCCTGTTCGAGGTGCCGGGGGTATGCTTCCACAGCCTGCAGAAGGACCTGGACCCGGCACTGGCCCACGCCCTGTCCGCCCGGGGCACCCTGGACCACTGGGGGCCGGATCTGGATGATTTTTTCACCACCGCCTGCGCCCTCATGGCCCTGGATCTGGTCATCAGCGTGGATACCGCGGTGGCCCACCTGGCCGGCGCCCTGGGCCGGCCGACCTGGGTGCTGATCCCGGCCAATGCCGACTGGCGCTGGCTGGCCGACGACCGCACCACCAGCCCCTGGTATCCCTCCCTGCGGCTGTTCCGCCAGCAACGGGCCGGGGACTGGGAACCGGCGCTGCGGGCGCTGGCCCTGGCCCTCGGGGGATTGTCGTGATCGCGCAGCGGTGGAGGATGGGGGAGGCCTCGAAGTCGGCTTGGGTTTGTGGTATGCTGCACAAGATGGACTTCAAGAGGAGGCAGGCAAATGGCCGAATGGGTGATCCGGGACCTGGATGACGAAATCGTCGCACGACTCGAGGCCACGGCGGCGGTGCAACGTCAGTCGTTGGAACAGGCGCTGCGCGATTTCCTGACTGGGGCGGTGCGTCCGGGCCGAGCCGAGGCGGCGGCGACCCGGCGGCGACGTGGTGCAGCCAGCCGGCGGCCAGGGCATCCCTCCCGGGCCGAATTGGTGGCGGAGGCCGATGCCATCTGCCGGCTGTTTTCTCCCCACCGCGATATGCCTTCCGCCGCCCAGTTGATCCGCGAGGATCGGGATAATGACGACGCTGATCGTTGACGCCAGTGTCGTCTGCAAATGGTATCTGCCCGAGGACCATCGTGATCTGGCCACAGGCCTGCTCACCGAAAGGATCTCTTTGTTGGCCCCGGAACTGGTGTTCGCCGAGGTCGGCAATGTTTTGTGGAAATGGTCGCGGCATGGCGCTATCGATCGTCACGGCATCGATCGGATCGATCGACATCTGTCGCAGGCGTTGCAACGGATCGTGCCGCTGTCGGAACTGTTTGCTGCGGCCTTCGAGATTACAAAAATCATAAATCATCCCATTTACGATTGTTTCTATCTGGCGCTGGCGCAGCGTGAAAACGTCCCTTTGATCACCGCCGACCAACGCCTGATCGCCCGGCTGACGGGCACAGCCTGGGCGCCTCTGGTCATTCCTCTGGCCCAATGGAGTCCCCTCCCATGAGAGCATCCGCCTCATCGAAGCGCAGCGTCCTTCTCCCCCGGCTGTTCCTGTTGCGGATTCCGTGGCTTCTCCTGCTGCTCGGCCCGCTGGGCTGGGACGTGGCCCAGGCGCGGGAGTTCGGCGCCTACCACGAGGAGGTCACTCCGGCCCAGGTCTACCCGAAGGCGACCCGCTTCGACCCCCTGGCCGGTGATCCGCCCCGGGCCGTGGCCTATGCCCAGGATCAGCCGGTGGGGCAGGTGTTTCGCACCAGCAACATCGGCTATTCGGGCAAGCCGATCCAGATCCTGGTGGGCATGACCAACGCCGGCGTGGTCACCGGGGCCCGGGTGGTCACGCATGCCGAACCCATCCTGCTGGTGGGCATTCCCGAGCAGAAACTGTTCGACTTCGTCGGCCGTTATGTGGGCCGCAACCTGCTGGAGGCCAAGAGCGGCGACCGGCAGGCGGTGGATGCCATCAGCGGCGCCACCGTCACCGCCATCGTCATCAACGACGGACTCCACGGCACTGCCCGGAAGGTGGCCCGCGGCGGACGAACCGCGACTCCGGAAGCCCAAGCCACCCTGCGCGATCCTCCCCACCAGGCCAGCGACTGGACCACCCTGCTCGGAGAAGGCGCGGTGCGACGCCTGACCCTGAACCACGGCGAGGTGGACGCGGCCTTCCGCACGATCGGCGCCGGCAGCGGCGAACCCTACGTCAAGGCCGCCCCGCCGGAGGAGCTGTTCATCGACCTTCACATCGCCCTGGTCTCGCTCCAGGATATCGGCCGCAACCTGCTGGCGGAGGCGGAATTCCGCAACATGCGCCAGTGGCTCGCCCCGGCACAGCCGGCGCTGCTGATCATGGCCAACGGCGCCTATTCCTTCCGGGGCTCTGGGTTCGTGCGCGGCGGCATCTTCGACCGTTTCAAGATCAACCAGGACGGCGCCAGCATCCTGTTCCACGACCATCAATACCGCCGCCTGCGCGATCTGGCCCCCGGCCTGCCGGCATTCGCCGAAATCGGCCTGTTCAAGATCCCCCCGGGCGCGGCCTTCGACCCCACCCGCTCCTGGTCGCTGGAGCTGCTCACCCACCGGCCCACCGGTCCCATCGAAAAGGCCTATACCAGCTTCACCCTGGACTATGTCCTGCCGGAGCGCTTCCTGCAGCGCGCCCCGGAACCGGCGACGCCCGCGGTGGCCTCGACCGAAGAGACCTCCGAGCCCCCCCTGTGGCAACACATCTGGCTCGATCGCCTGGGCGACATCATCGTGCTGGGGGTCTCGCTGGGCGTGTTGACCCTCATCTTCTTCTTTCAGGAGCTGCTCATCACCCATCCCCGGCTGGTGATCCACCTGCGCCGGGGGTTCCTGGTGTTTTCCGCGCTGTGGATCGGCGGCTATGCCCAGGCCCAGCTGTCGGTGGTCAACGTGTTCACCTTCCTGCATTCCCTGATGGGGGGCTTCCGCTGGGAGTTCTTCCTCATCGAACCGATGATCTTCGTCCTCTGGTGCTCCACGGCCATGGCCCTGCTGCTCTGGGGGCGGGGGGTCTTCTGCGGCTGGCTCTGCCCATTCGGCGCCCTCCACGAGCTGCTCAACTGGGCCGCCGTCCAGCTGAAAGTGCCCCAGTTCCGCCTGCCCTTCGCCTGGCACGAACGCCTGTGGGCCCTCAAGTACATCCTGTTCCTGGGCCTGCTGGGGGTGTCCCTGTCGTCCCTGGCCACCGCCGAGCTGCTCGCCGAGGTGGAGCCCTTCAAGACCGTGGTGCTGCTGCGCTTCGACCGCGAATGGCCCTTCGTGGCCTGGGCGGTGGTCCTCCTGGGGGCCGGCCTGTTCGTGGAGCGCTGCTTCTGCCGCTACCTCTGCCCGCTGGGCGCGGCCCTGGCCATTCCCGGCCGCCTGCGCATCTTCGCCTGGCTCAAGCGCCGCCGCCACTGCGGCGAGCTGTGCAGCAACTGCAGCCGGGACTGCCTGGTGCAGGCCATCCAACCCAATGGCGAAATCCACCCCAACGAATGCATCCATTGCCTGCGCTGCCAGTTGAACTACGTCGACGAAACCGTCTGTCCGGCCCTCATCCTGCGCCGCAACCGCCGGGAACGCCGCGCCGAGCGGCAGCGCTCCATTGCCGACGAGGCGCCTGGCTGAGCCAGCCGTCCACTCCTGCATCGGCCGGGGTCGTGACGGGATGCACGACCCCGGCTCCATTATAAAACTTGATCAAGATCAATTATTGATGGGGATGAATCCCGATTTTTGGCCTTCGATTAGGTTACATCTTGTCAAGAAACATCAATTTTCATGACTTGAATATTTTTCTCTGTCCTGACGAAACCAGGCTGTGGTAGGGTGTGTGAAATCACACAGTCCACCAGGGCAGATCACACAATCGATGGG
Source organism: Magnetococcales bacterium DC0425bin3 (assembly GCA_002753665.1). Classification (GTDB taxonomy): domain Bacteria; phylum Pseudomonadota; class Magnetococcia; order Magnetococcales; family DC0425bin3; genus DC0425bin3. The sequence goes on from PEAP01000064.1 coordinate 13,949, forward strand.
ATGGAGGAAACGATGTCGGACCATGGCAAGCAGGGCATCACCCGGCGGGATGTGTTGGAAACCGGTATCAAGGTGGCCGCCATCGGTGGCTTGGCCGGCATGGCGGGCCGGGTGGCGACCGGCGGCGTGGCCCTGACCGCGGCGGCGGTGCCGGCCATGGCGTTGGCCTCCGGCCAGGCCGATGTGCCACCGGGACAGCTGGATGAATACTACGGCTTCTGGAGCGGCGGGCATTCCGGCGAGGTGCGGGTGCTGGGCATTCCCTCCATGCGCGAGTTGATGCGCATTCCGGTGTTCAACCGCGAAAGCGCCACCGGCTGGGGCCTGACCAACGAAAGCCGCAAGATCCTGTCCGAAAATCTGACCCCGGAGACCAGGGAGTTCCTCGCCAAGCAGGGCCTGGTGACCTACGACCACGGCGATACCCATCATCCCCGGATGTCCTATACCGACGGGTCCTACGACGGGCGTTACCTGTACATCAACGACAAGTCCAACACCCGCATCGCCCGCATCCGCATCGACATCATGAAAACCGACAAGGTGTTGGAAATCCCCAACGCCCATGCCATCCACGGTCTGCGCCTGCAGCGCTATCCCAAGACCGGCTACGTCTTCTGCAACAGCGAGATGCGCACCCCACTGCCCAACGACGGGCGGGACATGAACGATCCCAAGAAGTATGTGGGCATCTTCTCGGCCGTGGACGGCGAGACCATGAAGATGGCCTGGCAGGTGAAGATCAGCGGCAATCTGGACAACTGCGATGCCGACTACCAGGGCAAATACGCCATTTCCACCTGCTACAACTCGGAAGAGGGCATCAACCTCGCCGAAATGACCGCCTCCCCGGCGGACCATGTGGTGATCTTCAATATCAAGGCCATTGAGGCGGCGGTCAAGGCGGGCCAGGCCGAGATGATCGGCGGCGTGCCGGTGGTGGATGGCCGCAAGGACGCCAAATCCCCGTTCACCCGCTACATCCCCATCGCCAACAATCCCCACGATGCCAATGCCGCCCCGGACGGCAAGCATGTGATCGTCAGCGGCAAGCTCTCCCCCACGGTCTATGTCATCGCCTGGGACAAGGTGGATGAACTGTTCGCCGGCAGGATCACCGAAAAGGACGTCATCGTCGCCAACCCCGAGGTCGGCCTGGGACCCCTGCACACCACCTTCGACGGCCGCGGCAACGCCTACACCTCGGTGTTCCTGGACAGCCAGATCGTCAAGTGGAACATCGCCGACGCCATCCGGCAGTACCGGGGCGAGCAGGTCAATCCCATCCGCCAGAAGCTGGATGTCCACTACCAGGTGGGCCACACCAACGCCTCCATGGCCGAAACCAAGGATGCCGACGGCAAGTGGCTGGTGGCCCTGTGCAAGTTCTCCAAGGACCGCTTTCTCAACGTCGGCCCCCTGAAGCCGGAGAACGATCAGCTCATCGATATCTCCGGCGACGAGATGAAGCTGGTGCATGACGGTCCCACCTTTGCGGAACCCCATGATGCCATCATCGTCCACAAGTCCAAGGTCAACCCGGTCGAAATCTACTCGATGACCGATCCCCTGTTCGCCGACCTGCATGCCCAGGCCAAGCGCGACGGCGTCGAGCTGGGCAAGGCCAGCACGGTGATCCGCGACGACAAGACCCGGCAGGTGCGGGTCTACATGCACAGCCAGGCGCCGGACTTCAGCCTGACCGAGTTCTCCGTCAAGCAGGGCGACGAGGTGACGGTGATCGTCACCAACATCGATGATGTGGTGGATCTGACCCACGGCTTCACCCTGGTGGGCCACAACGTCTGCATGGAGATCGGTCCCCAGGCCACGGCCTCGGTGACCTTCAAGGCGGATCGGCTGGGGGTGTGGTACTATTACTGCCAGTGGTTCTGCCATGCCCTGCACATGGAAATGCAGGGGCGCATGCTCGTGGAAGCCTGATGCCCTTGCGCAACGGCCTTGCCGTTCCGGTGGCCAGGATGATCCTGGCCACCGGTTTTTTTCTTCCCGCCCTCGGCCGGTCAGCCACCAGTGATGTGGCGCCGGGTGAGGGGGCCCTGACCCAGGCCATCGCCCAGGCGCACGCCGGCGATACCCTGCGCCTGACCGTCGGCCGGTACGGACCGGCGGTGGTGGACAAAGCCCTGATCCTGGAAGGCGTTGCCGGGGCGATGGTGGACGGCGGCGGCCGGGGCAGCGCCCTCACCGTCAGCGCCCCCGGGGTGACGGTGCGTGGCCTGACCCTCACCGGCTCGGGAACCATCGAAACCGACCTGGACAGCGGCCTGCTGGTGACCCGATCCGCCGCCGAGGCGCTCATCGAGGACAACCAGGTGCTGGGCAATCTGTACGGCATCGCCATCCAGGGCGCGCCCCGGGTGGTGGTGCGCCGCAACCAGATCGCCAACCGCAACGACCGCTGGCTCAACGCCCGGGGCAACGGCATCAACATCTGGAACTCCACCGGCTCGCTGTTCGAGGGCAACCGGGTGGAGGGCGGGCGGGACGGGCTCTACATCCACACCGCCCACGGCAACAGGATTCGCGACAATCGGTTTTCCAATCTGCGCTTCGCCATCCATTACATGTACGCCAACCACAACGAGGTCAGCGGCAACGTCTCCAGCGGCAACGCGGTGGGCTACGCCCTGATGTATTCCACCCACCTCGCGGTGCTGGGCAACCTCTCCCGGGACGACCGGGACCACGGCCTGATGATCCATTCCTCCCACAAGTCCGAGGTGGCCGGCAACCGGGTGGTCCGCACCCGGGACAAATGTTCCTTCATCTACACCTCCACCGGCAACGCCATCCACCACAACCGCTTCGAGGGCTGCGCCATCGGCCTGCACTTCACCGGGGGTTCGGAGAAGAATGCGATCCACGCCAATGCCTTCATCGACAACCGCACCCAGGTCAAATACACCGGCATGGTCGCCTACGAATGGTCCCGGGACCGCAGCGGCAACTACTGGAGCGACAATCCGGCCTTCGATCTCGACGGCGACGGCCGCGCCGATGTGGCCTATCGTCCCAACACCTTGATGGATCGGGTGCTGTGGCAATACCCCCTGGCCAAGCTGCTGCTGTCGAGCCCGATCATGGAGACCCTGCGCCATGCCCAGAGCGGGTTTCCCGCCCTGGGGCCCGGCGGGGTGGTGGACAGCTGGCCGTTGATGCAGCCTCCCGAACCTCCGGAGACGCCCCGGTGACTGCGGCCCTGCAGGTCGAGACCCTGGTCAAGCAGTATCCCCGGCACCGCGCCCTGGACGGGGTGACCCTCGACCTGCCCGCGGGGATGTGCGTGGCCCTGCTGGGTCACAACGGCGCCGGCAAGACCACCCTGATGAAGCTGCTGCTGGGGTTGATCCGCCCCACGGCCGGGCGGGTGCGGGTGCTGGGCGAGGATCCGGCCCAGGTGCCGCCGGCCTTCCGCCGGCAGCTCGGTTTTCTGCCGGAAAACGTCGTCTTTCACGACGAACTGACCGGGCGGGATACCCTGCTGTTCTACGCCCGCCTCAAGGGCGCTGACCCGCGGCGCTGTATCGACCTGCTGGAGCGGGTGGGCCTGGCCCAGGCCGCGGCGGAGCGGGTCAAGACCTATTCCAAGGGCATGCGCCAGCGCCTGGGCCTGGCCCAGGCGTTGCTGGGCCAGCCGCGCCTGCTGCTGCTGGACGAGCCCACCACCGGGCTGGACCCCCTGCTGCGACAGGAATTCTACCGCATCCTCCAGGAATTGCGGGCCGCCGGCGCCACCGTGCTGCTGTCGTCCCATGTCCTCACCGAGTTGGAGGCCCGCACCGATCAGGCGGTGATCCTGCGATCCGGGCGGCTGGCGGCCTGGGGCACCCTGGACGCCCTGCGGCAACGGGCGGATCTGCCGGTGTGCCTGCGGGTGGTGACGGCGGATCCCGACGGGGTGGAGCCCCGGCTGGACGGCCTGTCCACCACCCGGGCCATCGATGGCACCCTGGAGGTGCGCTGTCCCGTGACCGACAAGATGGCCGTGCTGCGCCGCATTGTCCAACTGGGTCCGGCGGTCACGGATGTGGAGATCCGCCTGCCCGATTTGAACGATGTCTATCGGCATTTCGGGCATGGTCCTGTCTTTGATGGAGACTGAAACGATGCACCCCGTGCGCGTCATCGCCGGCAAGGAAATCCGCGACGCCCTGCGCAACCGCTGGGTGGTGAGCGCCACCCTGCTGCTGGCCGGTTTGGCCTTCGCCCTGGCCTTCCTCGGCAGCGCCCCCACCGGCAACGTGGGGGCCAAACCCCTGGCGGTAACGGTGGTGAGCCTGGCCAGCCTGACAATCTTTCTGCTGCCCCTCATCGCCCTGATGCTGTCCTACGACACCCTGGTGGGAGAGACGGAGCGGGGCACCCTGCTGTTGCTGCTGGCCCATCCGGTGACCCGCGGCCAGGTGCTGCTGGGCAAATTCGTCGGCCATGTGGCGGTGCTGAGCCTGGCAACCCTCCTGGGTTACGGGGCGGCGGGGCTGGCGGTGGGACTGGTCGGCGCAGGGGCGGATCCCCAGAGCTGGCAGGCCTTCGGCGCCCTGCTGGGCAGTTCGGTGCTGCTGGGGGCGGTGTTCATCGCCCTCGCCTGTCTGGTGAGCGCCCTGGTGCGGGAGCGGGGGGCGGCCGCGGGCAGCGCCATCGGCCTGTGGCTGCTGTTCGTGGTCCTCTACGACCTGGGGCTGTTGGGGGTGCTGGTGGCGACCCGGGGGCAAATCCATGAACAGGTGTTCCCCTGGCTGCTGCTGGCCAGTCCGACCGATATCTTCCGGCTCTTCAACCTCACGGCCTTCGACAATGTGCGCAGCTTTTCCGGGCTGGCCGGCCTGAGCGGCCAAGTGGATTTTTCTCCCGCCTTTCTGCTGGGCACCCTGCTGGCCTGGATGGCGCTGCCCCTGGCGGGGGCATTGCTGGTCTTCCGGCGGCGGGAGCTGTAGCCCATGGCCGCGCGGCGGCAGGGCCGTTGGTGCGGAATGGGAGGATGGTTCCCCTGCCTGGTCCTGCTGTTCCTGCTGACCGCCTGCGGCGCGCCGGAGGAGCAGCGTCCCGGGGCCCGGGAGCCCGGCCCCGACGCCACGGGCTATTATTGCAGCATGGCCCTGTCCGAGCATGCCGGTCCCAAGGGGCAAATCCATGTAGCGGGGGAGCAAGGTCCGCTGTGGTTTTCCTCGGTGCGGGACGGGTTCGCCTATCTGCAGCTCGACGGCGCCACCCGCCGAATCCTGGCGTTCTATGTCAACGACATGGGGCGCGCCGACTGGCAGACCCCCCAGCCGGGAACATGGATCGACGCCCGCCAAGCCTGGTTCGTGGTGGAATCGAACCGCGGCAGCGCCATGGGTGGGACCGAAATCATCCCCTTCGCCGATCGACAGGCCGCCGGCCGATTCGTCCAGCAGCATGGCGGCCGGGTCGTGGGCTACGACGCCGTGGCCGGGCAGGACATGTTTCCATCCGGCGGGGAGGCATCGAAGCCCTGACGGTCATTCCATGACGGTCAGGGCGCCACGCTCCCCTCTGAAATTTTCCTTGGTGGCCTGACATTCATCCAGACCAGAAAAGCCAGAAACCCAGCAGTTTCATCACGCTCCAGGAATGGTCTGTCAGACCGACAGTCACGGATTGGATCGGTGCCCCGGCTCAGTCATCGGGGGTCAGCACAACATCCAGCGTCAGTGAGGTGGACCCCATCGTCAAGACAATTTCAACCCCAGGATAAGCTCTGAACCGGATGCTCCATTTTGGAAACTCCTGGTACCACCCGCTTGGGCGGCATCA
>PEAP01000065.1 GCA_002753665.1 Magnetococcales bacterium DC0425bin3
CCCCGCCCATGACCCGATCCTCTCCCCCCCCGCCGGGGACACCCTCGAAGACCGGCTGCGCCAGCGGCTGGCCGAACGCCGCGCCACCGGGGGCGCCCCCATCCTGCTCATGTCCCATCTGGTGCTGGGGTATCCGTCCCTGGCGGAAAACCGCCGGGTCATCGACGCCATGGTGGCCGCCGGAGTGGATCTGATCGAATTGCAGATTCCCTTTTCCGAGCCCATCGCCGACGGCCCGGTGATCGCCCGCGCCAATCAGCGGGCCCTGGACCAGGGCCTGCGGGTGGCGGATTGCCTGGACTTCATCGGCACCGTCAGCCGAGAGCATGCCATTCCCATCCTGATCATGACCTACCTGAACATCCTGCTGGCCCGGGGAGTGGAGCGGTTCGTCGCCGAGGCCGCCGGACTGGGGGTCCGGGGATTGATCGTGCCGGACCTGCCGCTGGAAGAGTCCGCCGGGGCCATGGCCGCCTGCCGGGAGCGGGGTCTGGCCTGGGTACAGTTGCTGACCCCCACCACGCCCGATGCCCGGCTGCGGGCCCTGGGTGCCACCGCGTCCGGTTTTTGCTACTGCGTGGCCCGCAAGGGGGTCACGGGCAAGACCACCCGCTTCGACAGCCACCTGGACCAGTTCCTCCAACGTTGCCGGCAGGCGACCACCACCCCGCTGGCACTGGGCTTCGGGGTCAAGGAGGCTGCGGACGTAGCCGCGCTGGTGGACAAGGTGGAGATTGCCGTGGTGGGCACCGCGGCCATCGACATCCATGAACGGGAGGGCGTGGCCGGCGTGGGACGGTTCTTTGCCGGACTGCGACGCTGACGTTACCGGGCTGCCAGAGAACCGGCAGCAGTTCGGGATGAACCCGGTGGATCATGCCTGTTGCTCTTCCTCCCCTTCCGATCCGGGGTTTTTCCTCTGGTCCTCATCCAGCTTGTATTGGGCAAGAATCTGCTTGTAGCGGGCCTGGGTTTCGTTCATGGCCTTGGCGATCTCGGCGGTATTGCTGGTCAGGTCCCAGCCGGCCTTGCCCAATTCCTTGAGCGACATCAGCTTGCCTTTCATCTTGACCACGCCCATGGCCAGCATCTTCTTGGCCATGGTGGGCGAGGGCAGGCGATTGTAGCCCCGCAGGATCTGGTCGAGCTTGTCCTGTTTCACGAGGCCCCAGGCCAGGATCTGCGCGGTCATGGTCTCGTTGCGGGCAAAACGGATGGCGGTGGCCAACTCCTTGGAGCGAGTGGCGTGGCCCAGGCAGCGGTTGACCAGCTGGGCGGCGACGATCTCGGAGGCGGGGTTCTTGTCCGGCAGGTATTTTTCCATCAGGGAGATCAGCACCGGCACATCCATCTTTTTCACCAGGGGCACCACCAGGATGGTGGCCGCCTTGGGGTTCTCCTTGGCGGCGCCCAAAGCCCGCACCATGGATTCCACCGAGGTTCCCTTGCGGTTGACGATGCCGGTGGCCAGCACCACCGTCCCCGGGGAGGAGGTCTCGATCAGCTTGATGGCATCCAGCATCTGGTCGATGGTCCCCTTGCCGATCACCTCCATGGTCCAGATGATTTCCACCTCGTCCTGGCCCTTGGGCGCCCCGGCAATGGCCCGCAGGATGTGGTTGACGGTGCCCTGCTCGGCCAGGGAACGGGCCAGATCCAGCATGGCCTTGGGGCTGATGACGGCAAACTTGAGGGAATCCACCAGGGGATTGACCCCCTTGCGGGTGATGATGCCGTCCACCAGCCGCTCCACCAAGTCCTTGTCCTTGTGGACCTTGCCCAGGGCCTCCACCAGATGGAAGGACTTGACCTCGCCGTTCTTCAACAGGGCATCGATCAGCGCATTGATCTTGTTGGGCTCGCCCAGCACGATGGGCACCGCCTCCAGCATCTTGGTAATGTTGCCGCTGCGGATCACCTCCTCCACATCGATCTTGCTCACCTTGCCCAGGGACGAACCGGTCTTGGACAGACTGCGGCCGGGCTTCTTCTCGGTTTCAGGCGCCTCGACGCCAGGGGTGAAGCGATTGTTCAGGTTGTCCAGGGCCGTCGTCGAATCGTCGCCCAGGCTGTCCTTGAGGGTGGCCCGGATCTGTTCAAGCTGCTCGGCGGAATACTGGTTCCGTGTGGACATTGTTTCATCCCCTCCCCAAGGCCAGACGTTCCGGCGGCGCATCGCCCCCCTTTACCTGGCATGCAGATATGGCTAACCTTTCGATGGATGGGGAAAGCCTCCCTCCACCCTCCATCTCAAAGATCAGTGAGTTTAACCCGTTTGCCGTCGAAATGCCACAATCAGCCAATAGCGCCAGCCGGCCCCCTCCGGGCAGTGAGCCGCCGAAGGAGTTCCCCATGACCAGTTCCGAGTCTTCCATCACGGTGTTGCGGGATGATCTGGATCAGACCCGTCTGGAACGGTACCTCGACAGCCGTTATCTGGCGGTGGATACCGAAACCCAGGGACTGCAGGTCACCCGGGATCGCCTCTGCGTGGTGCAAATGTGCAACGAAGCGGGGCTGGTCACCCTGGTGCAGATCCGCAACCGCCCCGCCCCGCGCCTGAAGACCCTGCTGGAAGCGCCCGGGGTGGAAAAGATCTTCCATTTCGCCCGATTCGACGTGGCCACCCTCAAGCATTGGCTGGAGATCGACGTGCAGCCGCTGTTCTGCACCAAGATCGCCTCCCGGCTGGTCCGCACCTATACCGGATCCCACGGTCTCAAGGATCTGGTCCTGGAGTTTCTCGACATCACCCTGGACAAACAGCAGCAGTCCTCCGACTGGGCCGCCACCGAACTGTCCCCGCGGCAGCAGGCCTACGCCGCCGCCGACGTGATCCATCTGGTGGCTCTCAGGGAACGCCTGGTCGCCATGTTGGAGCGGGAACACCGCCTGGAGCTGGCCCGGGCCTGCATGGCCTTTCTGCCCACCCGGGCGGCCCTGGACCTGGCCGGCTGGGAGGACGAGGACATCTTCGCCCACTCCTGATTCAGCCGACGGGACCCCCCCATTGGAACTGCACGGTACCGCCGGCCTGGTCACCGGCGCGGGTCAGCGCATCGGTCAGGCCTGCGCCCTGGCCCTGGCCGAAGCCGGGGTGGGGGTGGCGGTCCACTTCGGCCGATCCCGGGAGGCGGCGGATGCGGTGTGCCGGCAGATCCGGGATCGGGGCGGAAGGGCACTGGTCCTCCAGGCCGATCTGGCCGATCCCGGCCAGTGTGCCAGCCTGATCCCCCGGGCCGCCGCCGTTCTGGGACCCCTGGCCATTCTGGTCAACTGTGCCGCCATTTTCGAACCCGGTTCCCTGGCCCGGACCACCCCCGAGGCCTGGAACCGTCACCTGGCCATCAATCTCACCGCCCCGTTTCTCCTGATCCAGGCCCTGGCCGCCCAATGTCCCGCTCCACCCACCCGGCAGGATGAACCGGCTGCCCCGGTGGCCGGCAAGGTGGTCAATGTCATCGACCAGCGCATCCACCGCCCCCGCCCGGGTCATCTGGCCTATACCACCGCCAAATCCGCCCTATGGACCCTGACCCGCATCGCCGCCGCGGAGCTGGCGCCGCGCATCCAGGTCAATGCCATCGGTCCGGGCCCCATCCTGCCCGCCCCGGACGCCACCCCGGAGGCCTTCCTGCGGGTGGCCGCCGCCACCCCCATGGGCCGGCCCGGCCGGGTGGCGGACCTCGTCCATACCCTGCGGTTCTTTCTGGAGAACGACTATGTCACTGGCGAAATGGTGTGCGTGGACGGGGGCGAACATCTATGATGGCACCCTGCCAGTCTCCCGGATACCGACTGCAACAGGAAAATGGGCATGAGCGGCACCAACGGCGACCGTATCGACATCCGCGACCTCCACCTGCGCACCCTCATCGGCATCGAGGACTGGGAACGCAAAAACCGTCAGGATGTGATGCTCCAGCTCACCCTGTGGACCGATCTCACCCGGGCCGGCCGCAGCGACCGCATCGAGGATACGGTCAATTACAAGACCCTCGCCAAGCGGGTCATCGCCCTGACAGAGGCCTCCAGCTTTCAGCTGGTGGAGGCCCTGGCCCAGCGGGTGGCCGATCTCTGTCTGGACGATCCCGGGGTGGAGCGGGTGCGGGTGCAGGTGGACAAGCCCGGCGCTCTGCGCTTTGCCCGGACCGTGGGTGTCACCATCGAACGCTGTCGCAGCTGATGGCGGCCGGCACTCCCATCCTCATCGCCTTCGGGTCCAACCTGGACCCCCTGCGCAACCTGACCCAGGGGCTCATCCGGCTGCACCGGGAACTGCCCCTGGCGCGGATCTCCACCATCTACCGCACCCGTCCCCTGGCCCCACCCCCCGGAGAGGATCCGGCCAGCCGGTCGGAAGAACCGGATTTTCTCAACGGGGTAGCCATCAGTCACCGGGACATGGATCCCCTGCAGCTCAAGAAGAGGCTGCGCCACATCGAGTCCCGGCAGAACCGGCTGCGGTCCGGCCCGCGTTGGGCGCCCCGCACCCTGGATCTGGATATCGCCCTGATGGGCGGGATGGTCTGTGACCGGGAAGGCCTGACCATTCCGGATCCCGACATCCTCCGGCGCCCCTTCCTGGCCCTGCCCCTGGCGGAACTGGCCCCCGAACTGCGTCATCCCCTGCAAGGCCAATCCCTGCGGGAGCTGGCGGCCGCCTTTGGTCCCGATCCCCCGGGCATGCGGAGGACGCCGAGGCCACCGCCCTGCTGCAGGCCATTCCGACCTCTGATCGCGGCGGTCCTGATCCGTGACAGGCCGGACGGTCAGGCCCGCTCCGTTCCCAATACCTGGATGGTGCGCAGGGCCAGTTGGTGCATGAGGGGAATCCGCGCCATGGGGCGGCCGGCGAGCAGGGTCCGGGCCAGGACGGCGAAATTGTAATCCAGCGCCTGGAGGCTGCCCCGGCGGGGAGGTTGGGCCTGGAGCCACAGGGCGGTCCAGGCGCAGCGCTCGGCCCAGGACTGGCGATCCGGCTCGAAGAAGCCGTCCAGCAGCCGCTCCGCCAGACGATCCCGGTTGCGGATGCGGTTGCGGGTCAAAAAGTCCACCACGGCCTGATGTTCCACATACCAGGAATCGGTCACCCCGGGCAGCAGACCCCATTGGCCGCTGCCGGCCAGGATGGCATCTTCCAGATCCAACCCCAGGGTGCCGGCGTTGCCGGATTCGATCAGGTCCGCCATGCGGGTGTCGAAATCCAGAGGTTCCGGCAGCCATTGGGTGGCCCCAAGGATCTCGGCCACCTGCAGCAGCCCCAGGGGCGGCGGGCTGCCGGCCAGAAGTCCGACATGGAGATGATGCTTGACCAGGAGAGTGAGATAGGACGTATCGACCGGGACCAGCTCCATGGACCTGCGGGCTTCCTGGATGCGTTCCTGCACCACGGCCTTGCGGTCCAGAGGCGCACGCCAGGCATCCAGAATGCCCACGGTGCGTTTGGCCAGCACGGAAGACAGGCGGGAACGGCGTCCGACCCGGGTGATGGACAGGAAGCCCAGGGCGCCGGCGCCGTCCATGGTGGACGCAACCTGCCGATCCAGGCTCTCTCCCGGGGCCCACTGGGCGCAGGCGACACCGCCCCGGCGGGCGGCCCGGGTGACCTGGTCCAGACGACCCCGCTCCCCGGCCGGCAGCCAGTTGCGCAGCACGATGAGCCGCCGCAAAGTCTCCGGGGTGATGGTCTCGGCCTGGGGAGCCAGCCATTCCAGGGTGCTGCGCCGCAGGGCCGCGTCCCGGCTCAGGGCCAGCAGGGGCAAGGCCCCGGTCACCTCGGGGAGTCGGGACAGGCCCAGAACCTTGAGGCCATGTGGCCGGCTGTCCCCGGGCATGGTGCCCAGAAAGGATTGCAGCACCTCGCAGATGTCGAACGGATCGCCCGCCGCGGCGTCGACCATCTCCTGGATCAGCTGATCCAGGGATTCGACGCTGCTGGGAGGCAATGGGGGGGCCCGACGGCCGATCAACGCCTCGTAGGCGGTCAGCAGCTCGCCATCCGCCGGCAGACGGGCCTCTTCCATGACCCCAAGCAGGGCTGCGACCAGGGAAGGAGACAGGTCTCCGGCCCGCGCCCCGGCCAGAATTTCATTGTGAAAGGCCTCTCTCAACTTCTGGGCCCACTTGTAGTTCCGTTCCAGGCCGAAACCGACCTCGGTCAACTGATAGGTCAGCAGGTGCAGGTAGGACTCCACCAATTCCGGATCGTGGTCGGGGCTGCCGCCGAACAGGTCTTCCAGGGCGTGGAGACAGTCCAGGAGCAGACGGGGATGTTCTCTGATCAACGCCCGCATGTGGATGGGAATGGAGGCATGGGAACGGCCCTCCAAAGCCATGCGACGGGCCTGACCATGCAGAATGGCGGCCGGCGGCCGGCCGGCGCCGCGGGCGCGACGGCCACGGCCGGGAGGCGGGTTGGAGGGACGCCGGGGCGGATCGCAGGAGACCTGCTGAAATCCCGGCAGATGGCCCTCGATCCCACCGCTGTTGAGCTGGTCGATGAAGGTTTCCATCTGGTGCGGATCGAGGGGATCGTAGCCCCCGGCCCGGGCGCCCTCCACCAGCGCCCTGGCGAAGCCCCACCGACCCCCTTCATCGGCGTCGATGACGCGAAAGTCGACCTTGGCCGCCGCCCGGCTCAAGGCGGCGGCGTTGGGCAGCTCCCCCTCGGCCTCCAGGTGGTCGAACAGGGCATGCAGAACCGGACCGATGGCGTGGAAATAGTCATCGTCGGCTTCGACCTTGCCCGGCATGGTGCGAATGCAGCATTGGGTGAGGGTGTGGGGCGTCCATTTTTCCGGCGGACTGTTGTGGTAGGCATACATGGCCTCGACAAAGTCCTCGATCACCGCCGCGGCCCACTCCCGGTGGCTTTCTGTCAGGGAGTCGAAGCGGGCGGTGGCGGCCAGCCGGGTGTGCCATGTTCCGGCCCGATCCTTCAATTGCCGGAAAATCGGGTCGGGATGCTCCTCGGACACCGGTATTCCTCTCAACCTCGATGGATGGGGGAAGCCTCCCTCCACCCTCCTCCGATGGAAGTCGCACGGCGACTGTCACGGAAGCCGTGAAGATCGCCCGTGCGAAGGTGGAACGAGTCTACACCCGGACGGGGCCAAGGGAAATGCATGGAGCGGTCCGGCCCCTGGTCATCCGTTCGGGCGCAGCTGGTGATTGAGGAACAGGGCGATGGTCAGGAGTAGCATGGCGCCGGCCTGATGGAGGGACGCCAGGGCGGTTGGCACGAACAGCAACAGGGTGGAAATGCCCAGGCCGACCTGCACCAGGGCCATGGCCAGCAGCAGGTCGAGACCCAGGCGCACCCGGGACGGGACCATCAGGCGGCGTCCCCGCCACCAGAGCAGCAGGACGCTCGACACGGTCAGGGTGGCCAGCAGGCGGTGATCCCACTGCACGGTGGGAACGTTTTCGAACAGGTTGCGCCAGCCCAGATCCGGCAGCCAGACCCCCTCCGGGATCCAACGTCCGCCCATGAGCGGGAAGGTGTTGTAGGCCTGTCCGGCCCGCAACCCGGCCACCAGACCGCCGGACAGCACGGTGATGCTGGCCAGCAGTGTCACTCCCAGGGCCGGCCCGTGCAGGGCGGCGCTCTCCCCCCGGGGCGGCGTGTCCCGGGAGTCGAACAGCAGTCCCAGCGCCGTCCACCACAGGGCGGCATGGATCAAAAAGGCGGTGCCCAGGTGGGCGGTGAGCCGGTATTGGCTGACATGGGGGTCATCCACCAGCCCGCTCTTGACCATGTACCAGCCCAGCAGCCCCTGCAGACCTCCCAACAGGAAAATGGCCCCCAGCCTGGGAATCAGCGCCCGGTTCAGCCGGCCGGTGACCAGGAACAACAGAAACGGAGCCAGAAAGACGAAACCGGTCAGGCGCCCGACCAGGCGATGGATGTACTCCAGCCAGAAGATGCCCTGATACCCGGCCAGATCCATGGTGAAGTTGAGCTTGCGGAATTCCGGAGACTGGCGATACAGGTCGAAGGAGGCCTGCCATTCGGCTTCGTCGAGGGGCGGCAGCCAGCTCATGATGGGTTCCCAGTCCACCATGGACAGTCCCGAACCGGTGAGGCGAGTGAGCCCACCGATCACCACCATGGCGAATACCATGAACGAACAGGCCATCAGCCAGATGGCGATGGGTTTATGTGGGGAGTTTGCCAAGCATCGTCTCCGATCTGGGGTGGAACCGGCAGCATAGTCCAGCCGCGGGGCGTTGGCAAACGCCCAGGCCGGCCCAGGGCCGTGGCGACGATTTCCCATGCCATGGTCCGGTCAAATCCCCTACCATGGGTCGTCGGGACGGGGCATCCCTGCAAGTCCCGCCTCAACCGTCCGTTCGTCATCTCTCCAGCCTCGAATCAGCCATGCACGCATCCGCCCCTCTGCCCATGATACCCGCCGGCCCGGCCCGGTCCGTCACCGCCGGCTGGCTGGCCCTGGCGCTCTATTCCCTGGTGGGCGCTGGCTTGGTGGTGATCCTCATCATCCTGGCCCGCACCCCGGTGATCCATGACCTGATCCCCTGGACCGGCTCGTTCAAGACCGCCCTGGTGATCCATGTGGATCTGTCGGTCCTGGTCTGGTTCCTCTCCTTCGCCGGGGTGCTGGCAGGCCTGACCGTCACCGCCGCGCGGCCGGCCCTGGACCGCCTGGCCCTGGGGACGGCGGCGGCGGGAGCGGTGGTCATCACCTTCTCGCCCTTTCTGGGCCGGGATGCGCCCCACATCAACAATTACGTCCCCATTCTGGACAATGCCGCGTTCTTCACCGGCGTGGCTCTGTTCATGGGCGGTGTGCTGCTCAGGGCTTTCCAGGCCCTCCGGCACCGCCGGCCACCGGCAGCGACCGAGCCCGCGGCCACCGGGGCGCTGCTGTTCGGCATCCGCACCGGGCTGGCCATCCTCCTGTTCGCCACGGTGGTCTGGGTCGTGACCTGGAGTTCCCTGACCCCCGGACCGGCCGATGATCCGGCCGGACGGGAAGAGTATTTCGAAGTCTTGTACTGGGGGGCAGGGCATATCCTGCAATTCACCCATACCCAGCTGGTGATGGTGGTCTGGCTCTGGCTGGCGGCCCTGGGCGGGGCTTGGCCGCGCCTCGGTCCCCGCTGGTTGTGGGTCATTTTTCTGCTGGGGTCCCTGCCGGTGCTGCTGGCGTTCCATATCCACGTCGCCCATGGGGTCGAAACCGGCGCCCACCGGCTGGCCTATACCCAACTGATGCGCCACGGCAACGGGGTGGGACCCCTGCTGCTGGGGCTGTTCCTGCTCCCGGCCCTGTGGCGCAGCCGCCGGCAGGTGGCCGAAGACGCCCGGGGCCCGCGCCTGGCCCTGGTCCTCTCCCTCCTGCTGTTCGGCGTGGGCGGGGTGATCGGCTTCCTGATCAATGGGATCGATGTGACCATCCCCTCCCACTACCATGGCTCCATCGTCGCCATCACCGTGGCCTACATGGGACTCACCTACCCGCTGCTGCCCCGCCTGGGGTATCGTCCGGTCGCGTCGCGCTGGTCGCGGTGGCAGCCGGCCCTCTATGCCGGAGGCTCCCTGCTCCATGTGGCGGGCCTGGCCCTGGCGGGTCTCTACGGCGTGCAGCGCAAGACCCACGGCGCCGCCCAGGAGCTGACCACCCTGCCGGAAAAGCTGGCCATGGGGCTCACCGGCGCCGGCGGGCTGGTGGCGGTGGCGGGCGGTCTGCTGTTTCTGATCCTGGCCATCGGGGCGTTTCGGCGTCCGGCGGTTGCCGATCAATGAATCCGAGGGAACAAAATCAAGATGGCCACCATCATCGACGGTAAACTGATCGCCCAGCAGGTTCGGTCGGCCCTGAAGGAAGAGATCGCCTATCTGCGGGACAAGAAGGGCCTGCAACCGGGTCTGGCGGTGGTGTTGGTGGGCAACGATCCCGCCTCCCAGGTCTATGTGCGCAACAAGAAGCGGGCCTGCGAGGAGGTGGGCATCGCCTCCTTCGCCCATGAGCTGGTGGCCGGCACTACCCAGAAGGAGCTGCTGGCCCTGGTGGAGCGCCTCAACCGGGACCCAGCGGTCCATGGCATCCTGGTGCAGCTCCCCCTGCCCGACCAGATCGACGAAACCCGGATCCTCAACGCCATCGCGCCAGACAAGGATGCCGACGGCTTTCATCCAGTCAACGTGGGGCGTCTGGCCACCGGAACGCCGGTGTTCCGGCCCTGCACCCCCTGGGGCGTGATGGAGCTGTTGCGGGCCAGCGGGGTCGATCCGGCCGGCCGGCATGCCGTGGTGGTGGGACGGTCCAACATCGTCGGCAAACCGGTGGCCCTGATGCTGCTGGCGGCCCATGCCACGGTGACCATCTGCCACTCCCGCACCCCGGACCTGGCGGTTCAGGTGGGGCGGGCGGACATCCTGGTGGCCGCCGTGGGCAAGCCCCGGATGATCGCCGGCGATTGGATCAAGCCCGGCGCCACGGTCATCGACGTGGGCATCAACCGCCTGCCCGATGGCAAGCTGTGCGGCGACGTGGATTTCGAGGCCGCCCGTCAGCGGGCCGCCGCCATCACCCCCGTGCCCGGCGGGGTGGGGCCCATGACCATCGCCATGCTACTCAAGAACACCGTGGAGGCCGCCAAACGCTCCCGGGGACTGGTGGCCTGACCGGACCTGGACAGAGTCCTTCAGTGCCCGGATGCCCCGTAGACGGGCAGCACCGGCGCCTCCTCCAGCAGCGGTAGCTGCCGATCCTTGTCGGACAGGATGGGCGCGGCGATGGGCCAGGGGATGGCCAGCCGGGGATCGTTCCAGCGGATGCCCCGGTCCGCCTCGGGGTGGTAGATCTCGGTCTGCTTGTAGACCATCTCCGCCCCCTGGGGGGAGAGAACGCAGAAGCCATGGGCAAATCCCGGGGGAATCCATAGCTGGCGCCGGTTGGCGGCGGAGAGTTCCAGCGCCACCCACTGCCCGAAGCGTGGGGAGCCCCGGCGGATGTCCACCGCCACGTCCAGGATGGCCCCGAACAACACCCGCACCAGCTTGCCCTGGGCATGGGGCTCCTGGAAATGCAGCCCCCGCAGCACCCCGGCCACGGACTGGGACTGGTTGTCCTGCACGAACCAGTCCGGCAGGCCGGCGGCGGTGAACCTGTCCCGGTGGAATACCTCCATGAAGGCGCCCCGATGATCGACCAGGACCGTGGGTTCCATCATCAGGACTTCAGGCAGGGCGGTGGCAATGAATCGCATATCGGTCCGGCTCCGATCTCAATCCAGGGCTGCCACCAGCTGTTGCAGGGCCTGGTTCTTGTCCTCCACCTGGGTGGCCATCGTCCGGCGATGGTCCGCCAGGCGCTCGGCCAGCGCCGGATCTCCCAGGGCCAGGATCTGGGCCGCGAACAGGGCGGCATTGGTCGCCCCCGCCTTGCCGATGGCCATGGTGGCCACCGGAATGCCGCCCGGCATCTGCACGGTGGCCAGCAGGGCATCCAGGCCCTTGAGATCGGTGGACGACAGGGGCACTCCGATGATGGGCAGTGTGGTCTGGGAGGCCACCACCCCGGCCAGATGGGCCGCGGCCCCGGCGCCCACGATCAGCACCCGAATCCCCCGCTGGCGGCAGGTGGCGGCATAGCGATGGGTCCGTTCCGGCGTGCGGTGGGCCGAGGTGACCGTCATCTCGAAGGCGATTCCCATTTTTTTCAGAACCCGGCCCGCCTCCCGCATCACCTCCCAGTCCGAGTCGGATCCCATGAGGATCCCCACCAATGGTTCCAAGGCCATTGCTTCAATCCCGTTGTTATGAATGAGTCGGTATCCAGCAAGCCAGCGAACTACCTCGCGTCCTCTTCCGCCGCCTCTTCCTCCCGGGCCACCGCCCGGTAGCCGATATCCCGCCGATAATAGGCTTCCTTCCAGGTGATCAGCCGCACCGCCTGATAGGCTTTTTCACGGGCCTGGGTGGCGGTGTCGCCCAGGGCGGTCACTCCCAGCACCCGGCCCCCGTCGGCGACTATCCGGCCTTTGTCCATCTTGGTGCCGGCGTGGAACACCATCACGTCCTCCAGGCCGGCGGCCTGCTCCAGGCCGCCGATGGGCGCGCCCCGTTCATAGGCCCCGGGGTAGCCGTTGCCGGCCATCACCACGCACAGGGCGGTGCGGGGATCCCAGTCCACGGCCATGCCCTCCAGGGAGCCGGTGGCGCTGGCCAACAACAGGGGCACCAGATCGGAGCGCATCCGGGCCAGGATGGGCTGGGTCTCCGGATCGCCGAAGCGGGCATTGAACTCCAGCACCCGGAGGTCATCGTCCTCGTCGATCATCAACCCGGCATAGAGGACGCCCCGGTAGGGACGCCCCTCCGCCGCCAGGGCCCGCACGGTGGGAATCATCACCTGAGCCATGGCCTTGTCATGCAGCTCCGGCGTCAGGACCGGGGCCGGGGAATAGGCGCCCATGCCACCGGTATTGGGACCGGTGTCGCCCTCGCCGATGGCCTTGTGGTCCTGGGACCCCGCCAGGGGCAGGACCCGTTCACCATCCACCAGGGCGATGAAGGAGGCCTCCTCCCCTGCCAGGAACTCCTCCACCACGATCCGCTCCCCAGCCTTGCCGAATTCCCGATGCACCATGAGGCGGTCAACCGTTGCCAGGGCCGCGGACAGGGTGCGGCAGACGATGGCCCCCTTGCCCCCGGCCAGGCCCGAGGCCTTGACCACGATGGGGGGCTCCTGGTAGCGAATGTAGGCCTTGGCCGCCTCGGCATCCTCGAACACCCGGTAGTCGGCGGTGGGAATGCGGTATTTGGCGAACAGGTCCTTCATGAAGGCCTTGGAGCCCTCGATCTCGGCGGCAGCCCTGGACGGGCCGAACACCGCCAGACCCTTGTCCCGGAAATGGTCGGTGAGCCCCTCCACCAGCGGCGCCTCGGGCCCCACCACGGTGAGGTCGATCCGCTCGGCCAGGGCGAAATCCCGCAGCGCCTCGATGTGATGGGCATCCAGGGGCAGGTTGCGGGCCAGCGCGGCGGTGCCGGCGTTGCCGGGGGCACAATAGATCTGTTCCACCAGGGGCGACTGGGCGATTTTCCAGACCAGGGCATGTTCCCGTCCGCCGCTCCCCACCACCAGTATTTTCATCCCCATCGGTTTGGCTCCCGGTTGTGGCCGTCAGACGGCCTAAAGCAAAACGCCCCGCCCCCGAGAAGCCGTGCGCGGTCCTCGGGGTGGGGCGGGGGGTTGGGCAAGGAAGGGCGGATCAGCTCTTCCCGCTGCCGCAGGTATTGAGGCCCAGCAAGGGATAGAGGGGACAGAAGCCGATGGCCCCCGTGGCCAGGGGCACCAGACCGATGAGCCCCCAATAGGTCTGGGGACCGACGAAGACCACCGCCAGCAGGGCCAAACCGACAACAATCCGCAGGATGCGGTCGATACCACCGACATTGGCTTTCATGGAAAAAGGCTCCTTGGTCCGGGATGCAGGGGATTTCAGTGGGGCGCCGCCTTATGGCCGAGACTCGCGGCCAAGCGGGCATAATGGCTGCTCTTGGGCTGATTGGAGGCAAACCCATAGTAGCCGTTGTAGAAGATATCCGCCAGAATGGCCGCGGCATCGGCCAGTTTATGCCGCATGGCGGCGGTTTCCAGCATCTTCAGGCCGTAACCGGGATCCTCCTTGATGCCGCCCTTCCCTCCCAGAAAACAGAGTCCGACATAGCTCGTGGCCCGGCCGCCGAGTTGGTTCTCCATCCCCTTCTCCCGCACCACCCCCGCCACCTTGCAGAGGGTGGACCAATGGAAGCTCCAGCCCGGCTCCGGCTGCTCCACCTGGGATCCTTCGGCAATGGTGAGGAGCAGTTCATCGGCCAGCCAGCCCTCGCCCTGGGCCACCGCCTTCTCCCACAGGGCCACACCGGAGGCATGATTGAGAGTGCAGCCCGCCTGGGCCTGGATGTAACACCGACCCAGCTCGATCATGGCATAGGAATGGCCATTGACGGCGGCGTTGTCGACGGTATTCCGGTCGCGGGTTTTCAGCCACTGTTCGTAACCCGCCTGGTCGGCCAGACCGTCGGCCGGCTGGCCGGCACAGAGCGACAATCCAAGCAGCAAAGGCATCAGGAACCGCTTCATGATGAGGCATCCTCTCGACTCGGGTTCAAGGATCAGTTGGACATCCCTTGCGCAAGGCTAACGGTCAACCGACCTGGTGTCAAGCACCGTTATTTTCACAACATACTGTTTTACAACGATAAGTTCGAAACGTCAATGCCGGAAATGGCGGAATCCGGTGAACACCATGGCCAGACCCTGTTCGTTGGCGGCGGCGATCACCTCGTCGTCGCGGATGGAACCGCCGGGTTGGATCACCGCAGTGGCGCCCGCCTGGGCGGCGGCGTCCACCCCGTCCCGGAACGGGAAGAAGGCGTCCGAGGCCACCACCGCTCCGGCCACCGGGTTGTCCTGGCGGCCGGCCTGCTCCGCGGTCTCCCGGGCCTTCCACACGGCGATGCGGGAGGCGTCCACCCGGCTCATCTGGCCGGCGCCCACCCCCACGGTGCAGAGGTTCTTCGCGTAGACGATGGCGTTGGATTTGACATGCTTGACCACCTTCCAGGCGAACAGCAGATCGGCCAGTTCGGCGGCGCTGGGGGCGCGTCTGGTCACCACCTTGAGGGTGTCCTCCCGGGCGGTCTGCAGATCCCGCTGCTGCACCAGCAGCCCCCCCACGACCCGCTTCATGTCCAGGGCGCTGGCGTCCGGCGGGGCGGTGCCCAGATCGGGCGTGAGCAGCAGGCGCAGGTTCTGCTTGGCGGCGAACACCGTGCGGGCGGCCTCGTCGAACCCCGGGGCGATCACCGCCTCCACGAACATTTTGGCGATCTCCTCGGCCACCGGGCCGGTGACGGTCCGGTTGAAGGCGATGATGCCGCCGAAGGCCGACTGGGGATCGGTGTCCCGGGCCTTGCGGAAGGCCGCCAGCAAGTCGGCATCGGTGGCGATGCCGCAGGGGTTGGTGTGTTTGACCACCACGGCGGTTGGGTCCCGGAACTCCTTGACCAGCTCAAAGGCGCCGTTGGCGTCGTTGATGTTGTTGAAGGACAGGGCCTTGCCCTGGAGGGGACGGGCATTGGCCACCGAGGGCTCGGTGGGAGCCGCCTCGACATAGAACGCCGCCAGCTGGTGGGGATTTTCCCCGTAGCGCATGGCCTGGGACAGGTGATACTGCAGGGTCAGGGTGTCCGGGAACAACCGGTCCTCCCCCGGTTCGCCCCGGGCCGACAGCCAGTTGGAGATGGCCCCGTCGTAGGCGGCGGTGCGGGCGAACACCTTGCGGGCCAGGGCGGCGTTGGTGGCCGCGGCGACCGCCCCGCCATTGGCGCGCATTTCGGCCAGCACCCGGTCGTAGTCGGCCGGATCGGTGATCACCGTCACCGAGCGGTAATTCTTGGCGGCGGAGCGCAGCATGGCGGGGCCGCCGATGTCGATGTTCTCGATGGCCTCCTCCAGGGTGCAGCCGGGGCGAGCCACTGTCTGCTCGAAGGGATAGAGGTTGACCACCACCAGGTCGATGGGGTCGATGCCGTGCCGGGCCATCTGGGCCTGATGGCCGGGATGGTCCCGCAACCCCAGCAGTCCGCCGTGGATCTTGGGGTGCAGGGTCTTGACGCGGCCGTCGAGCATTTCCGGAAAACCGGTGTGGGAGGCCACATCGGTCACCGGGATTCCCTCCTTCTGCAGCAGGGCGGCGGTGCCGCCAGTGGAGAGGATGGCCACGCCCAGCTCCGCCAGACCCCGGCAGAAGGCGGGCAGACCCGATTTGTCGGAAACGCTGATGAGGGCGCGTCGAATGATGGCCATGCAACACCTTGTCCGTGGAAATGGATGACGATTCAGCGGCAGACGGCCCGCCTGGGGGCATTGTCACCTTTGAGGGTGGCTCTGGCAAGCCATGACCGTCCACCGGGATCGGCAGGGCAGGTTCGTCACAAGGCGGGCGGTTGCGTCAACATCATCTGACAAACAACGAACTCCTATCCATTGCCGAAAAATGGATTGGTGACCCGTTCCCGGCCGATGGTGGTGGAGGGGCCGTGGCCCGGGTGACATTTCAGGCCGTCGGGCAGAGGCAGCAGGCGACTCTTGATGGAATGGATCAACTGGTCGTAATTGCCCCCGGGCAGGTCGGTGCGGCCGATGGAGCCGGCAAACACGGTATCTCCCACCGCCATGTCGTCATTCCAGCGCAGGCAGACGCCGCCGGGGCTGTGGCCGGGGGTGAGGATCACTTCCAGGGCGAAGCCGGAGAAGGACAGGGTTTCCCCGTCGTGGATGGTGCGGTCGATGTGGGGCACCGGGCCGAAGGGCATCCCCCAGAAGCGGGCGTGGACCGGGGCCTGTTCCACCAGGGACCGCTCGGCCTCGTGGATCCAGAATTCGCAGCCGGTCGCCTGTTGCAGCTCGGCCACACCGCCCAGGTGATCGAAATGGGCGTGGGTGTTGACGATATGGGTCGGCTTCAGCCCCAGCCGTTTCAAACGGGCCAGAATCTTGGGTGCATCGCCGCCGGGATCGATCAGCACCGCCTGGCCGCTCTTCTTGTCACCCAGAATCTGACAGTTGACCATCAGGGGACCGGTTTCCATGATTTCGTGAATCAGACTCATCGGGATCTCACTCCGCGTTCAACATGGCGGCCATCTTGGCTTTGAGGCCTTCCTGCATCACCACCCGGTACCCCTTGCCGGTGAGCTGGTCCCGCAGGTTGCCCAGTGCGCTCACCGCATCCCCCAACTGGTCGTAGGGAACCTGGCGCAAGGTCCCCGGAGAGCCGGCCCGGCCCCATTCGCGGATCACCTGCCAGCGACCCAACAGGTCCCGCTGAATCTGGATGGAGTAGAACCAGATCAGGCCATTTCCCGGGTTGAGCCGTTGCAGATAGACCTTCATGGGGGTTAAATCATACTCCTCGGTGCGGGTTCGCGTATTTCGCGTATATTAAGGGCTGTCATGGCCTGCAAGGCAAGAGATACCGCGCCTGTCCAGGGCCAAGTCTTGTCGGAATTCGATGGATCATTCAGAAGGAACTCCCATGTGGGCCATGCCCCGCGTCATCGTCAACAGGATTCTCGGCCATGCCCAGCGCTGCGCCCCGGAGGAATGCGTGGGGATCCTTTCCGGCCACGGGCGCACCATCGCCGGATGGCATCCATTGACCAACACCCTCCACGACTCCCAACGCTTTCTTGCCGACCCCGGGGAACAGATCACCCTGTTCAAACAGTTGCGGGAGCAGGGCGCGGAGCTGGTGGCAATCTACCACAGCCACCCGGTGGGCTCCGGCCAACCGTCGATCCTCGACCGGGAGGAAAACCACTACCCCAACGCCCTGCACCTCATCGTGGCCCTGGGCACCGACGGCCGTCTGGAGCTGAATGGCTTTCTCCTGATCGACGGCAGGTTCCAGCCCCAGGAACTCTCCGTCACCGACTGATCGGCCGCCCATGAATCCGGTTCAACAACAGTTGGTCGCCTCCATCGGGAAGAACGGTTGCCTGCTGGTGGCGTTCTCCGGCGGGGTGGATTCCACCTACCTGCTGGCCGAGGCGGTGCGGACCCTGGGCCGGGAACGGGTGTTGGCCCTCACCGCCCGTTCCTCCACCTTGCCCGCCCATGAGCTGGACCAGTGCCGGCACCTGGCCCTGCACATCGATGCGCGCCACCTGGTTCTGGACAGCCTGGAGATGGACAATCCCCTGTTCACCGCCAATGGTCCGGACCGCTGTTACCATTGCAAATCCAGCCTGTTCGATCTCTGTGACCAGGTCATCGCCCAACAGCCCCACCCTCCCTCATGGTCCATCGCCTACGGCGCCAACCGCGACGATCTGGGCGACCACCGCCCCGGCATGACCGCGGCCCGGCAGCGGGGTATCCTGGCACCGCTGCTGGCGGCCGGCTGGGGCAAGGCGAAGATTCGCGCCGCCTCCCGGGAACTGGGTCTTCCCACCGCCGCCAAGGCCGCCTTCGCTTGCCTCGGCTCGCGGTTTCCCACCTTCACCCTCATCACCCCGGCGGAGCTGGCCCGGGTGGAGGCGGCCGAGGCGGTGCTGCGGGACCACCGGTTCCGACAGTTCCGGGTGCGCCATCATGGCACCCTGGCCCGCATCGAGGTGGGAGCCGACGAACTGGACCGCTTCGACGATCACCGCTTCAGCCAAGCCATCAGCCAGGCCATCGCGGCGACGGGTTACCAGCGGGTGGAAATCGACCCCCAGGGCTACCGCACCGGCGGAGCCAATCCCCCCAGGCCCGAACGACAGGAGCCCCCATGACCGACACCACCTTCAAATCCACCCACGCCTTCCAGGCCATCGTCGGCGCCGCCGCCCATCCCGAGCGGCGGCAGGCCCTGCTGGAAAAGGTCGGCCAGGGGCTGCGCCGCAATCCCGGCCTGTCGGCCGAGGATTTCCGGGCCGGGGTCCAAAAAGCCATCGAAGTGGGAGCGATTTCGGCAGAAGAAGGTACGCGATATTTTACCGGGCATCTTCCCCCGTGAATCACCATCACCCCCCCTCCTCTTGCCCGAGGGCAACAGGCCATCCCAAATGAAAGGAACGACCATGAACCACCTGTATAGAATTCTCTTCCTGACCCTCCTCCTGCTGGCCCCCGCCGGATCCGGCTGGGCCCAGGGCCACGGCGACCACCCCGCCGGCATCATGGCCGACCAGGCCTGGGCCCGCGCCTCCGCCGGCAACGCCACCAACGGCGCTGCCTACATGGCCCTCACCAACCACACCGCCCAGGACGACCGCCTGGTGGCCGCCCGCGCCAAGGTCTCGAAAAGTGTGGAACTGCATACCCACATCGACGACAACGGCGTCATGCGCATGCGGCAGGTGCCAGACATCGCCCTGCCCCAGGGCAAAACCGTCACCCTCGAACCCGGTGGACTCCACGTCATGTTCATGGGCCTGAACGCCCCCCTGAAGGAAGGCGATGCCTTCGACCTGACTCTGGTGTTCGACAAGGCCGGCGAAGTCACCACCAAGGTGACCGTGAAAGGCGCCTCGGCCGGGGGAGAACACACCGGGGAACACGGCAACCACTCCATGCATTGATCATGCATTGGACAGGCGAGGCCCGGTCGGGCCTCGCCTGGAAAGACGGGCCGCCAGGGCCGGCCTGACAACCGTGGGCCTCCGGCCCACACCCGGCCAGGGCTCCGCCCTGGACCCGCCAGGGGCCACCGGCCCCTGGACCCCGTTCATGTGAGGATCTCCAGATCTGCTCGGGCCTGCCGCTTACCGGGTCTTCAACAATTCGATAATGGCGTCGTTCCA
>PEAP01000002.1 GCA_002753665.1 Magnetococcales bacterium DC0425bin3
CCCCCATATAAAAGTGTCAATTATTACAGCAGGATAAGGTTACCACCCCCCCGCCTTTGTCGTTTCCTGTCGTCGTCATCTCTGGTCCGGATTTTCCGCCGCCAGCGTTTTTCTGGGGTGATGTTTCGTCGTCTCTTGTGTTCCTGCGTCCATGACTCCACACGAAATAAAAGTCGCCATGTGGGGAGTAGAGAACACCCCCGCAAGAAGTCACTGGCAAAAATGCAAACAAGTCAATTAGTTAAAATGACTGACAAGAAAATATACAGTCTAGGATATAAATCCATGTATTGCGCGATCATGGCTGACACCGTTGGATGCGAGAGAGTTCCATGTTTCTGAATCGACAGGCAAGCTCGGCCACTCCTCTTTTCCCCCGGGCAAACGGAACATATTCCCGGGTGGTCCCCGTCTGGGTGCTTTCCGGAATATTGTGCTGCCAGATCAGCGCATGTGCCGCGGATCCACCCCGCAAGGCCGGGGGCAAGCCCCTGCCCATTCTGGTGGAAATGGGCGGCCGCACAATGACGACCGCCGGGTTCCTGCAACGCCTGGAGCCCCTCGACCCATCCGTTCAGCGGCGTCTGAAGGAAAATCCTGAGGCCATGGAGAGCTTCGCCCGGGATGAGATCGTCAAACAATACCTGGCCGAAGAGGCCCACGAGGTCAAACTGGACCAGGATCCCGCGGTGCGGCACGCGATGGACCGGGCTGCCGAGCAGGCGCTCATCGCCGCCCATATGGCGCGCAAGGCCGAGGTGGATCCCGGGTATCCCGATGCCACCCTGGTCCAGGAGACCTACGAACGCAACCGCGCGCAATTCCGCGTTCCGGGCCGGATGCGGGTGGCGCAAATCTACCTGGAGATTCCCTCCGGCAGCGATCCCACGGCGCGCCGCAAACTGTTTTCGGATATTCAGGCAGTGTACCAGGAGCTGCTGAAGAAGCCGGCCCGCTTCGGCGAGCTGGCGCGCACCCGTTCCCAGCACGCGGAAAGCGCTGCCCGGGATGGGGATATGGGCTGGGTGGAAGGAGGGGCTCTGTTACCCGTGTTGGCTCCGGTCGTGGAGAGCCTGAATCCCGGGGAGACCTCGCCGCCGGTGCTGGCGGGTCAGGGCTGGCACATCCTGCGCCTGGTGGAGCGGGCGCCGGACACCTGGCGCTCCCTGGACGAGGTGCGGGAGGCGCTCGTGGCCGCCCTGCAGAAGGCCGAGTCGCAGCGCAAGGTCAAGGCCCTGCTGGAAGACCTGGTCAAACGGACCCCCCCCAAGGTGCATGCCGATCAGGTTCGGGACTTGTTCAAATGAGAGGGGCGAACCGCATGACGCCGTCCATCGGCAACGCAGGGTGGCTGCTGGGACTGGGCGTGTTGCTGGCAATGGGCGTGGCGTGGGGGGGGGAATATGCAAGGCGCGGCATGATGATCGAGCAACCCCTGGGCCTGGCGCCCCGCATTGGTGAGCCCGAGGTGAATCCAGCCATCGTGGCGCCGCCGATGGAATACCGGTTGCCGCCGCTGCCGGAGGGCATGGGGGACTCCCTCTCCGGGGCGGAACGGATCACGTTGCAGGGAATCCGCGTGTCGGGCAGCACCCTGTTCGGGGAGGAAACCTGGTCCGGTTTGACCGCTCCCCTGCTCCATCGGCCGGTGACCCTGGCCGAACTGTTCGAACTGCGCGACCGCATCACCCATCTCTACATCGACCGGGGATACGTCAGCTCCGGAGCGGTGATCCCGGAGCAGGACATCGAGTCGAAGATTCTGGAGATCCAGGTGGTGGAGGGTCGCCTGAGCGCCATACAGGTGCAAGGCAACCGCTTCCTGGACGCGGACTGGATCACCTCCCGGCTGGAGCGGGGCGCTGGCGTGCCATTGAGTACGCCAGCCCTGGAGGAACAGTTTCAGCTGTTGCGGCAGAACGATCTGATCCGCGCCATTCATTCGGAGCTGCGCCCCGGAGCCCGTCCCGGCGATGCGGTGCTGAATGTCCGGGTGGAAGAGGCCAATCCCTGGCGGGCCGGCCTGGCCTGGCACAACCAGATATCGCCCAACCTGGGGCTGGACAAATACGAATTGACGCTGGCCAACCGCTCGGTGCTGGGCTGGAACGATCCGTTGATGCTCAAGCTGGGCACCGCCGACGGCCAGAACGATCATGCCTTCTCCTATGCCATCCCCTTGAATGCGCGGGATACCACGTTTTCTCTCTCGATGGCGCGCACGACCAGCACGGTGACCGTTCCACCCTTCGATGCGCTCGACATCATCAGCCGATCCCGCACCTACGACCTCTCCCTGCGCCATCCCATGCACCGGACGCCCTTGGACGAGGTGGCCATCAGTCTCGGTTTCGAACGCCATGAAAGCCGCACCTATCTTCTGGGGCAACCCTTCGATCTGACCGCCGGCACCGACAACGGGGCTGCCGTGGTGCATATCATCGACTTCGGACAAGAGTGGATCCACCGGCAGCCCAATCAGGTGATGGCCCTGCTCTCCCGTTTCGGCAAGGGCGTGGATGTGGGCAACTCCACTGCCCATCATGGCGACAACCTTCCGGACAGCAATTTCCTCGTCTGGCGTGGGCAGTTCCAGTGGTTGCGGCAACTGGCGCTGTTCAACAGCCAGATGCAATGGCGCAATGCCCTGCGCCTCGCGAGCCGGTCGATGCTGGCCACGGAAAAGTTTTCCATCGGCGGTCTGGAGACGGTGCGGGGTTACCGGGAGGGTCTCGTATCCCGGGACGGCGGCTTCGTGACCAACCTGGACTGGCGCATTCCCCTGCCCTGGCGCTGGACCCCCGCCCTGCTGGGGGATGCCCGGAGCGACGGCGGCGTGAATCTGGTGCTTTTCGGGGATTACGGCACCGCCTGGGATCATGGCGTCGTGGCTCCGAAGCCCCGGGATCTTTCCAGTGTGGGGGTGGGCTGGACCTGGTCCATCAACCGCAACTCCCAGGCCGCGCTGTATCTGGCCAAGTCGTTGCGCACCACCACGGTGACTCCCGACCAGCGGGAGATGCCGGACCATGGCATTCACTTTCGCGTCGATCTGGCGACCTACTGAAGCGGCTCATCTGGATCATGCGATGAAAAGGCCTGCGACAATCGGGTTGATTCTGGTGGGAGTGGTGATGGGCATGGCTTGCGCGCTCCGGGCGGAGCCATCCCCCGACCTGCTGGCGCGGATGCGGGAGGCCCTGGCCCAGGGCCGTTACGAGGAGGTGGTGGCCTTGGACCGGGACCAATTGTTGCGGGGCGCGGAGGATGCCACGGCGCGGCGCGAGGCGTTGGTGGGACTCGGCGCCGCCTGGCAGGCCCTCGGCCATTATCCCGAGGCGGAGGCAGCGCTGAACCAGGCCGCGGAGGAATCGGTTCCCGATGCGCCGGACAGCGCATGGGTGTTGCTGGCGCTCGGGGATTTCCATCTGGCGACCCGTCAGTTGGATCCAGCGCGGGAGGAACTGGAACGGGGCTTGGCCCTGGCGCGTCGGGCAGGAAACAGCCTGCTGGTGGCGCGGCTGTTGAACAATCTGGGCAACGTGCTGATGGCCGCGGGCGCCCATGCCGAGGCCGCGGGCCGCTACGCCGAGGCCCTGGAACAACCCGGGCTCGCCGGCGACCGGGAGCTGACGGCGATCGTGGCCCTCAACCGGGCGCGCAACGCCTGGCGCGCCGATCTGCCGGAGGCCCTGGCCCGGCTCGATGCCGCCCTGGAGGCCCTGCGCCGGCTGCCGGAAGGCCATGCCCGAGCGGTGGGGTTGGCGGGCGCCGGGCAGATCCTGTTTCATCTGGTGCAGAAAGGCGCGGCAGCCGCCGAACGGATCGCCGGAGCGCTGGAGGCGCTGGAGGAAGCCGCGCGTATCGGGAAGTCCCAGGGCCTGGAGCGGGTGCGTTCCCAGGCCCTGGGACACATGGGACGGATCTACGAAACCGGCAACCGGCTGGCGGAAGCCCGACAACTGACGCGCCAGGCCCTGTTCCATGCCCAGACCATTGATGCGCCGGATCTGATCTGGCCCTGGCAATGGCAGACGGGCAGGTTGCTGTTCAAGGAGGGCAGGGCGGAAGAGGCCATCCTTCACTTGAGAAAGGCGGCCGCGGTCCTGGCCGGCCTGCGTCAGGAACTGTACCGGGGCCCTCGGGACGCGCCGGATTCGTTCCGGGAGCGCATTGCGCCGCTCTATTACCAGCTGGCGGATCTGTTGTTGCGCAAGGCCGGCCAGACCGGAGCGGGACCGGAACACGAGGCCCTGCTGCGGGAGGCCCGCGCCACCGTGGAGCAGTTGAAGACCAGCGAACTGCAGAATCTCTTCCAGGATCCCTGCGTCACCGCCCTGAAGAACCGCTCCGCCGACGTGGATACCGTGGAGCGGGGCAGCGCCGTCTACTATCCCATCCTGCTGCCGGACCGGCTGGAGATACTCCTGACCCTGCCCGATGGCCTGCGCCAGATCACCGTCTCGGTGCGCTCCCTGGAGGTGGAGGAAGAGGCCCGCCAGTTGCGCACGCGGCTCGAACAGACGGAAACCGAAGCCTGGAGGCCCCATGCCCGCCGCCTGCATGCCTGGCTGATCGAGCCGGTGCGGGCGTTGTTGCGCCAGGAGCAGGTCAAGACCCTGGTGGTGGTGCCGGATGGCCTGCTGCGCACCATCCCCTTCGCCACCTTTCACGATGGCGCCCGTTTTCTGGCCGAGGAGATGGCCCTGGTGGTCACCCCCAGCCTGAGACTGACCGATCCCCGCCCGCTGCCCCGCCAGCAGGTGCGCATGCTGGTCAGCGCCCTTTCCGAAGGGGTCCAGGGATTCGCCCCCTTGCCCCATGTGGCGCGGGAGGTGGAAGGCATCCGCAAGGCGTTTCCCAACCGGATCCTGATGAACCAGGACTACACCGTGGCCGGCACCGAGGAGGCCATGGAGGAGCAACCCTACACCATCGTCCACATCGCCTCCCATGGACAATTCGACCGGGATCCGAAGAAGACCTTCCTGCTCGCCCATGACGGCAAGCTCACCATGAACCGTCTGGAGGCCATGATCGGTCAGGGACGCTTCAAGGATCAGCCGGTGGAGCTGCTCACCCTGAGCGCCTGCCAGACGGCGGTGGGCGACGACCAGTCGGCCCTGGGACTCGCGGGAGTGGCGATCAGGGCCGGCGCCCGCAGCGCGCTCGCGAGCCTGTGGTTCATCGACGACGCCTCGACCGCCCTGTTGATCGACAAGTTCTATCAGCAACTGCGCAATCCTTCGCTCTCCAAGGCAGAGGCCCTGCGCTTGGCCCAGGGCGACCTGATCGCCGACCCCCGCTGGCGGCATCCGGGCTATTGGTCGGCTTTCATCCTGATCGGCAACTGGCTGTGAACGTGAAATGGGAGAATTTTTCATGATTCCGCGACGCAAACGTCTTTCCCTGCTGCGCCTGTGCAGCCTGCTGCTCGCCGCTTCGATTCCGCTGGCCCGGGCGGCTTCCTCCAACATCACCTACGACGGCAGCCTGCAAGCCCTGGGGGGCGCCGCGGCCGGGGATCTCGCCAAGGTGGGCGGGGTCTTCACCATTCCCCAGCAGGCGGGGGTGACGGCGGGGCAGAATCTGTTTCACAGCTTCGGCAAGTTCAATCTCTATTGGAATGAAACGGCCAACTTTACCGGATCCAGCGTCGCCAACGTGATTTCCCGTGTCACTGGGGGGAGTTATTCGGCCATCGACGGAACAATCCGGTCGAGCATCCCCGGCGCCAACCTCTATCTCATCAATCCCAGTGGCGTACTCTTCGGACCCACTTCCCACCTGGACATCTCCGGATCGTTTTATCTCAGCACCGCCGATTATCTCAAACTGGGCGCCAGTGACCGTTTCTACAGCAACACCTCCGCCACCAGCAGTTTCGTGGCGGCGGATCCCACGGCCTTCGGCTTTCTGGGCACAACGCCCGGTTTGATCGCTTCCCTGGGCAGTGGAAGTTCGTATTATCAATATTATTATGGACGCTACGGACTGAAGGTTCCGGATGGCAAGACCCTCTCCCTGGTGGGAGGAGATATCTACGTGACCATCGACGACTATTATAACGAGAGCCAATTGCAGGCCATTGGTGGCCGCATCGACCTGGCCAGCGTGGCCGGCCCCGGAGAGGTCACCTTCAGCGCGTCGGCTCTGCAACTGGGACCGGGGCAGGCAGGAGGGGCCATCACGGTGGATGGGGGTTCCATAGTGAGGGTTTCGGGTTCCTCCGGGGGACGCCTGCTGATACGCGGCGGATCCCTGCTGACCATGGATAGCGCCATGCTCATGGCCAGCACCACTGGCGCCGGAACGGCTGGCAGCATCGACATCCAGGTGCAGGGCGACCTGATCCTGACCAACGGTGGCCGGATAACCGCCAATACGCTGGCAAGCGGAGCGGGAGGAAACATCTCGATCCAGGCCGGCAATATCATTCTTGACAATGGAACTCAGGTAACCACCGACACTTCCGGCAACGGCCAGGCGGGAGATATCGCCATCACGGCCGCGGGAGTGGTCGTGATTTCCGGATACGATGTTTATGGAAACTCATCCGGGATCTTTACCAGCACGTCGGCAGGCTCAACCGGGCAAGGTGGAAGCATCACCCTCCAGGCCAGTGATGTCGTACTCTTGTGGGGAAAAATCGGCACAAGTGCCTGGGGCGACGGTGCGGGGGGCGGCATCACCGTGCAGGCCAACACCCTTGCAATGGATGATGCGTTCATCTACGCATTTAGCCATGGCGACGGCGCGGGGGGCGACATCGTCCTCACGGTGTTGGATCCGAGCCTGACCAGCCTGAGCCTGACAAATGGAGCTCAGGTAACCACCGGCACTTCCGGCAGCGGCCAGGCGGGAAATATCGCCATCACGGCCGCGGGAGCGGTCACGATTTCCGGATACGATTATTATTATAAACTTCAATCCGGGATCATGACCAGCACGTCGACAGGCTCAACCGGCCCAGGTGGAAGCGTCACCATCCAGGCCAGTGAAATCGCACTCTCGGATTTGGGAAAGATCGACACAAGCACCCATGGCAGCGGCGCGGGGGGCGGCATCGCTCTCACGGTGACGGATCTGAGCCTGACCAGTAAAGGACGAATTTTATCCAACACCTACGGCAGCGGCCAGGCAGGAAATATCGCCATCACGGCCGCGGGAGCGGTCACGATTTCCGGATACGATGATGGATATCCATCCGGGATCTTTTCTATTGCAGGAAGTGACTCAACCGGCCCAGGTGGGAGCATCACCATCCAGGCCAGTGATCTCACATTGAATGGGGGGGTGATTGATGCGGATATCTACGGCAGCGGCGCGGGGGGCGGCATCGCTCTCACGGTGACGGATCTGAGCCTGACCAGTGGAGGAGAAATTTTATCCAACACCTACGGCAGCGGCCAGGCAGGAAATATCGCCATCACGGCCGCGGGAGCGGTCACGATTTCCGGATACGATGATGATTATGGATATCGATCCGGGATCCTCGCCACCGCACGAACAGGCTCAACCGGCCCAGGTGGGAGCATCACCATCCAGGCCAGTGAAATCGCACTCTCGGATTTGGGAAAGATCGACACAAGCACCCATGGCAGCGGCGCGGGGGGCGGCATCGCTCTCACGGTGACGGATCTGAGCCTGACCAGTAAAGGACGAATTTTATCCAACACCTACGGCAGCGGCCAGGCAGGAAATATCGCCATCACGGCCGCGGGAGCGGTCACGATTTCCGGATACGATGATGGATATCCATCCGGGATCTTTTCTATTGCAGGAAGTGACTCAACCGGCCCAGGTGGGAGCATCACCATCCAGGCCAGTGATCTCACATTGAATGGGGGGGTGATTGATGCGGATATCTACGGCAGCGGCGCGGGGGGCGGCATCGCTCTCACGGTGACGGATCTGAGCCTGACCAGTGGAGGAGAAATTTTATCCAACACCTACGGCAGCGGCCAGGCAGGAAATATCGCCATCACGGCCGCGGGAGCGGTCACGATTTCCGGATACGATGATGATTATGGATATCGATCCGGGATCTTCGCCACCGCACGAACAGGCTCAACCGGCCCAGGTGGAAGCATCACCATCCAGGCCAGTGATCTCACATTGGCGGATGGGGGGGGGATCGGCGCGGATACCTTTGGCGGCGGCGCGGGGGGCGACATCGTCCTCACGGTGACGGATCTGAGCCTGACCAGTGGAGGAGAAATTTTATCCAACACCGGTGGCAGCGGTAACGCAAACGCAGGAAATATCACCATCACGGCAACGGGAGCGGTCACAATTTCCGGATACAATGGTGAAGATGCATCCTCGATCTCCTCTACCGCAGGAAAAAAGTCAACCGGCCAAGGAGGAACCATCACCATCCAGGCCAGTGATCTCACATTGGCGGATGGGGGGCAAATCGACGCGGATACCAATGGCGGCGGTGCGGGGGGCGACATCGTCCTCGCGGTGACGGATCTGAGCCTGACCAATGGAGGACAAATTTCAGCCAGCACCTTCGGCAGCGGCCAGGCGGGAGATATCGCCGTCATGGCTGCGGGAGAAGTAACGATTTCCGGATACGATGATCATGGATATGATTCCATGATCTTCGCTAGCGCGGAAAAAGGCTCAACCGGCCAAGGAGGAACCATCACCATCCAGGCCAGTGATCTCACATTGGCGGATAGGGGAGGAATATCCGTCTCTACTCTTGGTACGAGTACGGCTGGCAATCTGAAGATCATCGCCACCGACACGTTATCCATTACCGGAAGAGGCAGTAGTCTGTTGGGCAATAGTTATTCCACGACCGATGACGGCGGTGCGGGAGGCAATATTGCTGTGCAGGCCGCCATTCTTGACCTGACGGATGGCGCTGGTATCCAAGCGAATACCTATGGCGGCGGCGCGGGTGGCGACATCGTCCTCACGGTGACGGATTTGCGCCTGACCAATGGAGGACAAATTTCAGCCAGCACCTTCGGCAGCGGCCAGGCGGGAGATATCGCCGTCATGGCTGCGGGAGAAGTAACGATTTCCGGATACGATGATTATGGATTTCCAGCCGCGATCTTCGCTAGCGCGGAAGAAGGCTCAACCGGCCCAGGTGGAAGCATCACCATCCAGGCCAGTGATCTCACATTGGCGGATGGGGGGCTGATCGACGCGGATACCTATGGCGACGGCGCGGGGGGCGACATCGTCCTCGCGGTGACGGATCTGAGTCTGACCAGTGGAGGACTGATCTCAGCCCGCGCCTCCGGCAGCGGCGACGCAGGAGATATCACCATCACGGCCGCGGGAACCCTGCGGATTTCCGGAACCATCGTTGATCCCCAAGAGGTAACTACCGATACCGGAATTACAAGTCAGGTGGAAGAAGGAGCAAGCGGGTCTGGCGGATCCATTACCATCCAGGCCGGCGACATCACGTTGAACGGGGGGGTGATCAGTGTTGCTACCAGCGGTAGTGGTGACAGTGGCTCCATCAGGATCCTGGGCGATGACATCACGCTGACCGAGGGTGGCAGCATAAGCGCCTTTGCGACCGCTACGAGTACGACGGGCCAGGGAGGCTCCATCCAAATCGATTTGGCGGGAAATCTGTCCATTTCCGGAACAGTTCCGGTAGACACGAGCGTCTATTTCCCGCAAGGAAGGGTTTCCAGTGGGCTGTACGCTCAGTCCAGAAGCGGTGATCTCCAGGCCGGGGATGGGGGGATCATCACCGTGACCAGCCAAAACGTGACGCTCTCCCAGGGTGGAATGATCACGACCGAAAGTTTTGGTTACGGCGCGGGGGGTGATATCTCCATCACTGCCACGGGAACGGTACAGATTTCCGGATCCGACGGCTACGGGCAATCCAGTGCCGTGTTGGCGCAGGCGTCCGCAGCAACCAATGCCACGGGCGCCGGCGCCATCGAGATCGACGCCAGCCAGATCATGGTTGCCGATGGGGGGATCATCAAAAGCTCCACCGCCGGCGCGGGCGCGGGCGGCGTCATCACCCTCACCGCCACCGGTTCGATGACCCTGACGGGCGCGGATAGCGGCGTGTTCAGCGAATCTACCGCCAGTGGCGCGGCCGGCAGCATCGACCTATCCACCCCGACCTTCCGCCTGACGGACCACGCCCAGGTGAGCGCCAGCGGCTCGGGCAGCGGCGGGGCCGGCAGCATTGAGCTGACCCAGGGCGTTGCCACCGCGACCTTGGACAGTGGCGCGGCCATGAAATCCTCCAACACCGGCACGGGCGACGCGGGCGATATCGCCATCACCGTCAGCGACAGCCTTGCCCTGGATGATGCCACCCTCGCCACGGAGGCGGCTGGGGGCGATGGCGGGTCGATCACCATCAGCGCGCCGACCTTCAGCGCCGGCAACGGCTCCCTGGTCAGCGCCAGCGTCACCGGCGGCAGCGGCGCGGGGGGTGATATCGGCCTCACGGGAACCACCTTCACCCTGACCGGCGCCGCGCTCATCGAAAGCGCCACCCAGGGCGCCGGAGCGGGGGGCTCCATCCGCATGGAGGCCGCCCGGGTGATCATGAAAGAGGGCGCCACCCTTTCTTCGAGCAGCTCCGGCGCCATGGAGAACGCCGGCAAGGCCGGATCCGTGACCGTGATCGCCAGCCAGGAGCTGGACATGAACCAGGCCAGCATCACCTCCAGTTCCCAGAACGGCGGCGGCGGAGACATCACCATCCAGGTCATCACGCGCATCAGCATGGTCGATTCCGACATCACCACCTCGGCCAAGGGCGGGGACGGGTCGGGCGGCAACATCTTCATCGACCCGATCTATTTCATCCTGGAAAACACCAACATCGCCGCCGACGCCTTTGGAGGAGCCGGCGGCAACATCACCATCCAGGCGAACAGCTTCATTCGCGACAACGCGACCCGTATCACCGCCTCATCGACCATGTCCACCGCCGGCACCGTGGAGCTGGACAGCCCCAGCATCAACGTGACCGAAGGCGTGGTCGTCCTGCCATCGGACACCTTCGACGCCGCAGGACTGCTCACCCAACGCTGCGGGACCCATGGAGGCGCGAGTCTCAGCACCTTCGTGGTGGGAGGCCCCGGCGGATTGCCGGCGGTGGCCGACGATCTGCTGCCGAGCCCGCTCTTCGCCACGGTTTCCGGTTCGACGCCGCAGGCCGGGAAAGCGGCGGTGTTCGGGGCGATGATCTCGGCGACGGCGTTGCCGGGCAATGTGGAGTGTGTGGCGATGTGAAATGGATCGCAGCAACAGCAATACTTGATCGACATAGGAGAACATCATGGACATGAGACGGAAGACATGCATGACGATGGCCTGCCTGGCCGCGCTCCTGGCGGCCCCTGGCCCGGCCCTGGCGACGCAGGATTGCCTGGAGGCGGATTTCCTGTTCAACAGTTCCCTGTCGGAACAGGATGCCGAGGACAAGGCCCAGGCGCTGGAGAAGGCGCTGGCCCTCTGTTCCTCCCATATGCAGTCCCTCAACAATCTGGCGGTGTTGCGGGAACAGGCCGGACGCCTGG
The DNA here is from genome assembly GCA_002753665.1 of Magnetococcales bacterium DC0425bin3. Taxonomy (GTDB): domain Bacteria; phylum Pseudomonadota; class Magnetococcia; order Magnetococcales; family DC0425bin3; genus DC0425bin3. The sequence goes on from PEAP01000002.1 coordinate 11,532, forward strand.
ACGATGCGGAAAGCCTTTACCGCACCCTGTTGCGGCTGCAACCGGATTTTGTCGCCGCCCATGCCGGACTCGGCGACGTGCTGACGGCGCGGCACAAGAACCGTGCAGCGGCGGAAGCCTACCGCACCGCCCTCGATCTGGCGGCCCAGGAAGAACGCGAGGGATACTGCACCATGACATCGGAACAGATGGCCGGCTACCGGCAACGGCTGCGTACCGCCCAGGAGCGCATGGACATCACCGCCCTGGTCACCGCGGAGGAGATCACGCACACTCTGGCCGCACCCCCCGTGACAGGAAAGAACAAGCGCGGCATTCGGGTGGTCAAGCACGCGCCACGCATCGACTTGCAGATCCACTTCGATGTCGACTCGGACCAGGTGAAAGAGGAGTCCCTGCGGCAGATCGACCAGATCGCTCAGGCGTTGCAGGGCAATGCCCTGCAACAGGCCCGCATCCTCATCGAGGGCCATACCGACGCGGATGGAGACTCGGCCTACAACCGGGAACTCTCGCGACGGCGCGCCGCCCGGGTCCAATCGATCCTCACGGAGCGCTTCCATCTGGCCCCGGGACGCTTCCTGGTGGCGGGCCACGGCAAGGAGATGCCCATCGCGCCCAACGACACCCCGCAGGGCAAGGCGCTCAACCGCAGGGTGACCTTCACCCATATGGGAACGACGCCCTGATTTTGATGGATGGGGGAGACGAGGCCAGCAATGAACCATGACACCGATCGAAAGGAGGAAGAATCCCCACCGACATCCCAGACCATCGAGGCGGTCACGATGGTGGCCGCCTCGAACAGGCTGGATGCCCCCACCCGTATTCCCCTTCCGGAGGAAAAGAAAATTGCCAGGGATGACCCGGGGATCACCCTGGCTCCAGGAATGCGCATGGGCGGGTTCCAGATCGAACGCCTGCTGGGCCAGGGCGGTTTCGGCATCACCTACCAGGCCCTGGATCTGCGCCTGGGGCGCCGGGTCGCCATCAAGGAATACATGCCGGTTCAGCTGGCCGTGCGTTCCCACGCCGATCAAACGGTTCAGCCGCGCACGGTTCAACACCTCGAACCCTTCGAACGCTTCCGGCAACGATTCCTGGAGGAGGGACGCATCCTGGCGCGGTTTTCCCATCCGCATCTGGTGCGCGTTCTGACCCTGTTCGAGGACAACAATACCGCCTATCTGGTGATGGAATTCGAGGAAGGGACAAGCCTGAGCGCCTTGTTGAAAAAGGAGAAAACCCTGCCCGAGGCACGCCTGCTCTCCTTGACTTTGCCTTTGCTGAATGGTCTGGAGGCGCTGCACCAGGCCGGGGTTGTCCATCGGGACATCAAGCCGGGCAACATCTATCTGCGCGACCGGGACGGATCGCCGGTGCTGCTGGATTTCGGCTCGGCCCGCAGCCTGATGGTGGACGGCGTGGCGCAAGAGACCCTGACCATGCTGCTGACCCCCGGCTATGCGCCCGTCGAACAATATTTCAGCGACGCCAGCCGTCAGGGGCCCTGGACCGACATCCATGCCATGGGAGCGACTCTCTATCACGCCATGACGGGCCATCGTCCCCTGGCGGCGTTCGAACGCAGCCGTGCGGAGATGGAAGGTCGGCCCGATCCCTTGCCATCCGTCAGACAGGCGGCTCCCGGAAAATATTCCGAACCCCTCCTGCAAGCCATCGAGTGGGCCATGCGCCTTTCCATCGACCAACGTCCCCGGTCGGTGGGGGATTGGCTGACCTGTTTTCCAAAACATGCCGGGGCAGAGGCGGAAGGGGCCACCGAGACGTTGCCACGGCCTGCACCGCCTGCGCCCTCGGCGCCATCCGATGGCCCGTCGGCCGGTATTCCCCCCAAGGCACATTCTGGACGCCGTATCGCTTTGCTGGCCGGCCTGCTGCTTCTTGTCATCGGCTCGACGGCCTATTTGATCGGCGTCCGCATCGGGCAACCGATACCACCCGCATCACCCCGGTCCGCTGCCCAAACGGCGACCCTCCAGCCCCTTCGGGTGCATACCCTCGGGGCACGGGAATCCGGCATGTTTCATGCCGGGGAGGCCATCCGTCTGCGGGTGCGTGCCGAAACGGCCGGTTATCTCTATCTGTTCGATCTGGATGACAGAAATACCGCCACCCAGCTCGCTCCTTTCCCGGGGGCGGATCCCATTCATCTGACGGCGGGTCAGACCTTGGATCTGCCATCCGCGGGCGTGTCCTTCGATTACGTCGTGCAGCCCCCCTATGGCCGGGATCGGATCTGGTCGATCCTGACTTCGTCCCCCTTGCATCTGCCCGATGAGACTGATCCACTCTGGCGGAATTCATCGGCATTCGTGGAACATGTGCGGCAGATGGCCGACCGCCAGGGTCTCCATGGCCAGGCCGAAACCTGGATGGAAACCAGACCCTGAAGGGTGTGCCTCCCGAACAGGCCATTCCCTCTTACCGTGGAAGCCGGAAACCGGCTTTCATCGGTGGAGGGTGGAGGGAGGCCTCGTGGGATCACCATTGCGCAGGTGAAGAACGCAACGCTCCAGGCCACGATTCCAACCGAACCGGCCGTCCTGCTATCATGGCGGATGAAACCGATTTCGTTCACAGGAGGCCCAGGCCCATGTCCCGCACCGTAACCATCGACGACATCTGGAAGCTGTTCGAGGAAACCAACCGCCTGTTCCGGCAGTCCCAGGAGGCTTGGGAACGCCAGCGTCAGGAAGACCACCGCAAGGCCGAAGAAGAGCGTCGCAAGGCCGAGGAAGAGCGCCGCAAGGCCGAAGAGGAGAGTCGCAAGGCCGAGGAAGAGCGCCGCAAGGCCGAAGAGGAGAGTCGCAAGGCCGAGGAAGAGCGCCGCAAGGCCGAGGAAGAGCGCCGCAAGGCCGAGGAAGAGCGCCGCAAGGCCGAAGAGGAGAGCCGCAAGGCCGAAGAGGAGAGCCGCAAGGCCGAGATGACAGCCTTTCAGGAAAAAATGGATCGCCGCCAGGAAAAGTCGGATCGGGATTTCGCCCGCCTCCAACAGGAGCTGGGCCGGTTCGGCAACCGCTGGGGGGAGTTCGTGGAAGAAATGGTCGCCCCGGCCTGCGAAACCCTGTTCGCCGACCGCGGCATCCCGGTCTACAAGGTCAGCCGCAGGGTCAAAGCCAGGTTGCCAGGCAACCGCCAAATGGAAATCGACCTGCTGGTGGTGGACGATGGCGTGGTCATCCCCGTGGAAGTGAAAAGCAAACTCTCCCACGACGACGTGCTGGATCACCTGCGGCGGCTGGCGGAATTCAAGGAGTTCTTCAAAGAATATGCCGATAAAAAGGTGATGGGCGCCGTGGCGGGTATCGTGGTCGAGGACAACGTGAAACGCTTCGCCATGAACGAAGGCCTGTTCCTCATCGTCCAGTCCGGCGAGAGCGTCATCCTGGCCAACAGCCCGGACTTCGTGCCACGGTCGTGGTGAGATGGGGGAAACCTCCCTCCACCCTCCATCAAAGTTACTCCCGCTGGTACCATGAAAGGACGGCCATGACCGCGGCCCCTGGATATCGCGCCCTGTTTTCCCTCCACGATCCGGAAGTCGGCATCGCCCCGGCCCGACTGCTCACCGCCCTGGGCTGGGAGGTGGTGGCTTCCCGGGAGACCGCCAGCGTGCTGCGCCAGACCGGTCTGTCGGTGCGGTTTCTGGAGGACTATCTGGGGGCCTCCTTCGATCTGCCCTTTCCCCCCACCCTGCATCCGCGCATGGAGGCGGCCCTGACCCTGGCCGACCATCCGGAGCCGATCCACCTGGTGCTGGTGATGCCCTATCCCCGGGACGTGGGCAACGACGTGGGCGGGCGGACCCTGCTGGCCCTGGCGGCCAAGGGCGGGAGGATTCCGGTCATGGACCGGGAGGGGCTGGCCCGGGTGACCGCCGCCCTGGAGGAGACCGGCCAGGTGGGGGAGGCCCTGCAACGGCAGCTGGCGGCCCGGGTCCACCAGGCCATCGCCGGCCATTTTGCCGGCCTGGCCCGGGAGGGCGACCGGTTCGAGACCCTGCAGGGGCAATTCCATGCGCTCCTCCTCAACGGGGAAAACCCCTATCAGGTGCCGGCCGCCCATTTCCGTGGGGAGACGGACGACCCCCTGGCCCTGCACCGGTTCGAAAGGGTTTCTGGCGAGGATCCCTGTTTCACCAACCTGGCCGATGCCGACTGCATTCTGCACACCATGAGCCTGCTGGCCGAAGGGTTTCGCAGGAATTTCGGTCGGGTCCCCCATCTGGCGGTGGCGGCCAAGCATGGCAATCCCTGCGGGGCGGCATTCCACTGGGACGATCCCGGGACGGTCCTGGAGCAGACCCTGTTCGGCAATCCCCGGGCGGTGTGGGGCGGGGAGATGATCACCAATTTTCCCATCGTGGGAGCGTTGGGCATGGCGTTGGCCAGGAGTGCCCGGCGGGAGGTCCTGCTGGGCCAGGCCGGCTGGATGCTGGATCTGGTCATGGCGCCCGGCTTCGACGGCGCCGCGGTGGAGGCGCTGGGCCGGCGGGAGCGGCGCAAGCTGCTGGCCAATCCGGCCCTGGAGCATCCCGGACTGTCCGGGGCGGCTCTGTTCGCCCACCGCATGGTGCGCGGGGGGTTTCTGCGCCAGCCGCCGCCCCATTATGTCCTGGATCTGGCCGAGACGGATGGCGCCGGCGCGATGCCCGATGACCCGCTGGTGCGGGGCGGGCTGATCCTGGCCTGGGCGGTGGCGTTCAGTTCCAGCCACGGTGGCAACGAGGTGGCCCTGGTGGCGGCGGATCATCTGGCCGGCGTGGGAGGGGGTCCCTCGACGGTGGAGGCGGTGGCGACGGCCATCGACCGGAGCCGGGCCAACGGGCATGATCTCCGGGGGGCCGTCTTCGGCGCCGACGCCTTTTTTCCCTTCGAGGATGCCCCCCGGCTGTTGATAGAGTCGGGCTGCGCCTGGGGCGTCGTGCCCGGCGGGGGGGTGCGGTTCGCCGAGGTGCGGCAGTGTTTCGCCGACCGGGGGGTGGGGGTGGGTTACCTTCCCGAATGGTGCCGGGGCTTCTGCCGGCATTGATCGGTCCCCTGGCGTCCCGGGGAACCAACCCGACCCCGGACAGGTCTCATTGCCCACGGTTCCTCGCCGAACCCGACGGTTTACCGTGGAAGTCGCGTTGCGACTTCCATCGGTGGAGGGTGGAGGGAGGCTTCCCCCATCCAATCGAGGTCAACTCCATCTCAAAGGCAAGCCACGTGACCGAACTCAAAAAAATCGTCCAGGGCGGTCTCAAGGTCCTCGCCGGCAAGGTCCTCAAGCGGAACATTCCCTTCGAGATCAATATTCACATCACCGACAAGTGCAACATGCACTGCACCTACTGCTACTCCAACTTCTACAAGCGCAAGACGCCGGAGATTCCCAAGGAAAGGATCTTCGCCATCGTCGATGCCTTTCAGGAGCTGGGGGCGGTGGAGGTCTCCCTGATCGGCGGTGAACCCCTGATCCACAGCCAGTTCGACGCCATCGTGGACTACATCAAGTCCCGGGGTCTGTTCTGTTCGGCGGTCACCAACGGCTGGTACCTGCCGCGCCACATGGACACCGCCCGCAAGCTGGACATGGTCTGCGTCAGCCTGGACGGCCCCCGGGAGATCAACGACATCACCCGGGGGGAGGGCAGCCATCAGAAGGCCGTGGCCGCCCTGGAGCTGCTCCAGCAGGCCGGCATCAACCGGCAGCTGCGCTGCACCCTGCAGAAACACAACCTCCACGCCGTGGAGCAGGTGCTGGAGATCGGCGAACGCTACGGGGCCAACGTCAACTTCGGCCTGCTGTTTCCCCAGAGCAGCGACGCCGGGGACAGCAAGATCGTCAGCGGGGATACCCCCCAGGACACGGCCTACAAGGACGCGCTGCGCCGCATCATCGCCATGAAACGGGCCAACCCGGCCCGCTTCTTCAACTCCATGCGCAACTTCGAGAATGCCCTCAACTGGCCCACCAGCTACCAGAAATTTTTTCTCAATCGGGCCGAGTTGCGGCAGTATCCGCACTTTCGGGCGGTGCCCTGCTACGGCGGCCGCACCTTCGCCACCATCGACACCGACGGCCGCCTCTATCCCTGCACCAACCTGATCGGCTTCTACGACGCCCCCAACGTGCTGGAAATGGACATCAAGGAGGCCTGGCACCGCATCAAGGATCACGATTGCAGCGCCTGCTTCTATCTCTCCAGCGTGGAGAAGAACCTGATCTCCGATCTCGACCCGGGCGCCATCCTCAACTTCTTCCGGGTCAAACGGTTGCGCTGATGCCCTGCCCCCACTGCACGGATCATCTGCCCCTGTCGGTGAGGGTGGCCCGGATCGAAACCCGGTGCAAGTATCATCCCCGGGAGGGGCTGGTCTATGGCCCCGCGGCCCTGGTGCCCAACGGCTTGTGCCGGGAGCTGTTCTGCGCCGCCTATCCCGAGGCCCTGGCGGTGCTGTACAACGGCCGACCCCGGCGCCTGCGCCCCCGCCAGCAGGGGCAGGCGGTGAGCTTCGCCCGCTGCCCCGCACCCGGTGGAGTGCGGGTGGCGGTGCGCTGCCGGGACAAACTGCCCCCGCCCCTGCGGGTGGCCAAGGAGCTGGCCGAGGAGGCCTGCAAGGTGCTGTTCCGGCCGGTGGACGCCCATTTCCGCGGCGTGACCATCGAGGTGCTGGAGGTGGGTCCCGCCTGCCACAAGGGCTATGAACCGGGGCGCCGTTTCGAGTTCAACGTGGGCGATACCCGGCAGCTGTGTCCGGCCGGTTTCGCCGCCATCCAGCCCCATGTCGGCCGGCTGGCCGCCAGCGGCGCGGACCAGGCCCCCCTGACCGTGCATTGCCCCGACTGGGTGGGGGTCACCTACGAGATTCGCCTGGACGCCCCGGGAGCCACCCCCCCATGACCGACCGTGACGGCATGACCCGCTGCCGCCGCTTCAACCGGCTGAGCCTCCGGATGCGCCTGGATGGCCCCGGTGGCCGGCAGAGCCTGACCCTGGCGGAGATCCTGCCCGGGGGGTTGTGCCCGCTGGCCTTTCATGCCATCTATCCCTATGTGCTGACCCTGGCCCGGGGCGGCTGGTTCAACTGGGTGGGATTCGACGAGCATGTGATCGTCCACTGTCCCGCCTCCCAGGGGGTGGCCTTCCATGTCAAGGCCCCAGGGCCGGGCGCGGCCGACGGGGTGGTGGCGGAGGTGCTTCGCACCCGGGGGGAGGTGCCCTGCGGATACCCGCTGGGGCGGTCCTTCACCCTGGCGGCCCCGGGACCGGCCCTGGCGGCCCTGGACCATTGCCTGACCCGGGTGGACCATGTTCCGGCGACTGGCGGTACACTGGATTTCGTGGTGGAGGAGGCCGGCCAGCCCTGCCTCTGCCGGGTGGACATCAGGGAGGATCGAACGTCATGACAGACCCTCTGCAAGGCAAGAGCGCATTGATCACCGGCGCCTCCCGGGGCGTGGGTCGGGCCATCGCCCTGGCCCTGGCCCGGGAAGGCATGAAGGTGGGACTGCTGGCCCGGGCTTCGGGGCGGCTGGACCGCACCGCGGCGGCGGTCAACGAGGCCGGCGGCGAAGGGCTGGCCCTGGCGGCGGATCTGACCGTGGCCGCGGACGTGACCCGGGCCGCCCAGACCTTCACCGATCACTGGGGCGTGCCCGACTATCTGATCAACAACGCCGGCATCGGCGCCCGGGGCTTCTGGAGCGATCTCACCCTGGAGACCGAGCAGGCCATCATGGCGGTCAACTATACCGCCCCCGTCATCCTGATCCGTCGGCTGCTGCCGGGCATGCTGGCCGCCGGACGGGGCCATGTCATCAACATCAACTCCATCGCCGGCCTCTACGCCGCCCCCTACCAGAGCGCCTACTGCGCCTCCAAGGCCGCCCTGCTGGCCTATTGCGACGGGTTGGGGTACGAGCTGGAGCAGAGCCCGGTCCACATCTCCACCCTGTTTCCGGGCCCCATCGAAACCGACTTCCTGGCCAATCCCAACTACGAATCCTTTCGCCAGGCCGGCGACAAGGTGACTCCGGAATTCATGGCGCACAAGGTGCTGGAGGTGATGGCCAACCCCCGGGAGCGGCTGTTCATCGGTCCGGCCTGGAAGCATTGGGCGGTGAAGGTGACCGGTCTGCACCCCACCTTCTTCCGCGGCCTGATCGAGAAGAAGAACACCCCGCCCCGGCGCCTGGGCGGAGCGCAGGACTGACAGACGACCGGAGGTCGACATGGGCTTCCTGCAACTGGCACGGAACCGGGCACGCATCATCGCCGGTCTGGGGCGCTACCACCGCACCGGCCGGCGCCGGCCCATCTTTGCCCACCTGATCCTCACCAACCGCTGCAACATGAAGTGTCGGTACTGCTTCGTCGATGTCAATTCCGACATCCAGTCCGACCTCACCCTGGACGAGTGGCGCCAGACCCTCGACGGCCTGCACCGGCGGGGCTGCATTTCGGTCACCTTCATGGGCGGCGAACCCCTGCTGTTCGACGGGGTGGATGCGTTGATCGACCATGCCAAGGGCCTGGGCCTCAACCTGGACATGATCACCAACGGCATCGGGGTGGAGAAGCACGCCGCCGCCCTGGCCAAGCTGGACGCGGTGATGGTCAGCCTGGACGGTCCCCCCGAGGCCAACGCCGTCAACCGCGGCAAGAACGCCTTCCGCGTCACCCTGGAGGCCATCGAGTTCTTCAAGAAGATCGGCGTGCCGGTGCGCATCAACTGCATGGCCAACCGCCAGAGCCGGGACGCCATTCCCTGGATGCTGGACTTCGCCCGGACCCACCGGGTGCCCATCACCTTCAACCTGCTGGCCACCTTCCCCCCGGGCCGCCGGGAGCTGGAAGAGGAGATCATGCTGACCCGGGAGGAGGCCAAGGACTACTATCGGACCCTGCTGCACCTCAAACGCACCGATCCGGAGCGGGGACGGTACATCCTCTTCTCGGAGTCGGCCCTGCGCCATGTCATCGATTACCCCCTGCCGTACCGGGAGGTGATCTGGCGCCGGCCGGGGGAGGTCCTCGATCCACGTGAAACCTGCCTGTTCGGGCAGGTGTGGGTCCACATCGACAGCAACGGCGACATCTATCCCTGTTCCACCCTGTGGAACATTCCGGAGCGGTTCCAGCCGGGCAATCTGCGCAGCCACGGCCTGGACGCCGCCCTGGCCCGCTCCGCCGACCTGCCCTGCCGGAGCTGCTTCTGGCCCGCCCCCCTGGAATGGCGGCGGATGTTGACCCCCCGGGGGATGCTGGACGGCCTGCGGATCACCGTCACCCAGGTCATCGGTCAACGGTTCACTCGCCGCCCGACTCCCCCATGAATTCCTGCCGACAGCGTGGTTTGCCGCGATGAAAATGTCCTGGTACCTCGGTCTGCTCAAGGGCATCCTGCAAGTGCGGGCCCTGGGGCGCCCCGTGCCGCTGATGACCCACTGGGAGATCACCTACCGGTGCAATCTCAACTGCACCTTCTGCGGATCGCGTCTGGATCCCAACGCCTGGGGCAAGGAGACCTCCACCGGGCAGGCCAAACGGATCATCGACCAGTTGGCGGAACTGGGGACCCGGGTCCTCAACTTCGTGGGGGGGGAACCCACCCTGCGCAGCGATCTGGGTGACCTGCTGGCCCATGCCCGCTCCCGGGGACTGCGGGTGGCGGTGACCACCAACGGCGTGATGGACGACCAGCGCCGGTCCATGCTGCTGGAGGCCGATGTGCTGCGGGTCAGCCTGGAAGGCGCGCCGGAACTCAACCGGGAACTGCGTCGGGCGCCCCCGGGGGTGGACGGCATGGCCGAGGCCATCCGCACCCTGGAATTCCTGGTGGCCCACAACCGGCGGCCGGCCATCGGCACCACCTATTCCCGCCGCACCCGGGACGCGGACATGGACTATCTCGCCAGTCTCTGCCGTCGGCTGGGCATCCGCATGAGCATCGTGCCGGTGGACGGCTACAGCTTCGGCGACAAACGCGGGGGCTTCGATCTGGAAGACGCCCGGGAGCGTCAGGGCAAGCTGGACCACCTCCAGTTCCCCCTGAGCGAGAGCATGGCCCGCATTCAGGCCGTTCGCGCCCGGCACCGGGACGTGGTCACCTCCGGGGAGCCCAGTTGGAGCGTCCTGAGGGCCGGCGGTCTGGAAAAGGTGGGCTGCCTGGCCATGAACACCGCCCTGAGCATCAAGCCCAATGGCGATGTGGCCCTGCCTTGCATCGAATTTCCCCACCGCACCGTGTCTTCGGACGACCTGCGGGCGGCCTTCTACGGACCCGAGGCCCAGGAGGCCCGCCGTCGCCAGGGCACTTACTGGTTCTGTTCCAACTGTCAGTTGTTCTGCATGGTCTACGCCAGCTCTCTGGTACGGCTCGGGCCACTGCTCAACGTGGCCCGGGAGTTCGTGCCCCAGGTGCTGCCCCAATGGGCCCAGACCCGTCCCGCGGGCGTCGCGGGCGATCAGGCCTGAGAGAGGATCCACCCATGTTGGGACCCCTCAAGACTCTCTATCGTGGTCGCGGCGCCGCCCTGGCCCTGCTCAAACAGAAGCTGACCGGCCGGCGCATCCCGGTGCGGGTCAGCTTTCTGGTCACCAAGCGCTGCAACCTGCGCTGCTTCTACTGTTATGCCATGGACGTGATCGAGAACAAGGCGCTGCAGGAGCCCAGCCTGGCCGACCTGACCGGCATTCTCGACCAGATTCATGCCGCCGGCTGCCGCTGGATCAACATCCTGGGCGGGGAGCCCCTGATCCGGAAGGATATCGACCAATTCATCGACTACGCCCGGGCCAAGGGCTTTTTCCTGGAACTGACCACCAACGGCTTCTATGTGCGCCAGCACATCGAGGCCCTGCGCCAGCTGGACCATCTCTGCATCAGTCTGGACGGCAACAAGGAGGCCAACGACAAGGGGCGAGGCAAGGACAGCTTCGAAAAGATCGTCGATGCCATCGAGTTCGCCGTGGCCGAGGGCCTGTCGGTGCGGGTCCACGCCACCCTTTGCCGCCGCACCATGGCCCAGGAGTCCCTGACGTTTCTGGCCGGGTTCTGCAATCGCCTCGGCGTGCGGCTCAACTACTCGGAAAACGGCCTGCCCGGCATCGAGCAGATGGACCCGGATTTCCTGCTCTCCGAAGAGGAGACCATGGCCTTCTACCGCAGCTACAAGGACCTCAAAAAGCGCGGCCTGCCCATCGTCAGTTCCGACGTGGCGGTGGCCTATGCCGACAAATGGCCCCTGCCGGACCGCACCACACTCTACCAGAAAGACCTGCCCCAGGTTCCGGCGGACAGCTACTACCCCTGCCAACTGGGACGCAACCAGTGCTTCATCAGCGCCGACGGCAACGTCTATCCCTGCACCAAGAAATGGGGCGAGGGCAAGAACCTCTATGAGGTGGGCTTCCAGGCCGCCTGGGACCATCTGGCCGACCTGGACTGCGTGGCCTGCAAGGAGCTGGGCACCATCGAGCAGAGCGTGATCCTGGGGCTGCAACCCCGGGCGGTACTCAACGGATTGCTCAATTTCGGTTGAAATGGCAACCCGCATCCACCTCCTGACCGCCGGCTGCCTCACCCCCGGCGGGCGCGGGCTGCTGTTTCCCCTGCTCCGCTACCGGTCGGCTCTCCGGGAGCGGGGTCTGGACCTGCAGTTCTTCTTCGATCCGGCCGCGCCGGGTCTCACCGATTGCGACCTGCTGGCGGTGGATTCCAAGGTCCACCGTTCCCTGTGGATCACCGACGCCGAGCGGGTCCGGGCGGATTTCGAGGGCTTTCAGGCCCGGGTTGGCCCGGTGATTTTTTTCGATACCGGCGACAGCAGCGGCTGGCTGGTGGAGGGGGTGCTGCCCTGGGTCCGCCTGTACTGCAAGAACCACCTGCTCCGGGACCGCACGCTCTACGGCCGTTCCCTCTACGGCAACCGCCTCTTCACCGACCATTATCACCGCCGGCACGGCCTTACCGACCACCAGCCCGAACCGTCCCAGGTGATCGACAATCCCCACTGGTTGGCCAAACTGTGGGTCTCCTGGCATTCCGGCCTGTGCGATTATTCCCGTTGGGGTCCCCTGAAGCGGCGTCTGTATCGCCATCTGGGCTGGTCCGCCCTGCTGCAGCCATCGGACGACTGCCATCCGCCGGATGCCCCCCGGCCGCTGGAAATGAGCTGCCGCATCAACACCCGCTACCAGCGGGAGACCATCGCCTGGCAGCGCCAGCAGATGGTGCGCATCCTGGCCGGGCGGGTCGCCAGTCGGCCGGTGTCCCGGGCGGCCTATCTGCGGGAGCTGCGGCAGGCCCGGCTGGTGATCTCCCCCTTCGGCTGGGGCGAGGTGGCGCTGCGGGATTTCGAGACCTTTCTGGCCGGGGCGGTGCTGCTCAAGCCGGACATGTCCCACCTGGAGACTTGGCCGCCCCTCTACGAGGACGGTGTCACCCTGGTGGCCCACCGCTGGGATCTGGACGATCTGGAGGAGCGGATTGCCGACATCCTGACCCGGCGAGACCACCATCTGGAGATCGCCCGGGCAGGACAGGAGCGGTATTGCTCCTACCTGTTCGGCCCCGGGGCCCGGGACCGGTTCTGCGCGCGGTTCCAGGGATTGGTCACCGAGGCCCTCACCAGCCTCCTCCCTCCACCCTCCACCGATGAAAGTCGCTCCGAGATTTTCACGGTAACTCCTGCAGCAGATGCCCCCCCACCCCGGTCAGGGCCATGAACAACAGGGTCACGCCGATGGTCAGCAGGGTGTAGCCCAGCATCCGCGAGTAGCGCTTCAGGCCGGGGGAGGGGGCTGCGGTCAAGCGGTCGCGCAGCGCACCGGTCGCTGCCAGCCGTCGGTATTCCACCGGCCGCTCTTCCTTGAATTCCTCCAGGGGCATGCGGCCCACGAACATCATGATGTCCAGGGGGAACTTGCTGGGGCGGAAGTGGCAGTTGAAGAAATGGACGCTGAAGATGAAGACGATGGCCAGGAAGGCCTCTTCGCCATGGACGATGGTGGCGACGTTGAAGATCCAGCCCGGCAGGTACTCCCCCGCCGTCCGGGGGAACCAGAGGACCAGCCCCGAGGCGCCGATGATGAACATGCCCCAGAAGGGCGCCCAGTAGTCGAATTTTTCCCAGTAGGTCCAGCGGTCGAACAGCGGCCGGGGCCCCTTGCCGAAGAACCAGCGCAGCATGGCCATGAAATCCTGCAGGTCCTGGAGATTCGGCACCAGACTGTCGGGACCGAACCAGCGGAAGGTCTTCCGGTCGCGCCACAGGATCTTGTAGAACACCGCCGTGAGATGAATGAAGAACACCCCCGCGAACACCAGGGCCGCGGACCGGTGCAGCACGGCCATCACCTTGGCCCCGCCGAACACCTTGGCCACCAGCGGCGCCCAGAAGGCGTCGGCATACATCACCGTGATGCCGGTGAAGGCCAGGGTCATGATGGACAGGGCGAAACAGAGATGGAACAGCCGCCAGACCCATGAGAACCGCTGGACATGGCCCAGGGGGTCCTCGCCCTTGGGTCCCCCGGGGGGGCCCACCCGGCGGCGGCAGACCTTTTTGGACACCGGATGGCCGGCGGCGATCAGGTGCAGGCGTTCCTGGCGCTCCCGGTAGAACCACAGGGCCGAATGGGTCCAGAAGAACAGAAACACCCCCACCAGCAGGCCGATCATGGCTTTCGACGCCAGCCACATTTCGGGATAACGTTCGAAATCGTGGGTGTTGCCATGGGGCAGGAAGGTGAGAAATCCGGGGGAAACCCCTGCATGGCAGCGCAGGCAGGTCTGCTTGCGGTTTGCACCGTTGACCTTGGAACGCGGATCGTTCACCCGGCGATTGAGGTGGGATTCGTGGCAATCGAAACACTTGGCAGTGTGGGTGAACCCCAGGACGTTGATCTGGCCGTGATAGGTGGCGGTGTAGCTCTGGTACTGGGCTTCGTGGCAGGAGCCGCAGCTCTTGGTGATGGCCAGCTTGGCGGGATCCTCGTGGGCCCGGGTAATGGCGTGGGCGGTATGACAGTCGGCACAGACCGCCGGGGCCTTGTCGCCGAGGCGCAGCGCCGCCACGCCATGGACCGACTCTTCATAGTCGGCCAACTGTTTGGAGTGGCAACGCCCGCAGATGCGAGGGGTGTCCAGCAGGAACTGTTCCCGTTCCGGACTGCCCTTCGGGTGGATGTCATGTCCCCGGTGGCAGTCGGTGCAGTAGGTGACCGGGCGGGACGGGTCTTCCTTGCCGGGAATGGCATGGACCGAGTCCATGTAGAGCCCGATATTGCGCATGACCTTGGCCACCACCTCCCGGTCCCAACCCTTGCCCCGGTCCCGGTAGTTCTTTTTCAGCTCGGAATGGCAGCCGACGCAATCCACCCGGTGTTTCACGCCTGCCTTGTGGGGAATGGTGGTGACATCGGTATGGCATTCCACGCAGCGGCGTTCCCCGTGGACCGTTTTTTTCAGCGCCTCCTGATCGACATACAGCTTTTTGCGTTCCCCCAGGGCATTGGTTCCCAGGGGGGTGGCGAAGCCCTTTTCCCCGTGGCACGCCAGGCAACGGACGTTGCCCGTATCCGGGGTGACCGGGATCGGTTCCAGGTCCGTGCCGGCCACCTGGGCCAGAGCGGGACGTGTCAGGAGGAGACAAGACAGCAGGACCAGTGCCATCCGAATGTGGCCGTACATGCGGCGTCCCATGGTGTCTCCCCCGTCCTGCCCGCGCCGACCGCCTGCCTACTGGGCGGTGCGCTTGCTCCACAGATGGTCCGGCCGGGAACGGATCTTGTCGATCAGATCCCGGACCTCCGTGGCCTGAGTCTTGTTGCCGGCCTGCCAGGCCTTGTCGGCCATTTCCTCGGCCTGGGGCAGCAGCCGGGTATAGAACAGCTCCCCGATTTCATAGAAGCCCTGCCACTGCACATAGTCCGGGGCCATCATGGAGGCGCCGTGGCGCACCCGCCGGCCGGCCAGGTGCCAGATCTTGAACCAGGTCCATTCGATGGGATCGTCGAATTCCTTGGGGGTGCGCAGCCCGGTTTTCTCCAGCACCTGCATCAGGTCGAGTCCAGGCCGGGCGAATTTTTCGTTGTAGAGTTCCACCACCGAGTCGAACTGACTGTAGAACCCCTCCACCATCTTTTCGGTATGGCAGGAAACGCACACCTCCTGCATGGCGTTGCGCTTGTCATCGGCGCTTTTTTTCCCTTCGGCCTGTTTTTCGTCCTGTTTTTTCAGTTCGTCCACCTTCATGGCGATGGGGCCGCGCAGATTCCAGCTGATCCGCTCTCCGGTATCGTGGGTCAGGGGGGTCTTCAGTGTGGCGGACATGTGGCAGGTGGCGCAGGTGGGCGCGGTGTCGAAATCCTCCCCCGGCACCCATTTGGAGGAATCGAGGTTCAGATGGTTCACGTTGGCGTAGAAGTTGATACCATGTTTGGACTCGTCATAGATCTGCTTCTGGGGATGGGCCGGTCCCAGGTGGCACTTGCCGCAGGCCTCCGGACGCCGGGCCTGGATCTGGGAGAACTCGTGGCGCTGGTGACAGGCGCTACAGGCCCCCAGAGAACCGTCCGGGTTGATGCGGCCAATGCCAGAATTGGGCCAGGTGGCTGGATCCAGCTTGCCGCTGCCGGTCACGGCCACCTTGGAGCCGTGGCATTGCCAGCAGCCGTTCATGGCCGCTCCCAGGCCGGCTTCATGGGGAGTGCCTTGCACTACCTTGGCCAGGGTATCGGCCGGGGTGCCGGCAAAATTGCCCGCGTGGGCATGGGAACTGCGGCTGAACTGCTGATATTCCTTTTCGTGGCAACGGCCGCAATCCTTGGGAGTGACCAGGACCGAGATCAGGTATTTCTTGTGCATGAAGGCGTCCGGGTCCTGGGCCTCGGCCCGGTGACATTCGTAGCAGCCCACATTGGCTCCGTAATGCTTGGAGCGCCCCCACTGCTGATAGAGGCCCCGGTGTTCCTCCACATGGCAGGACAGGCAGATGGCGCTGTCCTTGCTGAGGGAGTCGAAGGTGCTGCGGACCGACTTTTCAGGTTCCGCCTTGTCTTCCGCCAGGGCCAGCGCGCCTGACAATGCCGCCCAGAGCGCCAGGATCGACAGGACCGTTGGCAGAAGACGGCCGGCGCTGGGCCCGGGACGGGAATGGGGGTCGTTTTGTGCCATGGCTGCTGCCCTGTATTGTCACGCTGAAGGAACCGGGAAAGACTGCCGGCCGGAGAGAGGCGGCCAGCCTATGCAATTGCAATGGCGGGGCCAATGCCCCCTGTGTCCCCCCCCCGGGAAGCAGAACAATAAATTCATTTATGGGAGGTTATCAATGATGTTTGTGCCGGTCGGGGATCATTGGATGTCCAATTCGTTCATCTTCCGGTAGAGGCTGCTGCGGCTGATGCCCAGCAGGCGGGCGGCCTCCATCTTGTGCCAGTGGGTGGTTTCCAGGGCCTCCAGGATCGCCTCCCGTTCCTGCTGGCGGCGGGGGGAATGGCCGCCGCCCCGTTCGGTGGGCTGGTGGCGCTCGCCGCAGGGCATCTTGGTCTTGAGGAACTCCTTGGGCAGGTGCTTGACCCGAATGGTGGAGCCATGGCAGACGGCATAGGCATGTTCCACCACGTTTTCCAGCTCCCGGACATTGCCGGGCCAGAGGTGATGGCGAAAAATTTCCTGGACGGTTTCGTGGACCTCGTTGACGCTGCGGCCGTATTTGGCGTTGAACTTGTGCAGGAAATGGTCGGTGAGCAGCTCGATATCCTGGTCCCGTTCCCGCAGGGGGGGCAGCTTGATTTCCACCACCTTGAGGCGGAAGAACAGGTCTTCCCGGAAGGCGCCCTCGCGGATCTTGCGGGACAGATCCTGGTTGGTGGCCGCTACGATGCGCACATCCACCTTGATGGTCCGGGAATCCCCCACCGGTTCGAACTCCCTTTCCTGGAGGGTGCGCAGCAGACGGGTCTGCATGGCCGGGCTGACATCGCCGATCTCGTCGAGAAAGATCGTCCCGCCGTCGGCCAGTTGAAAGCGACCCATGCGCGGCCGGACCGCGCCGGTGAAGGCCCCCTTGACATGGCCGAACAGTTCATCCTCCAGCAGGCTTTCGGCCAGGCCGGAGCAGTTGACCTTCACCAGGGGGCCGCCGTTGCGTTTGCTCTGGTAATGGATCGCCTCGGCCACCAGCTCCTTGCCGGTGCCGCTTTCGCCGGTGATCAGGATGGTGGTGTCCAGGCTGGCCACGTCCTCGATGAGGGAATAGACCTCGGTCATGCCGGTGCTGGCGCCGATCAGGCGGTGGAAGCGACCGCGTTTCTTGGGAGCGGGATCGGCCCGGGGGCCTTCCCCCGATCCCTGAATGACCAGCACCGCCCCGGCGAACCGTCCGGCGTTGCCCTGCATGGGGGCGGCCCACACCAGGTGTTCTTCCGGGGTTTCTCCCGGCCTTTTGTCCACCCGGACCGGTTGGCGCAGTGACCGGCCATCCCCCTTGACGGTCATGAACAGCTCGGTCAGGGGCGGACCCCAGCCGTCCAGGTTCCGCAACAGGACCGGCCCGCCGGTGGCGGGGACCGGGAAACCGCACAGGGAGCGGGCTTCGCTGTTGGCCATCATCACCACCTGGGCTTCGTCCACCAGCAGAACCGGCTCCCGGACCCCGGCCAGCACGGTCTCCAACTGCTGCAACAGCAGGTGCTGCCGACCGGACAGCGCCCGGAATTCCAGGGCCAGATCCACCGTCTTGAGGCAGGTTTCCCGGTTCACCGGGGCGGTGAGGTGATCGAAGACGATGCTGGCCAGACCGCTGGAAGCGGCCTTGCCGCCCACCAGCACCAGGGGAGCGCCCAGGCCCAGGGTTTCGATGTGACTCAACCATTCCGGATCCCCGCCCCGGTTGGAGACCATGACCAGGATCAGATCGAAGGCGCTGCCCTGGAGGGCTGTTTCTGCTTCGCCCCGGCCATGGGCCATGGTGAGGCGGAAGCGGGGATGGTCCAGCCAGGCCTCCAGGGGCACCACGCCTGGGGGTTGTTCCTCGACAATCAGAATGCGCGGTCGTTTCGGCATGGATCCGGACCCTTCCCTGGCGGCTGACCTCCCGGGATCGGGGTGGCTGGTGGCCCCGTGCCGGGGTCGGTTGAAACACTGTGTTCCAAAAAATTCTCCATTGGCTCATCACGTCGGACAGAGGACCCATTCCTCCAGACCGCAATTCCGGCAGCCAAGCTGGAGATTAAATTTAATATATTGTTTTTGTTTAATAATATCAACTATCCGTCCGGATTGGCCCGGCCCATGTGTCGCACCCTGTTCCAGGAGGTCTGGGACGGAATGTCCCAGACCTGTCCCATCCAGCGGCTCCATGTATGGAATCAATATGAGAATCAATTGGATGGATTCCTGGGTCAAACATTGGCCCTGTCCCAGAAGTCTCGACTTCCGGGGGGAAAAATGGAACACAATGTGTCAAAAGTGCCGGAAAGAATGACCGGGTGCCCTGTCCGCAGGAGGACATGGTGCCCAAATGGTGGGACATGTCTGTTGGAACGCCGCCGGCACACCGGTATAAAATATCTTAAAACAATACGTTAATAAATTGTGAACGCTCATGTGGAATTTGTTGACGTGGTTTGGCATTGGATGTGCATATTCATTTTACAAGCAAACGCTAATGTTAGAAGAGTAGCGGATTCTAACTTTCGATGGATGGGGGAAGCCTCCCTCCCCCCTCCACCGATGAAAGCCGGTTTCCGGCTTCCACGGTAACCGGACAGAATGCCACAGGGATACCATCAAATGAAAACGAAAAAGCCCGACTGGTCCCTGGGACAGGCATCCCGGAAAGTCGCTTCCCGTTGACAGGGTACAAACGTTCGTCCCGGCAGCCTTGCTGGGCTGCCCGGGCGCTCAAGATAGTGTTATCGTCAGGAGACGAAAGATGAAAGCCACAGGACGCAGGATTGCCGCCACGCTGTTGACCGTTGCCGGCCTCGCCGCATTCGTCAGCACCATGCAGGCTCCCGAACCGCCCGCCGCCGACCGGCTGGCCCTTGCCGCCATGGACGGCCGGCTGGATGAGGTGAACAGCCTGTTGAGCCGGGGAGCCGACCAGGAGATCAAGGGCTATCTGGGGCGCAATCCCCTCATGCTGGCCGCCGAGAACGGCCATGTGGCCGTGGTGGAGCGCCTGCTGGCCGGCGGGGCCAACGTCAATGCCCAGGACCGTTGGGGGTACACGCCCCTGATGCTGGCCGCCCAGTGGGGCAACCAGCCGATCGTGGAGATGCTGCTTGAGCGGGGGGCCGATGTGACCATCCAGACCCGCAGCGGTCAGGATGCCCTGATGCTGGCCGCCCGCTACCAGTATCCCGAGGCGGTCACCGCCCTGCTGGACCGTGGGGCCAAGGCCGACAACGCCAACCGGGAGGGCCGCACCGCCCTGATGCATGCCGCCGAGCGCGGCCATGACGACATCGTCCACATCCTGCTGGCCCGGGGCGCCGATCCCAACCATCAGGAAAAAGAGGGCTACACGCCCCTGATGCTGGCCGCCCAGGGCGGCCATGTCCAGACCGTGGACCAGTTGCTGGACGCCGGAGCCAAGCTGACCGCCCGCCATGCCTGCGGCTGCACCGCCCTGTTGCTGGCGGCTGAAAAGGGCTATACCGAGATCGTGGCCTCGATTCTCGCCAGCGGCGCCAACGTCAATGCCGCCAACGAGGATGGCACCACCGCCCTGATGCTCGCCACCCGCCACGACCATCTGGATACCGTGCGGATTCTCATCAGCCATGGGGCCGATGCCACCCTGGCCGACAAGGAAGGCAAGACGGCTCGCGACTATTACCACAGACGCAATGTCAAGTCGGGGGTGACCAAGCTCCTGGAAGCCTCCGGCAACCAGGCCTGATTGCCAAGCCACCTCAGGCAGGTCCCCCTCCACTGAGGGAGGGGGGAGCCTCCAGACCCGGAAACCGAAAACCCTGTTTTCGGTTTCCGGCTTTTCGACCCCGGCCCTGTGCCCGGAAAAAGGATCCAACAAAATGAACAGGGAGCTTGAACACCCCATCGGCGTGTGGCTGCCGGCCCTGCTGTTGCTCGCCCTGGTCATGGTCGGCGCTGGCCCGGCCTGGGCGGCGGGCACCACCCCGAATTCCGACGATCAGTGCTTCCGCTGCCATGGCATGGCCAGCCTGGCCTATCTGGATCCCGCCACCGGACGGATGGTCGCCCTGCATGTGAACCGGCAGGAAATGGCCAAATCCAGCCATGCCAAGATGAAATGCCTGGACTGCCACGGCGAGGGCTTTCGGCTCTATCCCCACGACCGTCCCACCCGGATGGAGACCCGACATTGCGTGGACTGCCATGAGGGCAGCAACAACCGCTTCCAGCGCGACAAGTTCTTGCGGATCGAACGGGAGTTCGAGCGCAGCGCCCATTTTCAGGCCATGCCGGACCGTTTCGACTGTTTCTCCTGCCACGATCCCCATTCCTTCCAGGGCGATGGCAAGCTGGCTGGGGTGAGCGATCTGGTGAAGCGGGACAATGCCATCTGCCAGAAGTGCCATGCCGGCCAGGGGCGCACCGGGGACCTCACCCAGCGCCGCTTCGCCAGCCTGGACACCATCCATCAATGGCTGCCCAAGACCGCGTTGCACTGGCGCGCCGTGCGCTGCATCGACTGTCACACGCCCCATCTGGGTGGATCCCATGTCATCCTGCCCGGCCAGCATGCCGAGCGCAATTGCGTGGTCTGCCACTCCAAGGATTCCATCCTGCTGACCAAACTCTACAAGTTCCAGGTGCAGGAGGAACGCCAGAAGGCCGGTTTCATCAATGGCCTGGTCCTCAACGATGCCTACGTCATCGGCATGACCCCCCACCGCTGGCTGGACCGGGGCGGCCTGGCCCTGTTGGGACTCACCTTGCTGGGGGTCTCGGCCCACGGCCTGGGACGCTATATCCGCTACCGGAGGGCGAACAATGCGTGACACCGTGCAACTCTACCCCCGTTGGCTGCGGCTGTGGCACTGGACCAACGCCCTGTTGTTTCTCGCCCTGATCGTGACCGGCGCCAGCCTGCACTTTTCCGGGGATTCGGTTTGGATCATGCCCTTCGCCCAGGCCCGTCTGATCCACAACGTCTGCGGCGTTCTGCTGACCCTGGCCTATGTCTTCTTCCTGGCCTTCAACCTGAGTACCGGCAACCTGCGCCACTATCTGCCAGAGCCCCGCAAGCTGCTGGAGCGGACCCTGATCCAGATCCGTTACTACGGGGTGGACATCTTTCACGGCCGACCCCAACCGTTTCCGGCCACGGCTCGCTGCAAATTCAACCCATTGCAGCAGTTGACCTATCTGGGGGTGATGTTCTTCATGCTGCCCCTGCTGATCGTCAGCGGACTGCTATTCATGTTTCCCGAATACGCCCCGGAGGACATCATGGGCATGGGCGGTCTGTGGCCCATGGCGGTGCTGCATCAATTGCTGGGCTATCTGCTGGTGGCATTTCTGCTGGGTCATCTCTATCTGGCCACCGCCGGCTCCTCGGTGACGGCGGATTTCCGGAAAATGCTCCGGGGCCATGAAATCAAGGCGGAGGAACAACCATGAGCATCCTGCCTGCATCCCTCAGCAAACGACCGCTGCTCACCCTGCTGCTGTTCCTGGGCGGGGCCGTGGTGGTCGGGCGTCTGATCTATCCCGTCTTCTTCGAGAAATACACCGGGGTGGTCAACAAACCTCTTACCTACGAATCCTCCAAGCCGGTCAGCGAGCTGGAGTTCGAGGCCTTGGCCAAGGTCCTGACCGAGGCCCATCGCACCGAACAGGCCGATCGGCTGGTGGCCCACGAAACGGACCCCTTTGCCCGCCGTCTCAAGGTGGACATGCTGATGAAGACCCGGTCCATCGTGCGCTCGGCGCCGTTTCCCCACATCGAGTACTTCCGGGAGGCGGGCATCCGCCAGTACAAGGGTCCGGAGACCTGCCTGACCTGTCACACCAAGATGAAGATCGCCTCCGCCGATGGGGTCAAGGAGGTGAAGACCCTCGATGACGTGGTGGAGTCGGTCCACTTCAAGTTTCAGCTCAGCGGTCCGGGGTTCACCACCTACGGCTACGATGGCCGCCAGGTGAACGCGCCCGGCTCTCGGCCCATTCCGGTGGGCAAGATCGACCGGGCCTGCGGCGTGCCGGGGTCCTTCTCCTGGACCGGCTGGGCGGAGCTGGTCAACACCAAACCGGCCCATGGTCACGGGGAGGTGGAGGTGCGCAGCGAGGGCTGCGGTCAATGCCACATCGGCGGCGGCTACCACCCCGCCACCGAAAAGATGATGCCGGTGGGCGATGTGCCGGCGGAGGTCAAGCAGGGGGTGGACTGCCTGATCTGCCACGCCCGCAACTACGACATGAATTACCGCCATGTCCTCCAGGACCAGCATGGACGGCGCTGGAACCAGGACCGCACCCTGAAGGCCGCCCTGACCGTCGGGCTGCCCCATCGGGACAACTGCCTGCTGTGCCACCAGCACAACATGGGCGGTGATCTGGAGGCCGACCTGCCGCAGAATTCCGCCCCGCGCAACCTGGGCTATGTCAACAAGCGCATTCTCCATCCCGGGGCCAAACGGGCCAACTCCATCACCGCCGCCAACGATGTCCATGCCGCCGTGGGCATGGGCTGCACCGACTGCCATGTGCCCCAGGGTCACAAGATTCCCCGGGGCACCAAGGGCGTGGACCTGGTGGCCAACGACCTGCCGGGCCAAGTGGTGGCTTGCGAGAACTGCCACACCGCCGCGCCCCATGTGAAAGGGGAAAATCGGGCCATTCTCAATGGCCACGGCGACCGGGTGGCCTGCGAAACCTGCCATATCCACCACCTGGGGGACGACAGCGTGGTGCTGCGGGACTGGGTGCATCCCATCTGGAATGAGGAAGAAGGGGTGCATCTCTATGTGGATATCTACCGCTCCGGCCAACCCGGCAAGGGCTTCCACTTCCTCTGGTTCAACGGCAATGGCACCTTCCTGGCCAACGCCCTGGGCAACAATCCCCTGGGTGGCGAAGCCTATGATCCGTTCAACAATCAGATGACCCGCATCACCGATCCCGAGGCCCTGGCCAAGATCCGCCAGGCCGCCCTGGGCATCAAGAGACATTATCCCGACCTGGACGTGGAGACCTACATCCGCGCCGCCACCGATCCCGTCAGCCAGCTATCCCCGGAGATGCTGGAGCGGCGCAACAAGATGCTGCGGGACAACATCCGGCCCCTCATGAACCAAGGCCACTCCAAGATTGCCCCGTTCAAGGTGTTCAACGCCATCATGTTCGAGGACATGTCCAACCAGGGGGGCTTCGGGGCGATGATCCTGCCCTTCGACTATCCCAGCTACTACGAGACCGGCGACGCCCTGGCCTCCATGAAGACGGCGATCCAGCACCCCATCGTCAAACGCATGTACCAGTTGCCATTCAAGGCGTACATGATGGACTCCTTCATGAACTATTTCGGCGTGGAAAAGTGGTCCAACATCTACCCCATCGACGACCAGGGCCAGCTCCGCAACGTGGAGAGCCACTGGATGCGGCAGATGGGCACCCTGATGGTCAATCATGGCATCCAGAAGGCGGGACGGAAGTGCCAGGAATGTCATGATCCGAAGGGCATCATGGACTTCAAGGCCCTGGGCTATCCCGCCGAGCGGGTGGCCGATCTCACCAGCCTGCCGGAACTGCAACGCTGACCCCTGTCGCCCCCGGGCCGCCGATACCGGCCCGGGGGCCGACTCCTCCCTCCCATGAACCCTGGATTTGACCGCCTCCCTGTGCAACCCTCCCGCTCCTGATGTCAGTCCCCTTCCTCCCCCCCCCGGGGCGGGATAACCTCCTGCGACCTCCTTTGCCCCGATGAGCAATCAAGAACACGGCATTCTCCAGACCTATTGGCGCATGGTGCAGGAGTTCGCCCGCCTTTACCCCTGGCATGGGCTGATGGTGCTGGTCTGCCTGGTGGTCTCCAACCTGATGGAGGGGTTGGGGCTGGCCACCCTGCTGCCGGTGGTCAACCTGGCCATGAACGACGGCAAACAGGATTCCTCCGGCATTCAGGCGGTGGTGACCGACCTGCTGGCTCTGGTCGGCCTCTTGCCCACCCTGGATATTCTGTTGGCCACCATCGTGGTGGCGTTGGCCATCAAGGCGATCACCCGGTTGCTGGCCATGACCTTCGTCGGCTACACCAGCGCCCACATCATCACCCAGCTGCGGCTGGATCTGATCCGCGGGGTGATGGGTGCCCGCTGGAGCTATTTCTCCGGCCAGCCGGCGGGGCGCATCACCAATGCCCTGGGCATGGAATCCCAGCGGGCCACCGCCACATTCCAGGCCATCGGCGATATCACCGCCTGCCTAGTCCGGGCGGGAATCTTTCTGGGGTTGGCGGTGACCATCTCCTGGCAAGTATCGGCCGCAGCGCTCGGAGCCAGTCTGTTCATCTACATGGTGTTGAAATGGACCCTGGTACGGATGCGGCGGGCCGGCAAGGACCAGACCCAGCTCAGCAATCAATTGTTGATCCGGTTGACCGACGGCCTGCAGGGCATGAAACCCCTCAAGGCCATGGCCCGGGAGCATCTCCTGCTCGCGTTCCTGGAAAAGACGACCATCGGTCTGCGCCGGTCCTCCCGCCAGCAGGTTCTCAACAAGTACCTGCTCACCTCCCTGCATGAACCGATCATGGCGGTGTTCCTGGCGGCGGGCATCTATTTTGCCATCTCCGTCTGGGCCCTGGAGTTGCCGGTGTTGATGATCCTGGCCCTGCTGTTCAACCGTTCGGTCAGCACCATCGGCATTCTCCAGGGGTCCTTGCAGACCCTGATGGAAATCGAAAGCGCCTACTGGTCGCTGGATTCGGCCATCCGGCAGGCCAGCGATGCCCTGGAACACAGCTCCGGGGTCCGGGAAATCCGGTTGCAGCAGGCCATACGGTTGGAGAATGTGAGCTTCAGCTTCGACGAGCGGCCCATTCTGACCGATATCAACCTGGAAATTCCCGCCGGCAGATTCATTACCATGGCGGGTCCCTCCGGGGCCGGCAAGACCACCCTGGTGGATCTGATCATCGGTCTCTATCAGCCCCGGCAGGGGACCATCCGCATCGATGGCGTTCCCATGGACCGGATGGATCTGCGTTTCTGGCGGGGGCGGATCGGCTATGTGCCCCAGGAAATGTTTCTGTTTCACGAGACCCTGCGGCACAACGTGACCCTGGGCCAGCCCGGGATCGGTGACGACCAGGTGGAAGCCGCCCTGCGCCGGGCCGAAGCCTGGAATTTCGTGGCCCAACTCCCCGAGGGGCTGGACACGGTGTTGGGCGAACGGGGTTCCCGCCTGTCCGGGGGACAGCGGCAGCGGGTGGCCATTGCCCGCGCCTTGCTGGGGAATCCGGATCTGCTGATCCTGGACGAGGCCACCACCGCCCTGGATCCCGCGACCGAACGGGCCATCTGCACCACCCTGCGTCACCTGACCGGCGAACTCACCATTCTGGCCATCACCCATCAGGCCGAGCTGGTCCGGGTCGCGGATCTGGTGTTCCGGGTGGAGGGGGGCACCGTCAGGCTCCAGGATCAGACCACTGGGGGGTGAGTGTGAGAAAACGCAACGGCCCCGAAAATCGGGGCCGTTGCAGGTATTCCGGGAAAAGAGGAGAGGGGAGGATCAGCCCTTGTCTTCTTCGTCCTCCTGGCCTTTGTCTTCCTGATCCTTGTCGTCCCCCTTGGCCCCATCCTCGTCCTTGGGTTCCTTGGGTTCCTTGTGGGCGATGCCGGCGTGGCAGTCGATGCAGGTGTTGCCTTTCTTGACTGCCTGGGCATGCTTCTTCTGGGCCAGCCGGTCTTGTTCCTCGGGATCCATGGCCTGGAAGTCGTGGCAGTTGAGGCATTCCCGGGAGCCCCGGGCACGCATCCGTTCCCAGACGGCATTGGCCATGTCCCAACGGCCTTTTTCGAATTTTTCCTTGGTGTCGTAGGTGCCCAACAGATGATGGTAGAGATCCTTGGCGGCCAGGGTCTTGGCCTGCATCTTGGCAAACCAGCCGCTGACGCTGTCCCCTTGCGGGACATGACAGTCGGCGCAACTGGCCCGCACCCCGCTGCGATTGGCGTAATGAATGGTCTGTTTATACTCTTCGTAGGGCCATTGCATTTCATGGCAGCCGATACAGAATTCGGTGGTATTGGTCTTGGCCAGCACCCCATTGAAACCAAGCCATGCCCCAATCCCCACCACGAACCCGATCAACAGCAGCAGGCCCAGGGGAGTCCGGGTGGCGGGCCTGCTCAGCATCTCCCATAAATATTTGGCGAATTTCATCTCCTCTCCTTGACCTTCTCCCCAGGTTTTCCATCCGGTTCAAGCCGCGGTTGCCGGTCGTTCCGGCCGGATTTCGGACAGGGATCCTCCATGCAATTCGCGGCCCTGATTGCCCCTCGGGCCGGCGACGCCGGGGATCTGTCTTGAATCATGATTTTGCCCAATCGGACGACTATAAAATGGGCGGGGGCGGGCCTGCAATCCAAAATTTTTCCATGGGCGCCCTGCCGCCCTCCACCCTCCACCGATGAAAGCCGGTTTCCGGCTTTCACGGTCACAGCGGGCGCGGTTTTTCTGCTTGCTTTTTCCAGGCCCCGATACCATCACATCAATCAGGAAGAGTGGCAGGTCGGGGCAGGGGTTCGAATAGGGGGGTGGGATGGAAAAAACAATTTTGACGGTGGATGACTCCAACAGCGTTCGGGAGATGATCCGCATCAACCTGGAAAATGCCGGCTACCGGGTCATCCAGGCCCAGGATGGTGTGGAGGCCCTGGAGCAGGCAAAAATGACGCGGGTCGATCTGGTGATCACCGACCTGAACATGCCCAACATGAACGGCCTGGAGCTGGCCGGTCAGTTGCGGGCCCTGCCGGACTACCGGTTCACCCCCATCGTGGTCTTGACCACGGAAGGGGGCGCTGACCGGCGGGCCGAGGGCAAGAAGGTGGGTGTCAATGGCTGGATCGTCAAACCCTTCAAAAACCCGGAACAGTTGGTCGCCGCCATCCGCAAGCTGATCTGATTCTGGCGGTCGGACCATGATGGACCGGGAGGCGATTTTCAGCTGAACGCTGTCATCCATGCCAGCCGGTCTCGGGCTGACGGTATTTCCTGAAGCCGGAGGAGGGGGGGTCCCCGGTCTCCCGGACCTTGCGGGGGAGGATGTCCCGGGCCTCGATGCTGTCGCGATACTCGCGCAGGAAGAGGTCCATTTCATGGCTGGCATAATCCAGGACCCGGTACCGGCCGGGACCGCAGTTGCGGCACTTGACCCCCGAGCCGGCCCAGGCGGCTTGCCCCCCCTGGCTGCCCGTGCAGGTGGCCAGACCACAGCGGACCTCTCCGCAGTGGGTGCAGCGGTAAATTCTGCCCGGGTGGCCCTCGCAGACCGGACAGCACACCGCATCGGCTCGAAATTCAAACATGGGTTCGAGGCTTGAATCCATTGTGCTATCCTCCATTTTTTCATATCGGTTCCAGACATCCGGCGCCCCGGTCTGGCGTCCCATATCAAAATGGAGAGCAAAAATCATACCACAGCCATTATATCCAGAACCGGCCTCTGGGTTCGGCTCTGGATCTGTCAGTGCGTTGACGATCTGTCCCGACTGCGATCTGCCCCACCGGGTTCTGGAATCCAGCGCCAGGGGTCGGGTGCGGTGTGTCCGGTGCGGAGCGCTGCTGCGTCAACGCAATCCCCATTCACTGGAATGGACCCTGGCCCTGGCCCTGGGTGGCTTGGTGTTCTTCATCCTGGCCACCGCCTTGCCCTTCCTGACCTTCGAGCTGAACGGACGGTTGCAGGTCAATACCCTGGCCGCCGGGGCCTGGGAGCTGGGCGCGCGGGGCCTGTGGGAGCTGGGAGCGTTGGTGCTGGTGACCAGCATGCTCGCTCCCCTGATCCATCTGCTGGGTCTCATCTGGCTGCTGCTGCCCTTGGTCCTGGGCCGCCGGCCCTGGCAGGGGGTGCGGGTGTTCCGTCTGGTGGCGGAGTGGGGCCGCTGGGGGATGATGGAAGTCTACATGCTGGGGGTGCTGGTGGCCTTCGTCAAACTGGGGCAGATGGCCCAGGTGGAGACGGGCAGCGCGTTTTTCGCCTTTGCCGCGCTGATGGTGATCATTTCCGCCACCCGGACTGTCCTGGACCCCGAGGAGCTCTGGCAGCGTCTCCGCCCCCTGGCCCCGCTCCCCGCCGGGTTGCGGGAGGATATCCGCTGTCGCCATTGCGGCCTGACCTGGTCCGCGGCGGCCGGCCGTTGTCCCCGCTGCCGGGCCGTCCTGCACCGTCGCATCCCTGCCAGCCTGGAGCGGTCCTGGGCCCTGCTGCTCGCCGCTGCCATCTGCTACATTCCGGCCAACCTGCTGCCCATCATGACGGTGATCCGCCTCGGGCGCGGCCATCCGGATACCATCCTCAGCGGGGTCGAATCCCTGATCCAGTCGGGACTGTGGCCCCTGGCGGCCATCGTCTTCTTCGCCAGCATTCTGGTCCCGGTGCTGAAACTGGCCGTGATGGCCGGCCTGCTGCTCTCGGTGGGGCGGGGCTGGAGTAC
Organism: Magnetococcales bacterium DC0425bin3; assembly: GCA_002753665.1. Lineage (GTDB taxonomy): Bacteria > Pseudomonadota > Magnetococcia > Magnetococcales > DC0425bin3 > DC0425bin3. The sequence goes on from PEAP01000002.1 coordinate 40,204, forward strand.
CCGGCTGCGGGAACGGACTGTGTTGTACCGCTTCACGGAGACCATCGGGCGCTGGTCCATGATCGATATCTACATGATTTCCATATTGGTTGCCCTGGTCAAACTGGGCAATGTGGCGACGGTGGAGCCCGGTCCCGGCGCGGTATTTTTTGCCGCGGTGGTGATTCTCACCATGCTGGCCGCCGAACAGTTCGATCCCCGGCTCATCTGGGATCGGGCCCGCCCGTCAGGAAAGGAAGCCCGTCATGGTTGACCTCGAACCCGGATCCCCGCCCCCCCAGGTGGAGGCCGTGGCCTGGCGCTGGCCCTCGCCGATCTGGCTGGTGCCGCTGATTGCCGCCCTCATCGGCGGCTGGATTGCCTATCGCACCCTGGCCGACATGGGGCCCCAGGTGGTGATCTCCTTCAAGACCGCCGACGGTCTCGAACCCGGACGCACCAAGGTCAAATACAAGGATGTCGAAGTGGGCGAGGTGGAAACGGTGCAACTCACCCCCGACCTGTCCCGGGTGCTGGTCACCGCGCGGTTCATCCGGACGGCCGAATCCCATCTCACCGAGGGGACCCGCTTCTGGGTGGTCATGCCCCGCCTGACCGCCGCCGGGATCACTGGCCTCAACACCCTGGTCTCCGGGGCCTATATCGAGGTGGATCCGGGACCGGGCAACCCAAAATTCGCGTTCGAGGGGCTGGAGGTTCCCCCCATCGTCCGCCATGGCACCCCCGGGCACCGGTTCGTCCTGCAGGCCGAGCGGCTCGGCTCCCTGGCTCCCGGTTCACCGGTCCAGTATCGCGGCATCACCGTGGGGGAGGTCCAAGGCTATGAACTCGCCCCGGACGGCCAGGGGGTGATGATTCACGCCTTCGTACACGCTCCCCACCATACCCTGGTGCGGCAGGAAACCCGCTTCTGGAACGCCAGCGGCATCCGGGCCACCGTGGACGCCAACGGCCTGGATGTCCGGGCCGCCTCCCTCCAGGCCCTGCTGGCCGGGGGCGTCACCTTCGATACCCTGGAACCGCCGGAAGCGACCCAGCCGGCCCCCAACGGTGCGATCTTTCGGCTCCATGACGATTTCGAAAGCATCGGCGAGGCGGCCTACAACCGCAAGATCGACTATGTCCTGTTCTTCGAGGGGTCGGTGCGCGGTCTGAAGACCGGCGCCCCGGTGGAATTTCGCGGGCTCAAGATCGGGCAGGTGATCGAGATCAAGATGGCCTACGATCCCAGGGAGGGCACCATCCGGATTCCGGTGTTGGTGCGCATCGAACCGGAGCGGATCACCGAAATCGGCGCCGATCAGAAGGACCCCCGGCAGGTGATTCAAACCCTGGTGCAACGTGGGCTGCGGGCCCGTCTGGAGACCGGCAGCCTTCTCACCGGGCAGCTGGTGGTGGCCCTGGATTTTCACCCCGACACCCCCCTGCGCCTGGCCGGAACCGACGGAGATTCCCATCCCGAGCTGCCCACCATTCCCGCCAGCCTGGAGCAGATCACCCAATCGGTGGGCGCCCTGGTCGGCAAACTCCAACGATTGCCCCTGGAAGAACTGTCCCGACATTTGCTGCAGACCGCGGCCGGAGCCGACACCCTGGTCAACGGGCCGGACACGGCTGCTGCCGTGCGGGACCTGCGGGACACCCTCGCCGCTCTGAAGGAACTGAGCCGGGCCCTGGAGCGCAAGGGGCCGCCCCTGGTGGAGCAACTGCACCAGACCGGCAGCGCCGCCCAGACGGCCCTGGACCGCGCCGGCCAGACCCTGGACAATACCAGCGCCCTGCTGGCGCCGGAGGCCACGATGCATTATACCCTGGTGGAAACCCTGCGGGAGGTCGGTGCCGCCGCGCAGGCGGTGCGGACCCTGTCCACCTATCTGTCCCAGAACCCCCAGGCCCTGTTCTTCGGCCGCAACCCCGAGCCGCCACGCTGACCATGATGATCCTGCCTCATCTCTGTCGCTTGTTTCCGGTGCCCGGGCCACGGTCCTGCTTTTTCCCGGGCCGGTCGGGCCTGCTGCTGGCGGGCCTGCTGGCGATGGTGCTGTCCGGATGCACCGCGGCGGGGGGAGCCGCCGGCGACGACTCGACCACAAGGCTCTATCTGCTGACCCCCCTGACGGACAAGCCGCCGGCGCCACTGCCGGGATCCGGCGCCGCCGTCCCCGCGCCGCTGGTGGAAGTGGCGCCCATCGTGCTGCCCGGTTACCTCAACCGGCCCCAGATGGTGAGTCGGGACGGTGAACATCAGCTCCATGCCAGCGAATTCAATCAATGGGGGGAAAACCTGGCCGACAACCTCACCCGGGTGGTGACCGAGAATCTGGCCGAGCTGCTGGGCCATGGTGGGGTCTACGCCCAGTCCCCGCAGATCGCCTCCCGGTCGGCCTTCCGCTTGTTGATCCAGGTGGCCCGCTTCGAACCCGGTCCCACGGGGAACATCACCCTGGTGGCGCGTTGGCGCTTGTATGGCCCCGACTCCTCGGACCTCCTGGAGGTGCGCCGCACGGTGTTGGAAAGCGCGACGCCCATCACTGCGGGAGACTATCCGGCCATGGCCGCGGCCATGAGCCGGCAACTGGCCGATCTCTCCGGGCAGGTGGCCACGGCGATCGTTCGACACCACAGCCAAAGAAGGCATTGACCCATGGGACTCATCCGACTGCTGCTGCTCATCGGCCTGGGCTGGCTGCTTTTCAAGGTGGTACGCTTCTATCTGTCCCGCCCCCCCGCAGCCACCACGCCGGTGGATCCGGCCGCCAACCCGGACGCCAGCCGGCTGGTGGCCTGTGCCCACTGCGGTACCCGCATTCCGCTGAACCGGGCGGTTCTTGCCGACAGCCGGATCTATTGTGGCCTGGAATGCCGGCGCCTGGGACCGGCCGACTGAACGGCCTCCCTCTCCCATTCCTCTGTCTGGCTGCTGTTCTGCTCTGCCTTGAAGACATCCACCTTCTGTGGATCGGCCCGGGTGGAGTTCTGTGGATCGGTCCGGGTGGAGAGCGTCTGGACGGATTCCTGGCCGTGGTTGCGATCCGCATTGAGGACCGCACCCGGATCCTGCAGCAGCTGGGGAGATGTCTGGCCGTCTTGCATGCCGGCGGTCGAAGAGCTTTCTTCCTTGAGATCGGTCATGCCTTTTTCGACGAATTCCAGGACCTCGACCTTGCCCTCCTTGTCGTAGGCGATGGCCAGTTCGAAGGCGGCTCCGCCTGCGGCAAACTCCACCGGCGCGGCCAGAATTTCCCAGTAACCCAGGGTGGCCACATCCATCACCCCATGGAACAGGGCCCGGTTCACGCTCGGGTTGTTGCCCGACCGGTATTGGTAGATTTCCACCGACTTGCCGGCGAAGGTGCCGGAACGGACCGGTGGGCCCAATTCCAGCTCGATTTCGCCCCGGGAGGCGCCCAGTTGCACCGCCATCATGTCGGGATCTCTTTTGCCATCCAGGGCCAACATCACGGAGCATCCAGACAGGGTCAGGCCGCCGAGCAGACAGAGAAGAGGAGTCGATGTTTTCATGGGATCCATCCTGCTCCAGAGGGAAGTCTGGTGAGTATTATTATAATAATAGACCAACGCCCCCCCGGTCACCAACCCCCCATCGCGCTGTCATGCTTCCATCATCCCCTTACCATCCCTTGACCGCTTCCAGCAGAAAAGCATCGCCGTCGGCCACCGGCCCGGACACCCGGTGGCCGTCCTCCCGCAGGGTCCGGGGGATGTTGCGCAGCGGCTCGTCTCCCCGCAGCCGGATAACCAGAACCTGACCCGCGAGCATGGTTTCCAGCGTGAGTTTGATCTTGACGAAGGTCATGGGACAGACCTCGCCGGTGATGTCGATTTCCGCATCGGCCATGGGATTGGTCCTTTGAAATAAATCGCAGAATGCCGGCACGACCATGCCGGTGAAGGATCGAAATCAGCCCCCCTTCCAGACCTCCCGAATCGCCTTGCTTTTCTTTTGTAACTGTTTGGACAGATTCACCTTGCCGCTGTCCACGAACTTCTCGTGGTTGCGTTCGACATTGTCCACCTCGTACACATAGTTGACCATCACCCCGAACGAGGCGTCCCAGCGTTCCTTGGAACAGTCGCCCAGGGGGTTGATCCGCTCCAGATGGGCGCCGTTGGATAGATGGAACAGGGCCACCGGGTCGAAAACGGTTTTGCCCCGCCGCACCAGGGTCAGGTAGGCCAGGGCCAGGGTTTCCAGCACATCGGCCAGGTGGGTGCGGACCACCTCCGGCTTGTCCAACAGGGCGCGCAGGCCTTCCGCCGGATCCTTTTTGCCGCTCACCTCACGGATGGTGTCCTCGTGGTCGGCGAGCAGGGCGCGCAGGCGTTCCGGGGTGAAGGGCGCCTTGTCGTCGGTGCGTCGGAGGGTTTCGGCGAAGCCGGGCACGGGGGAGAAGGTGGCGAAATTCTTCAGGCCGGGCAACTCCTGCTTCAGGTCGGTGGTCACCTGCTTGATGAGAAAGTTGCCGAAGGAGATGCCCCGCAGACCGAACTGGCAGTTGTTGATGGAATAGAAGATGGCGCTGTCGGCCTGTTCTGGATCCAGAATTTCCGCCTTGCGGTTGAGCAGCAGGCCGGCATTATCGGGAATGCCCCGCATCAGGGCCACCTCGACGAAGATCAGCGGCTCGTCGGGCAGGGCAGGATGGAAGAAGGCGTAACAGCGCCGGTCCCGTTCCAGGCGACGGCGCAGATCCCGCCAGCCGTGGATGGCATGGACCGATTCGTAGTTGACCAGTTTCTCCAAAATCAGGGCCGGGCTGCTCCAGTCGATGTGCTTCAGCTCCAGAAAGCCCCGGTTGAACCAGGCCCGGAAGAGGTGTTGCAAATCGGCGTCCACCGACTTCAAATGGGGCCGGTCCTTGAGGGTGCGCAGCAGATGCTCCCGCAGCCGCACCAGTTGGAGGGTCCCGTTGGGGGACAGATTGATGCGGCGGAACAGCTCCTGGCGGGGGGATTCCACCGACCGGGTCAACTGGATCAGGGTTTCCGGCCCCGGCTCCTTGCGGTAGGCTTCCACGGCCTCCATCACCCGTTTGGGGTTGGGTCCCATGTGTTCGTGGAGCATTTCCAGAAAACCGGGCCAGGCGTTGCCATGCATGGATTCCAGCACCCGCACCACTTCCCGGGCCAGGGCAGTGCCGCGGGCCTCACCGGCGCCGGTCAGCAGCTCCTCGCACAGTTGGCGCAATTCCTTGGAAGACGGCGCTGAACCGTTGATATTGAGGAGATCCCGTCCCTTGTCGGCGACGGAATGAATCATGCGGTTCCACCAGGGCCGGTTCATCGGTGACAATGCCTCCGCTGTGGTTGCAATCAGCCCCCTCTGGGCTCACCCTGGCTTATCGTCCGGATGGTCCGGCGTCTTGAACCGAAACCGGGTGGTCGCGATCGACGTCGGAAGTCTGGGGCAAATGGTCCCGAAATTGCCAGTATTCTGGAGCATCCGACCGTGGGACCGCACCCCCGTGCGGTTCTGCCCTGGCGGATGTCGTATACCAGCAGGACAGAGGAGAACAGGTCATGTCGGATTCCAACCGCTTGAACCGGATCGAAGTCGGCCTGCAGCAGGCCATCGGCTTGACCGACCTGATCCGGCTGGCCACCCGTCCCGGCCAGGAAGGCCACATCGACCTCGATTCGGTGAACAGGGCGGCGGAGCTGCTGAAGAACCACCTGAACGATGTGCGGGAGCTGGCCTCCGGCCAGACCGGGGAGCAGGATCCCCGCTCGGCGATGCGCCACGTCCTGGCGGTCATGCTGGAAGGGCAGCCGGACGACCTCAAGACCCGGTTCCACCAGCTGGTGGTGGAGATGCAGCGCAACCGGCGGCAACAGGATGGGGCATGAAGGGCAGCCGCCCCGGTCGCCTTGCATTCCTGCGTCGGCGGCCGGCCTGGAGCAGGCTATGGAACGGGACCCGCGTCTGATTCTGACCACCTGCGGTCGCCGGTTGCTGGGAGAACCGGGCGCCGCCGGGGACGATCATCCCACCCATCGGGCCGGCCTGGAGCTGCTGGCTGGCGCCGTGGAGGAGCGGCTGCTGGCGGCCGGTCCGGGCGAGGCCGCCGGGCTCAGTCCGGAGCTGAACGCCCTGCTGGCCCTCAACGGGGGCGTCATGGGCGATGGGGGGGATTTCCATGTACTGGTGCATTCCGACGCCCGCGCCGATGCCCTGGCCGCCCGCCTGATCGGCGGCTGGCTGCGCGGTCGGGGGCAGGGGGTGGTGATCCACGCCATGCCCGGTCTGCGCAGCGGGGAAGCGGTGGCCCTCCAGAGGGGCCTGGCCGATTTTACCCGCTGGTGCGGGGAAATCCTGGCCCGCTACCGTCTGCACCAGTTCCATGTGATCTTCAACCCCGCCGGAGGCTCGCCGGTACTGGGGGGCATGCTCCAGACCCTGGCGCCATTCTATGCCGACGAGGCCATCTTTCTGCTGGAACCGGGCACCGAGCTGGCCCGCCTGGTGATGCCGCGGGTGCGGTTGCGGGACAAGAAGGTGTTCACCAGGCATTTCTTCTGCCTGCGGCGTCTGGCGGCGGGCTTGCCGATCACCCCGGAGAAGCTGTCGGGGCTGGACCCGGACCTGCTGTTGTTCGACGAACGCGGCATCGGCCTGTCCTATCTGGGCGAGCTGCTGTGGGACGCCCACCACCGGGAATTCTACGGCGACCGCCTGTTGGATCCCGTCTCGGACCTGCTGATCCTGGCCGATCCGTTCCGGGATGCGGTGGTGGGCCTGCAACGGGACCGTCTGGAGCTGCTCAACGAACGCCTGGACCAGTTGGCTCTGTTCCTGGAGGGGGAGCGCAGCAATCCGGCCCAGTTGAGCTTTCGCGCCATGGCCGACCCCCGGCTGCCGGCCACCCATCAGTGTCACGGCTGGACCGACCAGGCCATCTGGCACCTGGTGGGCCATTACGAGGGGGACCGGTTTGTCCTGGACAGTCTGGAAAAAAGCTGAGCAAAGCGCCCCTTCAGGAGAAGACCCATGAACAACGACTACACCGGCATTCACCATGCGGCTTTCGCCACCCGGGACATCACCCGCACCGTGCATTTCTGGCGCGATCTGCTGGGCCTGCGGCTGGTGTACAGCTATGGCCGTCCCGGCTACCGGCAATATTTTTTTCAGATATCCGGCAGCAACCGCATCTCGTTCTTCGAATGGCCCGAGGTGGAGGGGATTCCCTATCGGCGCCATGGCGAGCCGGTGAAGGGACCCCTGGTGTTCGATCACATCGCCATTGGCGTGGTGGATGTGAAACGGCTGTGGGAGATCATGGCCCGTCTGGACGCGGCGGGGTTTCCGGTGTCCGACATGGTGGACCACGGGGCCTTTCTTTCGATCTACAGCTACGATCCCAACGGCATTCCCATCGAGTTCAGCTGCGACGCCGAAGGAACCAACCTCTGGGACGATCCGGTGATCCGGGACCAGTCCGCGCCGGCCTGGGATCTGGGCATACCGGAACCCCGTCCCGGACTGTGGCCCAAGGCCGACCCCATTGCCGAGGAAGACCGGGTGATCGTGCCGGGGGAGGGCAAGGAATATTTTCCCCGGTCGTGGCCCGTCGGTCCGGACCAGCAGCAGGATGACTGATCAGCCCAGCCAATGTTCCCCCCAGCGGTTCACCAGGTCGAGGACCCCGATGCGCTGCTCCCGGTTGGGAACCCCCGGGGCCACCAGCCGCTGCCAGGACCGGTCCCAATAGCCCCGGGTGACCCAGGGTCCCCGGGCGATCCGTTCCAGGGCCTTCCGCTGGTCCGCGTCCGCCCCGCCCCGCAGGCTGAAACCCTGTTTGGGCCGGCTCAACAGGCGCTCCGGCACCCGCCGGTGCAGATAATCCCGCAGCAGGGGTTTGCCGATCGTCTCCTCCCGGGGATCCGGGGGGCGGGACAGTGCCCATTCCAGCACCCGGTGGTCGAGCAACGGCACCCGCACCTCCAGGGCATGGGCCATGCTGGTCCGGTCCACCTTGGCCAGGACATGGTCGCTGCAGAAATGCATCAGGTCCACCCGCTGCAGGGCCCGGCCCAGGGGCAGGCGGGGTTCCAGATGGCGGGTCAGGGGGGCGAAGGCCCGCTGGTCGTCGTAGTGGACCCCCAGGGGGGCCAGCAGGGCCTCGATCTCCTCGGGCAGAAAGCGCTGGAACAGCCGCCAGGCATGGCGGTGCAGAGGGGAACTCCAGGCGAAGCGTCGCACCGCCTCCCGTCGCACCAGGGGCGGAGCGAAGCGCCGCACCAGGGGCCGCAGGATCCGGCGCAGGGCGGGGGACCGGCCCCCGGTGGGTTGGTTCAGGTTGCGGTAGCGCAGATAGCCGCTGAAGGCCTCGTCCCCGCCGTCTCCGGAGAGGACCACCTTGTAATGGCGGGACGCCGCCTGGCAAATCCGGTACTGGGAGAGGAGGGCGGAAAAGGCCTGGGGTTCGTCCAGGGCCGGGATCAGCCGCTCCAGCTCGGCGTCGATGTCGGCGGGGAGCAGGGCGATGGCGCGGTGGGGCAGGCCCAGGAACGCGGCCGTCTCCCGGGCCATGGCGGTCTCGTCCCCGGCCTGGCCCGGATAGCCCAGGGTGAGCGCCTCCGGGGTCTGCCCCGCCTGCCCGAGGGCCACGGCCACCGCGGTGGAATCCAAGCCTCCCGACAGGAACAGCCCCATGGGCACGTCGGACAGCAGATGGTCGGCCACCACCTGCTGGAACAGCGCCTCCCAGGCGGCCAGGGGGTTGGATCCGCCGTGGTCCAGCTCCCGGGGGGGTTCCCAATAGCGGCGGATCCGCAGCCCTTCCCCCCGCTGCCAGAGCAGCAGATGGCCCGGTTCCAGCTTGCGGATGCCCTGCCAGATCGACCAGGGGGCCGGCACCGCGCCATAGAACAGCAGGTGGGCCAGGGCTTCCGGGTCCGGGTCCGGGCGCTCCGACAGCAGGGGCAGCAGGGCGGTGATCTCCGAGGCCAGCGTGATCCCTTCACCGCCCACGGCGTAACAGAGAGGTTTGATGCCCACCCGGTCCCGGGCGGCCAGCAGCCGGCCCCGGGGGTTGTCCCAGAGGATGAAGGCGAACATCCCCACCAGACGCTCCAGGCAGTCTTCCCCCCAGGTCTCGTAGGCGTGGAGGATCACCTCGTTGTCGCTGCGGGAGGTGAAGCGATGCCCCCGTTCCTCCAGTTGCCGGCGCAGGGCGGGGGCGTTGTAGATTTCGCCGTTGCCGACCAGGTGGATGGTGCCGGTCTCGTTGCCGAAGGGCTGGTTGCCCGAGGGGGACAGATCGACGATGGCCAGCCGTCGATGGCCCAGCCAGACCGGAGGATCGGCCTGTTCCCAGTGTCCTCCGTGATCGGGACCCCGATGGACCAGGGCCGCCAGGGCCGCCTGCCGTTGTCCATCGGAGCCGACGCCCATCTGTCCCACGATGCCGCACATGTCCGCTCCTTGCCTCTTTACCAGAGCGTTGGAAAAGCCATCCATGCATACCCGCCCGTTCATCAACGGGCTGTTACCCCCTCCCGGCCACTTCCCGGAACAGGGCCTCGTAGCGCAGGGTGATCTTTTCCTGGGCGAAGTTGTCCAGAATCCGCTGCCGGCCCCGCTCTCCCACCGCCAGGATGCCGTCCGGGGGACCCTCCACCAGGGCCGTCAGGGTGGCGCGGATTCCTTTCGCCGACAGGTGGGGGAAATAGAGGGCCTCCTCCCCCAGCACCTCCCGGTTGCCGGCGATGTCGCTGGCCAGCACCACCATGCCGGCCAGTTGGGCCTCCATGAGGCTGACGGGAAAATTCTCCCGTTCGCTGGGAAAGACAAAATACCGGCAGCGCTCGTAGAGGGAGGTCCACAGCGCGGAGCGGTTGGCCACCCAGCCGTGGAAGCGGATGCTGTGCCACGGCATCAGTCCCGCCAGCCGGCGCAGCTCCGGCCCCATGGGGCCTTCGCCGATGACATGCAGGGTCTGGGGGCGGGAGATGCCCGCCAGGGCCTGGAAGAACACCTGAAATTTTTTGCGCTCGATGAGCCGGGAGCTGATCAGAAAGGCCTCCTCCCGGGGCTGACGCCCGAAGATGTCGGTCTCGATGCCGTAGGGCAGCACCCGCACCGCCGCCCCGGGGCGACGGCGCAGAATCAACCCCTTGAGATAATGGGAGGGGGTGACCAGGGCCTGGAAATGAGCCACGGCCCCCTGCCACACCGGTCGCAACAACCGGTGGGCCAGGCGGAAATTGTTGGGATTGTAGCCGGGCACATCGGACCCGTGGCTGGTGACCACCGTGGGGAGTCCCGCCGACCGGCCGGCCCGCAGGGCGATGAGGCCATCGGGGATGATGGCATGGGCATGGATCACGTCGAAGGTTACCCGCTTCATCAGCTCCGCCACCACCGGCCGGGCGTTCCAGACGAAGCGGGACATTTCCATCAGGTAGCTGCTGTCGGCCTGCCGCCGTCCACAGGGGACGCGGTGAATATGAACCCCGGAACAGGTTTCGCCACGGGGCAGTTGGCCATACTGCATGGTGACCACATGCACGGCGTGGCCATTGGCGGCCTGGCCCCTGGCCAGGGCCCAGGCCACACTGCCCGCACCGCCGCCGATGGGGGGGATTTCACGGGTGACCACCAGTATGTTCATGCAACGGGCCGGCTTTGCGAGGCTGGAGATTGACGATCCACAATACCGTCAATTCTTCCCCCTCGCAAACCGTCCCCGCCGGACGAGCGGCACGACCCACTCATCGCAGCGGCAAAGTCCATCTGTCATCTGCTCGAACCGTTTTCTGCAGGGGATTCGCTTTCCCGATGACGATTCGGTGCGCCGGTCGGCAACACCAGCAGACCAGCCAGCAGGGACTGCAGCAGGTGGATGGCATAGATTCCCAGCGAGACCAACAGGATCTGCTCGGTGGTGGCCCCGCTCCCACTCCAGAAGAACAGGGCCGCCGCCTCGGACAGCCCCCGGCCGTGGACGGTGATCGGCAGGACGATGGCCACCATGATGGCCGACACCCCCACCAGCCAGGCGGCCAGGGGCAGATGCAGCCCCATGGCCTCACCCACCAGCCGAAAGACCCAGCAACTCCAGACCACGAACAGCAGGGCAATGAACCAGGAGACGAGCAGCACCCGGGGATGATCGGCCAACTCCGCCAGGGCCGCCAGCAGGCGCCGACCATGGCTCGCCAAGCGGGCGGCGCGGCCGCCGTCCGACCGGGCCAGGCGGGCCACGCCCCGTTCCCCCAGGCGCCGGGCCAGCCAGAGCAGCAGTCCCAGGCCGACCAGTCCGGCCAGGGCCGTGAGGACCACCAGGGGATGGCCGACGCGCCCTTCGCCCCCGGCCAGCAGGGCCCCCATCCCCAGGACCATCAGGTTGGCCGCCAGGCCCTGGATGCGCATGGCCAGAAGGGAGGCCGCCACATGATGACGCTCGGCGGCGGGAAAGACTGCCAGGCGATAGAGATCGCTGCCCACCCGTCCCGGAGTGAAGACATCGAAAAAGGTGGCCTTCAGGTGCAGCAGTTGCACCCAGGCCAGGGCGCGCGGGCGGCCGTCTCCCCCCAGCAGAACCCCCCAGCGCCAGCCCTGGAGCAACATCGCCCCCCACTGACAGAGAAATGCCGTGCCCAGCAGACCGGCATCGGCCTGGCGCAGGGTTGCCCACAGCCGGGGCCAATTCACGGTGGCGAAGATCGCCCCCAGCAGCAGCACCGCCACCCCCAGGGGCAGAAGGCGCGTCCAGGTTCTGCGTCCGGAAGGCGGCTCGGGGGCGGGCATGGGATTCACCCCTGGTCCCGGCCCTTGAACTCCACGATCAGGTGGGCCAGCACCCCGAAGAACAGGGTCTGGATGCCGAACAGGAACAACCCCAGCACCAGATTGACATGGCGGATGGGCTTGGCCGACTCTTCCAGCAGCCACTGCATGAATTCCCAGCAGAACAGTCCCAGCCCTGCCACCAGAAACAACAGCCCCAGGGGACCGAAGATCTTCAGGGGGCGCACCGCCACCAGCACCATGAAGATCTGGGGCAGCACCTTGACGGGATATTTCAGGGAGATGAACGACCGGCCCGTGGTGCGCCGGCGGAAGGAAACCGGCACATGGGCGAAGCGCATGCCCTTGCGATAGGCATCCACCAGCACCTGCTGAGTATAGTTGTAGTCGCCCGGCAGGTAGAACACCTCCAGATAGGATCGGTTGACGGCGAAGATGCCCGGCTGGCCGTCCTTCACCGGCCAGCCGGTGAGCCAGCTCACCAGGCCGGTGAACACCCGGTTGCCCCAGCGGCGGATGAGGGGCATGCGGTACTCGATGCGGTCGAAGCGCTGGCCGTAGACCACGTCGGCCTCGTCATCCAGCAGGGGTTGGATCAGGGCGGGCAGGTCGTGGGGATCATGCTGGAGGTCGGCATCGAACTTGATGGCGATGGCGGCGCCGTCGGCCCGGGCGCCGTTGAGGCCGGTACGCACTGCCGCCCCCAGGCCACGGTTGACCCGGTGGCGCAGCACCCGGTCCGCCCCGGCGGCCTCGGCCTGTTGGCGGGTGTCGTCCCGGGAGCCGTCATCCACCACATAGACGCGCAGTTCCCGCCCGGCCTCCCGGAACAGGGGTTTCATCTCCGCCAGGGCGGTGACCGTGCGGGCGATGATTTCGCCTTCGTTGAAGGCCGGAATGATGACGATGACCTTCATTCTGGGTGGTCCGCAGGGGATTGTTTCAGCAGTTGCCGCAGTTCCGGCGGGGTGATCATCACCCCGTTGAGATCGCGGAGGAAAAAATCGAAAAAGCTTTCCAGCACTTGCAGGAACCGCTCCCGCTGCTCCGGGGTATGCACATAGGGCGTGTGGCCCGGCACCAGGGAGGGGGAGTGGAAGCTCAGGGTCATGACGGTGATGCCCCGCTGCACCAGAAAGCGGGCCAGGCGGATCAGATCGGTGAAGCTGTGCCCCTCGGGGGACAATCGCAGCCGTTCCAGCAGGCCCAGGCGGGCCATGATTCCCGGTAAGCGCAGACGCCGCCCCGATGGAACGGTGGCGACCCGATGCAGCACCCGGCCGGCGCCGGCCAGCAGACCGATGAAGGCCCCGGTGGTGGGGAGGGCGAGCAGATGATCGTCCGATCCCAGCCAGTGGGGCCGGCAATCGGTGGCGGAATAGTCCGGCCCGCCGTCGGTGCTGAAATCGAAGGGTGGGGCCGGGCTGGCGTCCACCTCGTACCCCAATTGCAGCAGCAGCTCGGTGGTGTGGGGACCGCGGCCGTAGCGGCCCGCCTTGTAGCAGACCGGCGACCGGCCGAACCGCCTGGTGATGCGGGCGGTCAGGCGCAACAGTTTTTCCCGTTCCAGCTCCCGGGGCAGATTGCCGGGATAGCTGTTGAAGCGGGTCACCGGCTCCTCATGGGGTGGATTGACCCAGGGATGCAGATGCGCCCCGATGTCCGCGCGACCCTCCCGCACCCAGACCACCAGATCCTGGCAAGCCTCCGGCCCCTCCACCACCGGCCAGTCCACCATGTAGAGCGGCCGGACACCATAGATCTCGCACAGCTCCTGAAAAGCCGGCAGGCCCGCCAGGGCCGCCACACCCACCACGCCGCGGTCGAGGGGGGCGGCCCAGTCGAACTCCTCCTCGGTATCCACCACCACGCAGAGTACGGGCCGTTCCCGCGGCGGCAGGTGAACGGGACGCTGGCTTTCCATTCATCCTCCCATGGGTTAACGTCCAAAGGATCGATTGTAGTCCATGACGGAAGCCGCCACCATGCATCACCCGCCCATCATCGCCTTCGCTCCCCATGCCTGGGAGGACCGCTGGCTCAGCCGGCAACAATTGCTGTCGCGCCTGGGGAGGCGGGGCTGGCCGGTACTGTATTCCCATGGTCCCCTGAGCCTGTGGGATCGGCACCGGCCCGAGTGGCGCCGGGCGGCATGGCGGGGCACCATCGACCACGCCGACGGGGTGCGCCTCGACCGGCCGGGACGCTGGCCGCCGCGCTGGCCCACCCGTCCCCACTGGGACCGCCTGGCCATCCGGCTCCACGCCCGGCATTTGATCGGCGCCATGGCGGACTTTCCGGGCCGGGGCATCGCCCTGCTTTTTCATCCCCGGTTTGTCCCCTTTCTGGAGCCGCTGCAACCCCGCCGGGTGGTGTATCACGTTTATGACGTGTTCGCCCTGATGGACGACTGGACCCCGGAGCTGGCCGGCCTGGAACGGACCCTGGTGGAGCGGGCCGACCTGATCACTGCCGCCTCGGAGGGCATGGCCCGCCTGCTGCCCGGCAGCGGGCCGGCCCGGGCCCGGGTGTTGCACAACGGGGCGGACGTGGGACGCTTTCTCGACGCCACCCGCCTGCCCTGCCCGCCGGATCTGGCCGCCATCCCCCGGCCCCGCATCGGCTATGTGGGCACGGTCAATGCCAAGATCGACCTGGAGATGGTGCTGCGGATCGCCGAGATCGAGCCGGACTGGCATTGGGTGTTCATCGGCCCGGTCATGGTGGATGGCGCCAGGCCCCGGGACCGGGAGGCCAAAGCCCTTTGGGAACGGTGCCTGGCCCGGCCCAACATCCACAGCCTGGGCCCCCGTCCCCGGGAGGCGGTGCCGGCCTACCTGGGTCACATGGATGTCAATGCCATCTGCTACCGCATCCGGGACGATGATTGGGTGGTGTACGGTTACCCCGTCAAGCTCCATGAATGCCTGGCCACCGGCCTGCCCGTGGTGGCGGGAGCCCAGGAGGCGGTGCAGCGACATTTTTCCCAGGTCGCCGCCATCGCCGTTTCGGTCGAAGACTGGCACCAGGCCCTGGGACACGGCATTCACCAGGGCGGCCTGGCCACCCCCACCCAGCGCCGGGAGACGGCCCTGGGCCATGGCTGGGATCAGCGGGTCGATCTCTTGGAACAGTGGCTGACGGAGCTGGTCCGCTGACCCCGGACCGGAGCCCCCGGTCGGGGGATCATTTCTCCTGGAGCCCAGGATAGCGAACAGCTACGATCAACCCATTGGTCTTCCGCCACAGCTTGGGGCAATCCGCATGCATGCCAGCTTTTTTTCCCGTCTTGTCGAGTTGTTCAACGCCGACTCCGGCCTGAATGGGAGGGGGGTTTCCTGGGCCACCAGACTGTTCAGCCAGGGACCCCGGAAATGGGCTCGATTCAACCTCAACGCCGATGCCAAGGTCCTGCTGGACGGCAGCAAGTCCCTGATCACAGTCCGGGTCAAGGACCTCAGCGATGATGGCGCCCTGATCTGTTCCGCCACCCAGCAGGGATTCTTGAAAACCGGGCAGGAGGGTTATGTGTTCCTGCCGCTGGGCTCCGAAGAGGATGCGGCGGCCAAATTTTCCCGCCATTTTCAGGTAGTGCGGGAAAAAGGCTTTTGCTGTGGCCTCAAGTTTCTCGACACCGACCACCCTGAGAAGCGACCGCTTCATCTCATCTCTTTTCCGAAGGTCTACATTCGTCGGAACAACTGGGAATTTGAAGACAATTGGGAATTGTTGAACTGGAAGATCCCCCGGGACAATCTCATTCTCAATGGTCTGATCGACCGCGATATCATCCATAATATCCATGAGTTCATGGAGCATTACAACGAACCTCCAGCCATCTGTCGCCAGACCCTGGAGCGGGAGGGAAACAACGTCGCCTTCCGCCTGGTCCGGTTCCGGCAGCTCCTGGAATTTCACCAGCAGGCCCTGGACCATTTCAAGGAAGGCGACCTTGTCAGACTGCGGGAGCGCATCAAGGACGAGGTCACCCAGAAAGAGTGTTACCAGAGAAAATACCGGGAGCTGCGGGAGAGTTTCCAATACGTCGATTATAAATATCGGGTCCTTCAGGAAAAACTGACCCTTTTCGAAAAAGGGGCCGCCCTGTCCGCCCAGGCTGCCAAAAAGAACGATGACACCACCACGTTGATGCAATCCATTGCCAAGGCGGAGGTCATTTCCAGGCACGCGGTTTCTCTCGACGCCGACGACGAACCTCTCCTGTCGTTCGGATCTTCGGCCGCTTTCGATCCGCCCCCGGAGCGGAAGGCCGCCCCAGCCCCGGCCTTGGCCGTGTCCGCGGGACAGGGGAAAGGTTCAGGACCATCACCCGGGTCGGCCACGTCCAGACAGGGGAAAGGTCCGGAGCCATCGGGTGCTGGGCCATCGAGTCCGGGGTCGACCGCGGCCGCGGAACGAGCGCGTCCCGTACTCCAGGAGCCGGCCCCCGTTGCCAGACGCCCCGGCCGCTGGCTCCTGCCGGTTGCAGTGACCGGCGGATTGGTCATGGCCACGGGTTTGGTCCTGTTCCTTTCTCATCATCGGGACCATCCCGGTTTCGGTCCGCCATCCACACCCCAGCCCGCATCGAACCCGACCAGGACGGAGATGGTTCCCCCCGCGACCGTCGCCAAGCCGAATCCACCTCCCCCAACTACCGTCCCGGCGGTGACCGCGGAGGTACCCCCCGTGCCTCCGGCGGCCCCCGCCGTCATCCATCCTCCCGCGCAGCAACCTCCTCCGGTGGCCCCCGCCCCGGTGGCGTCTGGAACAACATCGCCGGTCGCAGGGGAAGGACCCCGTCCTCCAGAGTCGATCCCGACGAGGCAGCCCCCACGCCAGCCTCCCAGCCAGCCCATGCCTTCCAGGCGTCCAGAGGAGCCGCCGGGGATGAATGCCGGGCCGATGACCCAGCTCGATCCGGCGGTCCAGAGCCGCCTCGACGGCCTGCTGGCCAAGGCCGGGCAACTCCTGGATCAGGGCCGTCTCACCCGGCCGGAGGGGGATAATGCGCTGGCCGTCATCCGTCAAGCTCAGGCCCAGGCCCCGGGCCACCACGGGGTGGGCCAAGCCCTGGAACGTCTGGTGACCAGCCTGCTGGGATTTGTCAGGCAGGACATCGCCGCGCAGCGGTTGAGCAAGCCCGTCGGCTCCAGCGCCCTGGATCGGGTGAAGGTGGCCGCGGAGTTGCTGCCTGGCCACCCGGCCATCCCGGCCGCCCAGGGCGATATCATCCAGGCCTATCAGCGTCTGTATCAGGAGGAACGTGCGCACGACCCAAAAACCGCCCTGGCCTACCTCAAGAAGGCCGCCAGCGTTTTCCCGGAGCATGCACTGACCGCTGCGGTGCAGGAGGAACTGAAGAACGTCGGTCCCGACGGTTCCCGACGTTGAAAAGCCATGAATGGCTTTTCAACGTTCTGCCGAAACCATTTTTCCATAAGTTTCCGGACCGTGCAAAGGAAAACGCACGGCAGCGGATGGCCGTGCATATTCCTCGAGCGGGACATGCCGTTCCCGGGACTGATGGTTCGCCCCGGGACTGTCGGTCAGGCGTCCAGAATCCCTTGCTTGCGCAGGAAGCCCACAAAATTCATGTCGTTGCGCTGAATATGCTCCACCAGCCAGTTGCGGATGAAGCGGCCCATGGCTTCGGACGGGGTTTGGCCGTCGGCGAACTGCTGGTCGAGTTCCCGGAACCGGGTCAGCAGTTGGCGATGCACCGCCCGGTGTTCCACCGTGCCCGGGTAATTGTGGGCGGACATGAGGCGTTCCTCACGTCGGAAATGATGTTCGCTGAAAGTGTAGAGGTCATGCAGGGCCCGGTCGCGGCTCATCGGAGAAGCCCGGGGGTCGAGGAGCGCCCCCAGGAGGAAATTGGTGACCTCCACCAGTTTCTGATGGTCACGGTCCAGCTCGGCCACACCCAGCAGCAGGGTATCGTCCAGGTGGATCAATTGCTCGGCCATGCGTCCTCCCCTGATAACGGGCAGATCGGTTGAAGGTCAGGCGGCGGAGGATATTGGCATATTGGAATGTAAAATTCAAACTGCTAAACTGCCAATGGATTCGATGTCACTGGGGGAATCGGGATAACGGAGGCCGGAGATGATGGGCATGCGACGGGCGGGTCTGATCGGTTTGGGAACCCTGGCACTCCTGGCGGGCGGCTGTGGCAGCCAGCAGACGGTGGTCCGGAGCCAACCCCCCGGGGTCAATCCCTGGAACAATCTCAACGACGACCAGGGACAGGCCGTGGCCGGGGTGCAATGCTACTACTGTCCCGGCAGCGCTGCCGGATCATCCGACGTTGCCGGGCCGGGGGACGACGATGGCGACGGTGTCGCCAACGATCTGGACCAGTGCGGCGCCACCCCGCCGGGGGTGCGGACCGATGCCGCTGGCTGCTGGATCCTGGAGACCGTCCACTTTGCAACCGGTCGGGTCGACCTCTCGCCCGAGTCCCGGGCTGCCCTGGACGAACTGGTGACCCTGCTGCAGGACAAACCGGGTCTGCGCCTGGACGTGACCGGACATGCCGACTCCACCGGCGACTGGTTCTACAATGACCAGCTCTCCTGGATCCGGGCCAGGCGCGTGGTGGATTATCTCTGGACCAGGGGCATCTCCAAGGACCGGATGCGGGCCGTGGGCTATGGCGAGGGGCGGCCCGAGGCCGGCAACGACAATCCTGCGGGACGCGCCAGGAACCGCCGGGTGGCCCTCCAATTGTTGCAGTGACCTTCGGCCACCCTCCGGTCGTGGAACGAGGGGGGATGGCCGGTGGGCCAGTCTCCCCCCTGATCCTTACCGTGCCCCATGCTGTTCAATTCACCCGTCTTTCTGTTTCTGTTCCTGCCCCTGACCCTGGGCGCAATCCATTGGCTGAGCCGCCGGGATGACCGCCGTCCGGCCCTGGCGCTGCTGACCACCGCCTCCCTGTTCTTCTACGGTTGGTGGAATCCCGGCCATCTTCCCTTGATCCTGGCCTCCATGGGGGTCAATTTCGGCCTCGGCCTGCTCCTGCAACGGCTGTCCGGACCCGCCAACCGCCTGGTGTTGATCCTGGGGTTGGCGGCCAATCTGGGATTGCTTGGCTATTACAAATACACGGCCTTCGTTCTGCACAATTTCAATGCGTTCCTGGACAGCCCCCTGCCGGTCCCCGCCATCGTGCTTCCCCTGGGCATTTCCTTCTTCACCTTCCAGCAGATGGCCTATCTGGTGGATACCGCCCGGGGCGAAGCCGCGGAATCCCGTTTTCTGCCCTATGCCCTGTTCGTCACCTTCTTTCCCCAACTGATCGCCGGTCCCATCGTGCATCGCCGCACG
Source organism: Magnetococcales bacterium DC0425bin3 (assembly GCA_002753665.1). GTDB lineage: Bacteria > Pseudomonadota > Magnetococcia > Magnetococcales > DC0425bin3 > DC0425bin3. The sequence goes on from PEAP01000002.1 coordinate 59,312, forward strand.
GTCATGCACCAGTTCGTCCGACCCGGGGCCTTGCGCCTGCAGCTGGACAACATGGTGATCGGCCTGACGGTCTTCATCCTGGGGTTGGCCAAGAAGGTCCTGATCGCCGACTCCCTGGCCCACTATGCCAACCCGGTGTTCACCGCCGCGGAACAGGGCTTGGCCTTGTCCTGGATCGAGGCCTGGGGCGGGGCCCTGGCCTATACCTTGCAGATCTATTTCGACTTTTCCGGCTATTCCGAAATGGCCCTGGGATTGGGATTCCTGTTCGGCATCCAGCTGCCGCTCAATTTCAATTCACCTTACAAGTCCCTGAACATCATCGATTTTTGGCGCCGCTGGCACATCACCCTGTCCCATTTCCTGCGGGATTATCTCTACATCCCCCTGGGCGGCAGCCGTCTCGGCGCGACGCGACGCCATGGGAACCTGATGATTACCATGCTGCTGGGCGGGCTGTGGCACGGGGCGGGCTGGACCTTCGTGGTCTGGGGAGGTTTGCATGGAGGGTATCTGGTCATCAACCATCTCTGGCGTCGGCTGCGTCCCCAGTCCCTCGCAACCAACTGGCAACCGGGTGGGACGGTGCTGGCCTGGGGCCTGACTTTCGGCGCCGTGGTGGTGGCCTGGGTCTTCTTCCGGGCCAACAGTCTCGCCGGGGCCTGGGGTCTGCTGCGGGCCATGTTCGGTGGCAACGGCCTGGATCTGCCCCGCACCCTGGCGCCATGGTTGGCGCCGTTGGTCGAAGCCTGGCCGTCCACGGTCTGCCGTTTCGACGGTGCTGCTCCCCATGACCTGTTTTCGCTGCCACACCTGGCCCTGTGCCTGAAGGGTCTGCTGCCCCTGGTGGTCTGGTTTCCCAACGTCATGCAACTGGTCCATCAGCACCGGCCCCATCCCGAACTGCCGGTAACCCTTCGCGATCCCTGGCATTATCGCTGGCTGACCTGGAACCCGGGGCCGGCCTGGGGACTGTTCATGGCCCTGGTGCTGGGACTGTGCATGGCTCATCTGAGCCGGGTCAGCGAATTCCTCTATTTTCAGTTCTGAAGGAGCCTGGGCGCACCATCATGAGCGATCACGCCAGCGGCACTGCGCCGGCCATGAGGCGCTATCTGGGACTGGTCTGCGGCGGGGCGGCGCTGGGTCTGGGACTGGTGCTGGTCTTCAATCTGGCCTATGACCCCCTGTGGTACTTCCAGGGCAACCGGCTGGGACCGTTCAACTTCGCTTTCAACGAGCGGCTGTCCAAACCCAACCAGTTCCTCAAGATCGCCCCGGACCGCCTTGACTGCCTCATCCTGGGCAGTTCACGGGCGACCCTGATCCAGACCCGGGATGTTCCGGGGCACCACTGTTTCAACTTTGCCGTCAGTTCCGGCGGGGTGGAGGAAAGCGTGGCCCTGGCCCGCTATGCCCAGGCCCACGGGGTGCGGGCCAAACGGTTGCTGATCAGCCTGGACGATTTCAATTTCATGGCTCCCGGTCCCGGCACCATTCCCGACTTCATCCGCCGCCTGGAGCGCCCCCCCTGGTTTCTGTTCCAATATCTGTCCATCGACACCCTGGCGTTTTCCCTCCGGCTCCGGCGCGGCGACTCGCCCTTGGATCGGGTCTACGACCGGCGGTTCCAGGCAGTCGTGCGGCCGGGACGGCCTCCCTACCGGCCCTGCGCTGACCCGGAAATCCAGGTGCCTCTCGGGCACCCCCTCACCGCAGAGAAGATCACCCAATTCAGCACGCTGCGGGACCTCTTTCCAGAGGCCGCCCTCCATGCCTACCTGCCCCCCCAGAGCATTCCTCGGGTGCGGCGGCTGTTGACGGGATACGGGCGGGCAACCTTCCTGACCCTGATGGTCCAGGCCGGCCGGATGTTCGACTCGCTGCACGACTTCGCCATCCCCTCGGCGGTCACCGCCGACGCGACTCTCACTTATGACGGCAGCCATTACCTGCCGGAGGTGAACCGGCGCCTGGTCGCGGCCATCCTGGCGGGCGAGGACGGCTTCGGCCTGCGGGTGGACGGCCTGCCGCTGGAACGCTATCTGGCCGCCTACGACCAGGCCCTGGTCCGCTTCGGCGCCGAGTGCCAACCGCCATGACCAGTCTCAATCCTCCCAAACCACCGCGATGGGCGGGTGATGTTCCCGATAGCCCTCCAGAGGCAGCCGCCACCGCTCCCCGGTGGCGTCCTGGGGTTGGAAGCCGAACTTCCGGTACAGGTCCTGCACCAGGCCGTTGCGGTCGGTGGGGCGGTAGAGTCCCACCAGGGCGGTCAGGCCCTGCTGTCGGGCGGCCTGCACCAGGTGATCCAGTACCAGGTGTTCCACCTGCCGCTCGAAGACCCGGCAGCTCATGAGCCAGGTATCGATCAGCCAAGTGTCGTCCTCCCGGCGGCAGACGACCAGGGCGATGATGCCGTTGTCGCCGAAGCGGTCTTCCAGGCGCACCTGCAGGGTGAAGGTATCCGGCGCCTGCTCCAGGGCGGCGATTTCCGCCTGGGTGTAGCGCCGGGTGGTGAGGTTGAACTGGTTGGTCTTGTTCACCAGCTGGGTGATGCGGGCGCGGTCCCGCTCCCGGAACGGGGCCAGCCGGGCGCGCATGGCCAGCGACCGCAGATAGGCGGACAGATCGCCGGTGGTGGCGGCCAGCTCCTGGCGGGCCAGATTGGCACGATACTGGTCGGCCCGCTGGAAATCCTCGGCGCTGACGTGCACCGCCTCGAAATAGCCCGCCGCCCACAGCACCCGGGGGTAGAGGGCGGGATCGTCCGGCAACTCCGGCACCGCCACGGTGGGCAAGGCGGTGCGCACTTCATGCCGCTCGACCGGGTTGTCATCCAGCAGCACCAGGGCATCGAGCCCCAGATTGAGCTGTTCGGCAATGCGCCGGAGGTTGGCGGATTTGGGCTGCCAGTTGGCCACCAGCAGGGCGATGTCCTCCTCCCGGAGGACCATCTCGCCATGCTCCCGGAACGGCCTGCGGGCGGTGTCCTCGTTGTTCTTGGAGCAGACCGCCAGCACCACACCCCGGCGGCGATAGTCCCGGGCCATGGTCTGCACGGCCACGAAGGCCTCCCCGAGTGGATTCCCCTGGCCCAGTTGGATCCCCTCCAGGCCGTCGTCGCCGATCACGCCGCCCCACAGGGTGTTATCCAGATCCAGCACCAGGCATTTGCGGCTCTTGCCCCGCGCCGCTGCCACCAGCCGGGCCACATGATCGGCATAGCAGGGGATCAGCGTCTGGTCGAAGGGCAGTTTGGCCACATGCCACTGCACCGGGTCGTACCAGCGGCCGGTGCCCACCAGGGCCGCCAGGGCCTCGGCATCCAGCAGCAGGGCGTCATCGGCCCGGGCCCGTTGGGCCAGGTGATCGTTCCAGACCCGCAACCGGCCGGCCAGGGCCAGGGGGGTCTGCCGGTCCAGATGGCCGAACAGGCTGTCCGGCGGCAGGGGCACGGTTTGCAGGATGACGGTGTGGATGCCATGGCCCTTGAGGGTCTGGATCACGGTGTCCAACTGGTCCCGGGCGGTCGCGATGACCCCCTCTCCGCGCGCCTGGGGCTCCGGGGGCGGGAACGGCAGGCTGCGGTGATCCGGAGTCAGCAGCACCGCGTCGGGCCGGGCCCGGACCACCGGGGAATCGGCGTCCAGGGCATCCTGGACCAGTTGACCGTACCGTCCGGTGACCACCTCCAGGTCGATGCCATGGCGCAGGGCGCTGGCGGTCAGGCAGGGCGCCAGCAGATCCAGGGTGCCGGTGCCGAGAATTCCCAGTTTGAAGGGGGTGGGGGTCAACGGTGCCCGCCGGGTCACCCGGGCCTGTATCAGCAGCCGTCCCAGGCGGTCCGACTGGGCATATCCCAGGCCATGGCTGGCCAGGTGGCGGGCGGTCGCCGCGAAGTCCGCGCCGGTCAGGCCCGACAATTCCCGGCAGCGGTCACGAAAGTCCTGGGGCGGGGGCAACAGCCAGGGCAGGGTTTCAGGTTGCCAGGTCACGGGAGGGGTCTCCTCTGGCGCTTCCGGGTTACCGTGAAAGTCGCGGAGCGACTTTCATCGGTGGAGGGTGGAGGGAGGCTTCCCCCATCCATGAAAGTCAAAACAGCTCGATGTTGTCGTCCGCCCCGCTCCGGGCGTCAGGATCCTGCAAGCCGCCCGGGGGGGTCAGCCGCCGCCGCTCACCCCGGCGCCGGTCCAGCCACGGATTGTGCTGGTAGATGCTCCGCAGACCGATGACCGGCTCGTCGAGGTTCTTGGTCAGGTAGAGGGCCCAAGCCAGCTCCCACAGGCGCCAGAATTCGGCGATGCACTGTTTCTGATCGGACCGGTTGAGGATGGTGTCGCAATCCGCCCGCAGCCGGCTGACCAGGAATTGGGCCTGATCCTCCGCATAGGGAGCGTTGATCGCTTCCTCCAGCACCCGGATGGCGGCCTCCCGCTGGTTGATGGACTCCAGCAGAGCCAGCAGGCCCCGGGCGACCTCGTCCCCGGCCCCGGAGCCGTTGGTGGTCTGCTTCAGGAACACCAGGGCCTGTCCGACGATGCGGCGGGAATAGTGGAACTGCTTCTCACCCACGTTGCCGGCGGGATCGATGAGGGAACGGGCGCCGTCGGCATGGGCCACCATGCAGAGGGCGGCACAGACCGGATCCCCGGGGGGAGCCAGCTTGGCCAGGATCTCCAGGTGGGCATGTTGCAGGTGGTCGGCCATGAGGGATCCATCGGGACGCAACAGATACGCCGCCAGGCGGGTCCGCTCCGGTTTGCCCTCCAGGAACTTGTTCATAAGTATTTTCGCCTTGGGTACCGTTCCCGCGGCCCTCCTCCTTTTCCGCAATCCGGAAAAGCCCCTGAGCGCCGTACCGAGGAACGGTCTGGAACAGGCCGCAAGCTCGCTCTGTCCCGGTACCGGGAGAGGCCATCTTACCCTGCCTTCCTCCGGGAGTCATCGGCTTTACCGTGCAAGTCGCGCAGCGACTCTCACGGGCCTGGCCGCCCGTTGGCGGCGACGCCTCCATGGTTCAGACGGGACTCTCCCCCCGGATCAGGCCATATTCCCGCAGCTTGTCCAGCAGGACGGTCCGGGTGACCGGCTTGGTCACATAGTCGGTACAGCATCCCTTGAAGAAGGCATCGGTCACCTGTCGGGGAGAACCCAGGGCGGTCACCATGATGATGACCGAATCCCGGCGGCCGTGAACCCAATGCTCCCGCTCCAGGGCCCGCATGCGCTTGAGAACCTCCTGGCCATCCATGCCGGGCATCATGATGTCCAGCAGCACCAGATCGAACGGGTCCCCATCCAGGAGGCCCATCTCGAAGAAATCCAGGGCCTCCCGGCCATTGGCCACCATGTCGCACTGCCCGAATGGCTGCAGGATGGCGCGCAACAGTTTCCGGTTCTCGAACAGATCGTCCACGATCAAGGTCTTCATGATCGGCACCCCTGAAATGGCCGCGAGTCGGAGACCTCTGCCGGTCCGTTACCGGTGGTAGGGGATCCCGCGCAGGATGGTCATGGCCCGGTAGAGCTGCTCCAGCAGCACCACCCGGGCCAACATGTGGGGCAGGGTCATGGGACCCAGGGACAGGGACCAGCGGGCCTGTCCGAGCAGCGCCTCGTCCAGGCCATCGGGGCCGCCGACGAGAAACTGGATCTCGGTCAGCCCCTCGTCCCGCAACCGCCCCAGGGCCGTGGCCAAGTCCGGGGACGACAGGGCCCGGCCCCGGCTGTCCAGGGCAATCAGCACCCCACTCCGGGCGATCACCCGGTTCAGGCGCTCGGCCTCCTCGGCCAGCCACCGCTGCCGGTGCGCCGGGCTGTCGGCGCTGCGCCGGGCGTCGGCCACCTCCAGCAGCTCGGCGCCTCCGAACGGCGCCAGGCGGCCGCGGTAGTCGGCCACCAGGGCGCGGATCGGCTCCGGCATGCCCCGCCCCACCGCCAGGATGCGGAACTTCACCCCCCGTCCGCACCGGCCACCAGGGCCCGGCGGCCTTCGATGGCGGCCACCTCCGGGCTCCAGAGCCGCTCCAGGTCGTAGAACTCCCGGGTCTTCCGCTGAAAGACATGCACCACCACGTCGCCCAGGTCCAGCAGCACCCATTCCGCCGCCGGCAAGCCTTCCACCCCCAGCACCGGGATATGGTTCTTGCCGGCCCAGGTGTCCACGGCCTCGGCCAGGGCCCGGACATGGGTGTCGGAGGTGCCGGTAACGACAATGAAAAAATCGGTGAAGGGGGAACGGCCCCGCAGATCGAGCCGGACGATATCCAGGCCCTTGCGATCCTCCAGGGCCTCTTCCACCCTGGCGGCCAGCCGCTGGACCGCCATCATGTCAATGGGTTGCATAAAGTCCGTGCCGCTGAATGTACTCCGCCACCGGCTCGGGAGTCAGGTAGCGCAGGGAGCGCCCCGCAGCCACCCGATGGCGCAGATCGGTTGAACTGATTTCCAGCATGGTGACGGGCTGGATCAAGAAGCCATGGTGTCCCAGGACGGCCCGATGCAATCCGGCGGGGCCATCCACCCGATGGGATGCCAGAAAGCGGCCGGCCGGGGTCCGGGACAGATTCTCCGGAAAACCCGGACGGGTGAGCAGGCACAGATGGGTCCGGTCGATCATCGTCCGCCAGTCCTTCCACAGGTGCAGTTCCTCCAGCAGATCGGTGCCCAGCAGCAATACCAGCTCCCGGTCGGGATGCTCCCGGGACAGCCGGGTCAGGGTGTCCACCGTATAGGAAACCCCGGGCCGGTCCGCCTCCACCGTGGAGAGGGCAAAGCGGGGCTCCCCCGCGATGGCCAGGGCGGTCATGGCCACCCGGTGGGTGGTGGGGGCCAGCAGGTCGGCCCCCTTGAACGGATGGCCGCCGGAGGGCAAAAACAGCAGGCGCTCCAGGCGCAGCAGCTCCACCACCTCCAGGGCGGACCGCAAGTGGCCGTAATGGGGGGGATTGAAGGCCCCACCGAACAGGCCCCAGAGGGAGGGACTCATCGGCGAATCTGGCCGTCCCCGAGTACCACCCACTTCTGGCTGGTCAGCCCTTCCAGCCCCACCGGACCCCTGACATGGAGCTTGTCGGTGGAGATGCCCATCTCGGCGCCCAGGCCGAACTGAAAGCCGTCGTTGAACCGGCTGGAGGCGTTGACCATCACCGCCGCGCTGTCCACTTCCCGCAGAAAGCGCATGGCCCGGCGATGATCGCGGGTGACGATGACCTCGGTGTGGCGGCTGGAATGGGCCTCGATATGCTCCAGGGCCTGGTCCAGGCCGTCCACCACCCGGATGGCCAGGATGGGGGCCAGGTATTCGGTATCCCAATCCTCCACCGTGGCTTCCGTCACCGGCGCGGCTCCCTTCAGCAGCTCCCGGGTGCGGGGACAGCCGCGCAGCTCGCAGCCGGCGCTGGAGAGCCGCTGGGCGATTTCCGGCAGGAAGGCCGGGGCCACCCGGGCATGGATCAGCAGGGTCTCCAGGGCGTTGCACACCCCGGGCCGCTGCATCTTGCCGTTGAAGACCAGCTCGTCGGCCATGGCCAGATCCGCCTCCCGGTCGATATAGAGGTGGCAGTTGCCGTCCAGGTGCTTGATCACCGGAATGCGGGTCTCCGCCATCACCCGGGTGATCAGCCCCTTGCCGCCCCGGGGGATGATCACGTCCACGAAGCGGTCACAGCGCAGCAGCGCCCCCACGGCGGCCCGGTCGGTGGTGTCGATGAACTGCATGGCCTGCCGGGGCAGCCCCCCCGCCTCCAGACCCTGGGCCAGGGCCGCGGCAATGGCCCGGTTGGAATGCCAGGCCTCGCTGCCGCCCCGCAGGATCACCCCGTTGCCGGACTTGATGCAGAGGGCGGTGGCGTCGGCGGTGACGTTGGGACGGGATTCGTAGATGATGCCGATCACCCCCAGGGGCATGCGCATCCGGCCCACCAGCATGCCGTTGGGACGGGGCGCGAGGCCGGTCACCTCTCCCACCGGGTCCGGCAGGGCGGCCACCTGGCGCAGGCCCTCGGCCATGTCGTCGATGCCCCGGTCCGTCAGGCGCAGGCGGTCGATCAGGGCAGCGCCCAGCCCGTTCTGCTCCGCCGCCGCCAGATCCCGGGCGTTTTCCGTCTTCAGGGTCTCCCGGCGGGCCAGCAGGGTGTCGGCCATGATCCCCAGGGCGCGATTCTTGGCCTCGCCATGGGCCTGACCCAGCAACCGGGCGCCCTGCCGGGCCTCCCGGGCCATCCGTTCCACCAGCGCGGTCGCGTCGCTCATGCTTGTGTCCGATCCTGCCGCAGCGGCATGCTCTCAGGAAGGTGTCAAAATCACCAAGTCATCCCGGTGTATGATCTCATCATCGGCGATGAAGCCCAATATTTTTTCGAACGCGGAGCTGTGCTGGCCGGCGATGCGGGCCAGGTCCCCGGCGCTGTAATTGACCAGCCCCTTGGCGAGGTTGATCCCCTCCGGCGTGCGGCAGTAGACCGCCGCGCCCCGGTCGAAGGATCCTTCCACCGCGGTGATGCCCTTGGCCAGCAGGCTGTTGCCCTGGCGCAGGGCGGTCGCGGCGCCGGCATCCAGCACCAGGCTGCCCTCGGCGGTGAGACCGTCGGCGATCCAGCGCTTGCGGCTGCCGATGGGATCGGCCTCGGCCATGAACAGGGTCCCCAGCGGCTGCGGGCCGAACACCACGCCGATGGGATCGTCCCGAAATCCGGACAGCAGCACCGTGCGACAGCCGGCCCGGGCCGCCTTGCGGGCGGCCAGCAGCTTGGTGATCATCCCCCCCGATCCGACCTTGCTGCCCACCCCCCCGGCCAGCCCCTCCAGCTGGGGGGTGACCTGCTCCACCAGGGCAATGGGCCGGGCGCTGGGATCCCGGCGCGGATCGGCCTGGTGCAGACCGTCCACGTCCGACAGCAGGATCAGCAGATCGGCATTGATCAGGCCCGCCACCATGGCCGCCAGGGTGTCGTTGTCACCGAAGCGGATCTCCGCCACCACCACGGTGTCGTTCTCGTTGACCACCGGCACCAGCCCCAGACCCAGCAGGGTTTCCAGGGTATCCCGGGCGTTGAGATAGCGGCGCCGGTGGGAGATGTCGTCCCGGGTGAGGAGGATCTGGCCCATGTGCCGCCCCTGGCTGCCGAAGGCCTCCTCGTAGACCCGCATCAACACCCCCTGTCCGGCTGCTGCTGCCGCCTGTTTCTCCCGCAGGATCACCGGCGGGTGATTCAGCCCCAGCAGGGGGGTGCCCGCCGCCACGGCGCCGGAGGTGACCACCACCACCTGGCGGCCCTGGCGAAGCAGCTGCTCCACCTCGGCGCAGCGGGCGGCGATCCAGTCCCGGTCGATGCCGGTGCCGCCGGAGGTGAGCAGATTGGAGCCGATCTTGACCACCACCCGTTTGGAGCGGCCCACCGCGGCCCATTCGCGCTGCAGCAGCTCCCGATCCGACGAGGCCCCCTTAACGGACATAATGGCACTCCACGCCGTCCTCGTCCTCCCCGTCGTCCGGGTCATCCAGAAGCGCATCGGCCGGCTCTGGATCCAGGAGCGCTTTTTTGCCCGCCCGGGTGGGGGCATCGGCCAGGGCGGCGTTCGCCTCCCCCGCGGCCCGTCGCTCCGCCACCTCCCGGGCCAGATCCACCAGAAATCCTTCCAGCCCGGCCCGGGTGGCCGCCGAGATGAGATGGACCGGTCCGAAGGGCCGCAAGCGCTCGCAGATCCGCTCCGCGGTCGCCGGGTCGGCCAGATCGGACTTGGTGACCACCACCCGGCGGGGTTTGGCGGCCAGGGCGGGGGAATAGCCGGTCAGTTCCGCCTCGATGGTGTGGAAATTGGCCACCGGATCGGACCCGTCCGGAGGGCTCACCTCCACCAGATGGAGCAGCACCATGCAGCGTTCCACATGGCGCAGGAAGACATGCCCGAGTCCCAATCCTGCCCCGGCGCCCTCGATCAGACCGGGGATGTCGGCCATCACCAGGGACTGCCAATCCCCCACCCGCACCACGCCCAGGTTAGGCACCAGGGTGGTGAAGGGATAATCGGCGATCTTGGGCCGGGCGGAGGAGACCGCCGTGATCAGGGTGGACTTGCCGGCGTTGGGCAGGCCCACCAGCCCCACGTCCGCCAGCAGCTTCAGCTCCAGGCGCAACCACTTCTCTACCCCCGGGCGGCCCGGCTCGGCATGACGCGGGGCGCGGTTGGTGGAACTCTTGAAGCGGGTGTTGCCCCGGCCGCCGATGCCGCCTTCGGCCACCAGAAACCGCTCCCCGGGCCGGGTGAAGTCGTACAGGATGCTGCCATCGGCATCATCCCGGACCAGGGTCCCCACCGGCACCGGGACCTCCAGGGGCGCGGCGGACCGTCCGGTGCTGTTGCTTCCCATGCCCCCCTGGCCGCGTTTGGCCTTGAAGTGCTGTTTGTAGCGAAAATCGATGAGGGTATTGAGGTGGGGGTCGGCGACGAAGATCACATCTCCGCCGCGCCCGCCGTCGCCGCCGTCGGGTCCGCCCCGGGGGATGAATTTTTCCCTCCGGAACCCCACCGCCCCGGGACCGCCGTCGCCGGAACGGACATAGATCTTGACTTCATCCAGGAACCGCATGACCAAAACGGGGAAGCGGCCTGCGCCGCTTCCCCGTCCCGATAACCTCGATGGATGGGGGAAGCCTCCCTCCACCCTCTACCGTTGCAAGTCGCGCAGCGACCTGCAGCGGTCAATGGCATCCAGAACCAGCCGGAGAGGCCGTGGATCAAAGTGTCGTGACCGGGGGGACTGTCACTGCCGTCCCTGACCGGTGGTTCCCGTCCCCGGCGTCAGGCCGGCATCACGTTGACGTACTGCCGGGTGCCGCTCTTGGTGAAGGCCACCTTGCCGCTCACCAGGGCGAACAGGGTGTGATCCCGCCCCATGCCGACCCCGACCCCGGCCAGGGTCCGGGTGCCACGCTGGCGGATGAGGATGTTGCCGGGGACCACCGCCTCGCCGCCGAACCGCTTGACTCCCAGACGGCGGCCCGCCGAATCCCGTCCGTTCCGGGAGCTGCCTCCCGCTTTTTTATGTGCCATGACTCATGCTCCTGCCGCTATGGCGACCTTCATCCATCGGTCGTTTCAGGGTTGAATCCCGGTGATGCGCAGCTCGGTGAGGTTCTGCCGGTGGCCCTGCATGCGGCGATAGTTCTTCCGGCGCCGGCGCTTGAACACCAGCACCTTCTTGGAGCGCACCTGTTGCACGATCCGGGCCGTCACCTTGCTGCCGGCAACTTCGGCGCCGGTTTTGATGCCGCTGTCGTCTCCCACCAGCAAGACCTGGCTGAGATCCACGGTGTCTCCCTTCACGCCGGGCAGGGTTTCCACCCGCAGCACATCGTTGACCACCACCTTGTATTGCTTGCCGCCCGACTTGACCACCGCGTACATGGGGAAACTCCTCAAGACAACCGGCCGGGAGGCCGGGTGATTCGGGTTGAACCTGCCGTTTCCGGATCCATCCATGGAATCCCGCAGGAAATTGGGAAATTTTCTATTATCCCTTCCACAAGGCGCTTGTCAACGGCTTTGTTCCGCCAGGGGGGATTTTCGGTCCGGGGCGATCAGCTCCGTCATCAGGGTCAGGGTTTCGCACAGGGGCAGTCCCACCACGCCGCTGTAGGAGCCCTCCACCCGGGCGACCATGAAGGCGCCCAGGCCCTGGATGCCGTAGGCGCCGGCCTTGTCCATGGGCTCCCCGGAGGCCACATAGGCGGCGATCTCCTCCGGGGTCAGGGTCTTGAACCACACCCCGGTGGCCACCACCCGTTCCCGCAAGTCTCCGTCGGGCCGGTAGACCGCCACCCCGCTGAGGACCAGGTGCTTGCGGCCCGACAGCCCCTGGAGCATGGCCACCGCCGCCGCCGCGTCCGCCGGCTTGCCCAGGATGGTTTCTCCCAGGATCACGGCGGTATCGGCGGCGATCACCAGGTCCGCCCCCGGTCCCAGGGCCCGGGCGCCCTTCTCCCGGGCCATCCGGGCCACATAGGCGTGGGGCTGCTCGCCGGGGTGGACCGTCTCGTCCAGGTTCACCGGACAGATCTCCGCCGCGATCCCCACTTGCCGCAGCAACTCCGCCCGGCGCGCGGAGGCGGACGCGAGGCGGACGCGCCATGTCGGATGCAACCAGGGTAACGTCATGGGAGGGATTCAACCCGAAAACAGGGGACCGGGACAAGGGTTCTTCCCAAGCCCGATCGGCGCGAGAGTCCGCCGGAGGCCGGCAAAATGGATGTCTGCAGCCATGAACACTTGACGCAAAGAGGCCTGCTTCTTACCTTGACCGAGCGTGACGGCCCCGGCCCGCCCGGGGGCAAACCTGGATGGCTTTCTCCGATTTGCACGGCAGATCCGCCCCTTACTGGTCCCAATGTCCGACAATTCCCAAGCGGTGCTTGATCATCTGCGGTCCATCATCGGGGCCGACCTGGAGCAGACCAACCATCTCATCCGCGAACATCTGGATTCCGAGGTCGAGCTGATCCCGACCCTGGGCACCCATTTGATCGAGAGCGGCGGCAAACGTCTGCGCCCCATCCTGACCCTGCTGACCTCCCGGATGTTCGGCTATCAGGGAACGACCCACGCCAAGCTGGCGGCGGTCATCGAATTCATCCATACCGCCACCCTGCTCCATGACGACGTGGTGGACAAATCCAACACCCGCCGGGGCCAGGCCACCGCCAACTCCATGTGGGGCAACAAGGCGCCGGTGCTGGTGGGCGATTTCCTCTTCTCCCGCTCCTTCCAGATGCTGGTGGAACATGGCGACCTCAAGGTGCTGGAGATCGTCGCCAACACCTGCGCCATCATCTCCGAGGGCGAGGTGATGCAGCTGGTGGCCAGCAACGACCTGTCCACCGACGAACGGAAATACCTGGAGGTGGTTTCCAGCAAGACCGCCTCCCTGTTCGCCGCCGCCAGCCGGATCGGCGGCGTGGTCAACGGGCGCTCCCCCGCCGAAGTGGAACGCCTGGGACATTATGGACTTCAGCTCGGCATCGCCTACCAGGTGGTGGACGATGCCCTAGACTATTCCACCACCCAGGAAAAACTGGGCAAGACCATCGGCGACGATTTCCAGGAAGGCAAGATCACCCTGCCGGTGATCCATGCCTATCACAACGGCTCGGAGGAAGAGCGCCAGTTCTGGCGGGACGCCCTCGAACAGGGCATCCAACCCGAAGGCAGCCTGGCCCGGGCCATCGCCCTGGTGCGCCAGCGGGGGTCCCTGCAATACGCCATGGACCGGGCCCGGGAGTTCGTCGTGGCGGCCAAACAGGCCCTGGAAAGCTTGCCCCCCAGCCCGGAAAAAGAGGCCTTGGTCCTGCTGGCCGACTTCTCGGTCGATCGCAGTTATTGATTTTCCCCTTGTCGGGACTTCCCTTTCCGGTCCGCCTGTGGCAAAGTGGCGGGCCTTCCCTGTCGGGGTGTAGCTCAGCCTGGTAGAGCACTGCTTTCGGGAGGCAGGGGCCGTAGGTTCAAATCCTATCACCCCGACCATAGAAATCAAAGACTTGGGCCACTCTTTGGGGTGGCCTTCGTCGTTTCGGGTTTCCTCCACCGCAACCGCAGGACCCACCAGGAACACTGTCGGCTCCCTCGGCGCAGGGAGAATATTGAGTAGGCGAATGCCGCAAGGTGCGGTAGACTTTTCGCCCAGCGGAGGGATTGGTTCGGGTGGAGGCCTGGAAGACTGGATGGGGTGGTGAAACTCGATTTCATAGCGTGGCTGCGCCGACGCCTCGGATCGGGCCGGCCGGCGGCGGATCACCGGCCCGGCTATCCTCCCGAGCGGGTGGCCGCCCTGGTGGCAAGGCTGCGCGGACGGTTGTCCGGGGGCGGGCGGCTGTTTCCCCGCGTCGTCATGCTGGAGACCCGCACCCGCTGCAACGGCTCCTGCGGCTTCTGCATCGCCTCGGCCCGGACCGATCCGCGCCCGGATACTTCCATGCCGGACGCCCTGATCGACCGGATTCTGACCGAGTTGGGGCAGCGGCGGTTCGCCGGCCGGCTGTCGTTCTATCACAGCAACGAGCCCTTGCTGGACAAGCGCATCTTCGATCTCATCGGCCAGGCGCGCCGGCTGCTGCCCTGGGCCTATCTGGAGCTCAAGACCAACGGCAAAACCCTCACCCTGGAAAAGGTGGAACGCCTGTTCGAGCGGGGCCTGGATACCCTCTACATCAACGATTACCGGACGACCGAGGAGCTGGCCCAGGGGCACAGCCCCAACGTGCGGCAGGTCATGGAGGCCCTGGCGGGCATGCGCCGATTCAAAGGTCATTACGATGGCACACGCTATTACGACCGGATCATCGCGATCCTGCGCTCGCCGGAGGAACGGCTCCTGACCCGGGCCGGGTCTTCCCCGAACCGGGATCCTCTGGCCCGTCCCCTGCATCGGGTCTGCCTGCGGCCGTTCGAACAGATGATCATCGGCACCGCGGGTCAGGTGGGCCTGTGCGCCGAGGATGTGCTGTTCGAGGCGCCCATGGGCGATGCCCGGCAGGACTCCCTGGAGGCCATCTGGAACGGTCCGGCCTACCGGGACATTCGGGGCCGGCTGCTGGACGGGGACCGCGGCTGCCTGCCCACCTGCGCCCGTTGCGACTATCTGGGCCACAGTCGGGAAATCTTCGCCGAAGAGGGTCTGTGAGACATATGTTCACCACCGACAAACGCCGCCGTTTTCTGCACCGCACCCAGTCCCTGAAGTTGCAGCATCTCAGGGATGCGGTCCAGCAGAACCAGGTGACCGGATACCCGCCGTTCGTCGAGGAGTTCGAGCGGGACTTCGCCCGTTACGTCGGCTGTCGCCACGGGGTCACCTTCTGCAACGGCACCTCGACCCTGGAGGCGGCCTTGTTCGCACTGGGGGTGGGGGAGGGCGACGAGGTGCTGGTGCCGGCCTACACCTTCCATGCCTCCATCGATCCCATTCTCAACGCCGGGGCCCGGCCGGTCTATCTGGACATCGACCGCCGGACCCAGACCCTGGACCCGAGCGAGATCGACCGGCGGCGCACCCCGGCCACCCGGGCGATCCTGGTGGTCCACATGATGGGCAATCCGGCCCCCATGGACGCGATCATGGCCCGGGCGACCGGCCTGGGGGTGGTGGAGGACTGTTCCCACGCCCATGGCGCCACCTGGGGGGGGCGCAAGGTGGGCTCCTTCGGCCAGGTGGGCTGCTTCAGCCTGCAGGGGTCCAAACCGGTGTCCGCCGGGGAGGGGGGCATCGCCGTGACCGACCGGGAGGATCTGTGGCGCCGGCTCAACCTGTTCGGCCATTTCGGCCGGGGGGCGGACGGCGCCGCCGCCGATCCCTATGCGCCTCTGGCCAAGACCGGCATGGGATTCAAGCGGCGGGCCAATCCCCTGGGCCTCTGCATGGCCCGGGTCGATCTGCAGTTCCTGGACGAGGTGAACGCCGCCCTGACGGAGCTGACCGGACGCCTGGCGGAGATCGTCGCACCCATTCCCTGGCTCACCCCGGTGGCCTCCTGGCCCGAAGCCCGCAAGGGGGGGTTCTTTTACGGCATGCCGGTCCGCATCGAACGGGATCATCCCCGGGCCATGACCCGGGACGCCCTGCTCCAGGCCCTCACCGCCCGGGGCCTGGAGGCCAAATCCTACCCCTATCACGCCTACCACCGCATGCCCCACATGGTGGATGGGGCCGTGCGCAGGCGTCTGCTCTATCCCGGCCGACCGCTGGCGGAGCCGGCGGCGGAGCCGGTGCCCCTGCCGGATCTGCCCCATACCGACGAGGCCCAGGCCCAGACCCTGTTCCTGTCCCTGGAGGCCTTCGCCGACGACGGCTGGGTCAAACGCTGGGCCCGGGGGCTGCCGGAATGCTGCGGCTGACCGGGAGAGGTCGATCATGAATCCACTGCGTGGCTTGCTGGCCCGCTGGCGGCCACCCGCCCGTCCGGCCGCTGCGGTCCAACAGTCCCCGACCTTCGATATCGAACAGGACCGGGACTTCATGGAACTGCACCGCCGGTGCGACTCCTACACCGCCACCTCGATCCAGAAGCAGTATGCCCTCTACCAGGCCATCCGCCATGTGGTGGGGAACGCCGTTCCGGGCGATTTCGTCGAATGCGGCGTATTCCGGGGAGGCAGCACCATGCTGGCGGCCTGGGCCCTGCGGCAGTTCGGGGATACCTCCCGGACGCTCTACCTGTACGATACCTTCTCTGGCATGGCCGAACCGACCCAGGTGGACCGCAGACTGGGGGGAGAGGCCGGGGGACCCATCCAGAACTGGCAGCGCCAGAACCGGGGTGCCCACAACGACTGGTGCTACTGTTCCCTGGAGGATGTGCAGGCCAACTTGGCGCTGACCGGCTATCCCCCGGAGCGGATGATCTTCGTGGCGGGCAAGGTGGAAGATACCCTGCCGGTCACCCGGCCGGCCGCGGTGGCGATTCTGCGGCTGGACACCAATTTCTACGAGTCGACCCGGCAGGAGATGCGACATCTGTATCCGCTGCTGGCGGTCAACGGCATCCTGCTGCTGGACAGTTACGGCAACTGGGTCGGCACCCGTCAGGCGGTGGACGAATACCTGGCCGGGACCGGACAGCCGCTGTTCCTGTCCCGCATCGACAAGTCGGGGCGGATTGCCGTCAAGACCTGAACGAACTTTGATGGATGGGGGAGGCTTCCCTCCACCCTCCACCGATGAAAGCCGCTCCGCGACTTTCACGGTAACAACAGGGGGATCTTCGGGGTGCGGGCCGTCTATGTTGGGGATGTGGACTTGGTGGACAACCGCCGGGCCCATGCCATCCAGATGCTCAAGAACGCCCAGGCCTGGGCCCGGGCCGTGCCGGATTTCGAAATGCTCACGGTGGTGGAGCCCCGCCACTGGTGGCGCTGCCACTGGCATGGTCTGGCGGATTATTATGGCCTGGAGCAGCCGTTCTCCCTGGTGGGCCTGCCGGTGGCCCAGTGGCTGAAGTCGGATCATGCCTTGCTGCGCCGGCTGTTTCCGTGGCTGGTCGCCCGGCGTTGCGCCCGGCGCCGGGTCGATCTGATCTTCGCTCGCAACTACGCCGTGGCCGGACCGGCCCTGGACCGGGGACTGGCGGTGCTGGTCGAAACCCATTCCCCCCCCGGGGCCGACCCCGAACAGCGGCTGTTGGATGAACGGCTGGACGATCCCAACCTGCTGGGGGTGGTGACCATCAGCGCGGCCCTGGCCCGGCGCTATCGGGCGGCGGGATACCCGGCGGACCGGCTGCTGGTGGCCCCCGACGGGGTGGATCTGGAACGCTTCGCCGATCCCTTGGACCGGACCACGGCCCGGATCCGATTGGGTCTGGATCCCCGGCGGCCCCTGGCGGTCTATGCCGGTCACCTGTACGCGGGCCGGGGCATCGAGGAGATCCTGGTGGCGGCCCGGATCCGGCAGGACATGGATTTTCTCCTGGTGGGCGGGTTCCCGGGGGATGTGAAGAAATGGCGGGACCGGGCCGCGGGGGAGGGGCTCGGCAACGTCACCTTGGCCGGCTTCGTCGCCAACGCCAGCCTGCCCCCCTACCTGTGGGCGGCCGATTGCCTGCTGATGCCCTACGGCACCGGCTGTCCCACGGCGGACTGGATGTCGCCCCTGAAGATGTTCGAATATCTGGCCGCCGGCCGGGTGCTGGTGGCCACCGACCTGCCGGCGCTGCGGGAGGTATTGCGCCACGGCGAAAACGCCCTGCTGGTGCCACCGGACGACGGCCCGGCCCTGGCCCGGGCGCTGGGGGAGATCCTGGCGGCCCCGGAACGGGCCGCGGCCCTGGCCGCCCAGGGGCTGGCCGACGTGGTGCCCTTCAGCTGGGACCAGCGGGTGGCCCGGATCCTGGAGTTCGCCCGCCAGCGCCGTCCTGATCTGGGCTGATTTTCCTCTCCCCCATCTCACCACGACCGTGGCACGAAGTCCGGGCTGTTGGCCAGGATGACGCTCTCGCCGGACTGGACGATGAGGAACAGGCCTTCGTTCATGGCGAAGCGTTTCACGTTGTCCTCGACCACGATACCCGCCACGGCGCCCATCACCTTTTTATCGGCATATTCTTTGAAGAACTCCTTGAATTCCGCCAGCCGCCGCAGGTGATCCAGCACGTCGTCGTGGGAGAGTTTGCTTTTCACTTCCACGGGGATGACCACGCCATCGTCCACCACCAGCAGGTCGATTTCCATTTGGCGGTTGCCTGGCAACCTGGCTTTGACCCTGCGGCTGACCTTGTAGACCGGGATGCCGCGGTCGGCGAACAGGGTTTCGCAGGCCGGGGCGACCATTTCTTCCACGAACTCCCCCCAGCGGTTGCCGAACCGGCCCAGCTCCTGTTGGAGGCGGGCGAAATCCCGATCCGACTTTTCCTGGCGGCGATCCATTTTTTCCTGAAAGGCTGTCATCTCGGCCTTGCGGCTCTCCTCTTCGGCCTTGCGGCTCTCCTCTTCGGCCTTGCGGCGCTCTTCCTCGGCCTTGCGGCGCTCTTCCTCGGCCTTGCGGCGCTCTTCCTCGGCCTTGCGACTCTCCTCTTCGGCCTTGCGGCGCTCTTCCTCGGCCTTGCGACTCTCCTCTTCGGCCTTGCGGCGCTCTTCCTCGGCCTTGCGACGCTCTTCTTCGGCCTTGCGGTGGTCTTCCTGACGCTGGCGTTCCCAAGCCTCCTGGGACTGCCGGAACAGGCGGTTGGTTTCCTCGAACAGCTTCCAGATGTCGTCGATGGTTACGGTGCGGGACATGGGCCTGGGCCTCCTGTGAACGAAATCGGTTTCATCCGCCATGATAGCAGGACGGCCGGTTCGGTTGGAATCGTGGCCTGGAGCGTTGCGTTCTTCACCTGCGCAATGGTGATCCCACGAGGCCTCCCTCCACCCTCCACCGATGAAAGCCGGTTTCCGGCTTCCACGGTAAGAGGGAATGGCCTGTTCGGGAGGCACACCCTTCAGGGTCTGGTTTCCATCCAGGTTTCGGCCTGGCCATGGAGACCCTGGCGGTCGGCCATCTGCCGCACATGTTCCACGAATGCCGATGAATTCCGCCAGAGTGGATCAGTCTCATCGGGCAGATGCAAGGGGGACGAAGTCAGGATCGACCAGATCCGATCCCGGCCATAGGGGGGCTGCACGACGTAATCGAAGGACACGCCCGCGGATGGCAGATCCAAGGTCTGACCCGCCGTCAGATGAATGGGATCCGCCCCCGGGAAAGGAGCGAGCTGGGTGGCGGTATTTCTGTCATCCAGATCGAACAGATAGAGATAACCGGCCGTTTCGGCACGCACCCGCAGACGGATGGCCTCCCCGGCATGAAACATGCCGGATTCCCGTGCCCCGAGGGTATGCACCCGAAGGGGCTGGAGGGTCGCCGTTTGGGCAGCGGACCGGGGTGATGCGGGTGGTATCGGTTGCCCGATGCGGACGCCGATCAAATAGGCCGTCGAGCCGATGACAAGAAGCAGCAGGCCGGCCAGCAAAGCGATACGGCGTCCAGAATGTGCCTTGGGGGGAATACCGGCCGACGGGCCATCGGATGGCGCCGAGGGCGCAGGCGGTGCAGGCCGTGGCAACGTCTCGGTGGCCCCTTCCGCCTCTGCCCCGGCATGTTTTGGAAAACAGGTCAGCCAATCCCCCACCGACCGGGGACGTTGGTCGATGGAAAGGCGCATGGCCCACTCGATGGCTTGCAGGAGGGGTTCGGAATATTTTCCGGGAGCCGCCTGTCTGACGGATGGCAAGGGATCGGGCCGACCTTCCATCTCCGCACGGCTGCGTTCGAACGCCGCCAGGGGACGATGGCCCGTCATGGCGTGATAGAGAGTCGCTCCCATGGCATGGATGTCGGTCCAGGGCCCCTGACGGCTGGCGTCGCTGAAATATTGTTCGACGGGCGCATAGCCGGGGGTCAGCAGCATGGTCAGGGTCTCTTGCGCCACGCCGTCCACCATCAGGCTGCGGGCCGAGCCGAAATCCAGCAGCACCGGCGATCCGTCCCGGTCGCGCAGATAGATGTTGCCCGGCTTGATGTCCCGATGGACAACCCCGGCCTGGTGCAGCGCCTCCAGACCATTCAGCAAAGGCAAAGTCAAGGAGAGCAGGCGTGCCTCGGGCAGGGTTTTCTCCTTTTTCAACAAGGCGCTCAGGCTTGTCCCTTCCTCGAATTCCATCACCAGATAGGCGGTATTGTTGTCCTCGAACAGGGTCAGAACGCGCACCAGATGCGGATGGGAAAACCGCGCCAGGATGCGTCCCTCCTCCAGGAATCGTTGCCGGAAGCGTTCGAAGGGTTCGAGGTGTTGAACCGTGCGCGGCTGAACCGTTTGATCGGCGTGGGAACGCACGGCCAGCTGAACCGGCATGTATTCCTTGATGGCGACCCGGCGCCCCAGGCGCAGATCCAGGGCCTGGTAGGTGATGCCGAAACCGCCCTGGCCCAGCAGGCGTTCGATCTGGAACCCGCCCATGCGCATTCCTGGAGCCAGGGTGATCCCCGGGTCATCCCTGGCAATTTTCTTTTCCTCCGGAAGGGGAATACGGGTGGGGGCATCCAGCCTGTTCGAGGCGGCCACCATCGTGACCGCCTCGATGGTCTGGGATGTCGGTGGGGATTCTTCCTCCTTTCGATCGGTGTCATGGTTCATTGCTGGCCTCGTCTCCCCCATCCATCAAAATCAGGGCGTCGTTCCCATATGGGTGAAGGTCACCCTGCGGTTGAGCGCCTTGCCCTGCGGGGTGTCGTTGGGCGCGATGGGCATCTCCTTGCCGTGGCCCGCCACCAGGAAGCGTCCCGGGGCCAGATGGAAGCGCTCCGTGAGGATCGATTGGACCCGGGCGGCGCGCCGTCGCGAGAGTTCCCGGTTGTAGGCCGAGTCTCCATCCGCGTCGGTATGGCCCTCGATGAGGATGCGGGCCTGTTGCAGGGCATTGCCCTGCAACGCCTGAGCGATCTGGTCGATCTGCCGCAGGGACTCCTCTTTCACCTGGTCCGAGTCGACATCGAAGTGGATCTGCAAGTCGATGCGTGGCGCGTGCTTGACCACCCGAATGCCGCGCTTGTTCTTTCCTGTCACGGGGGGTGCGGCCAGAGTGTGCGTGATCTCCTCCGCGGTGACCAGGGCGGTGATGTCCATGCGCTCCTGGGCGGTACGCAGCCGTTGCCGGTAGCCGGCCATCTGTTCCGATGTCATGGTGCAGTATCCCTCGCGTTCTTCCTGGGCCGCCAGATCGAGGGCGGTGCGGTAGGCTTCCGCCGCTGCACGGTTCTTGTGCCGCGCCGTCAGCACGTCGCCGAGTCCGGCATGGGCGGCGACAAAATCCGGTTGCAGCCGCAACAGGGTGCGGTAAAGGCTTTCCGCATCGTCCAGGCGTCCGGCCTGTTCCCGCAACACCGCCAGATTGTTGAGGGACTGCATATGGGAGGAACAGAGGGCCAGCGCCTTCTCCAGCGCCTGGGCCTTGTCCTCGGCATCCTGTTCCGACAGGGAACTGTTGAACAGGAAATCCGCCTCCAGGCAATCCTGCGTCGCCAGGGCCGGGCCAGGGGCCGCCAGGAGCGCGGCCAGGCAGGCCATCGTCATGCATGTCTTCCGTCTCATGTCCATGATGTTCTCCTATGTCGATCAAGTATTGCTGTTGCTGCGATCCATTTCACATCGCCACACACTCCACATTGCCCGGCAACGCCGTCGCCGAGATCATCGCCCCGAACACCGCCGCTTTCCCGGCCTGCGGCGTCGAACCGGAAACCGTGGCGAAGAGCGGGCTCGGCAGCAGATCGTCGGCCACCGCCGGCAATCCGCCGGGGCCTCCCACCACGAAGGTGCTGAGACTCGCGCCTCCATGGGTCCCGCAGCGTTGGGTGAGCAGTCCTGCGGCGTCGAAGGTGTCCGATGGCAGGACGACCACGCCTTCGGTCACGTTGATGCTGGGGCTGTCCAGCTCCACGGTGCCGGCGGTGGACATGGTCGATGAGGCGGTGATACGGGTCGCGTTGTCGCGAATGAAGCTGTTCGCCTGGATGGTGATGTTGCCGCCGGCTCCTCCAAAGGCGTCGGCGGCGATGTTGGTGTTTTCCAGGATGAAATAGATCGGGTCGATGAAGATGTTGCCGCCCGACCCGTCCCCGCCCTTGGCCGAGGTGGTGATGTCGGAATCGACCATGCTGATGCGCGTGATGACCTGGATGGTGATGTCTCCGCCGCCGCCGTTCTGGGAACTGGAGGTGATGCTGGCCTGGTTCATGTCCAGCTCCTGGCTGGCGATCACGGTCACGGATCCGGCCTTGCCGGCGTTCTCCATGGCGCCGGAGCTGCTCGAAGAAAGGGTGGCGCCCTCTTTCATGATCACCCGGGCGGCCTCCATGCGGATGGAGCCCCCCGCTCCGGCGCCCTGGGTGGCGCTTTCGATGAGCGCGGCGCCGGTCAGGGTGAAGGTGGTTCCCGTGAGGCCGATATCACCCCCCGCGCCGCTGCCGCCGGTGACGCTGGCGCTGACCAGGGAGCCGTTGCCGGCGCTGAAGGTCGGCGCGCTGATGGTGATCGACCCGCCATCGCCCCCAGCCGCCTCCGTGGCGAGGGTGGCATCATCCAGGGCAAGGCTGTCGCTGACGGTGATGGCGATATCGCCCGCGTCGCCCGTGCCGGTGTTGGAGGATTTCATGGCCGCGCCACTGTCCAAGGTCGCGGTGGCAACGCCCTGGGTCAGCTCAATGCTGCCGGCCCCGCCGCTGCCCGAGCCGCTGGCGCTCACCTGGGCGTGGTCCGTCAGGCGGAAGGTCGGGGTGGATAGGTCGATGCTGCCGGCCGCGCCACTGGCGGTAGATTCGCTGAACACGCCGCTATCCGCGCCCGTCAGGGTCATCGAACCGGTGGCGGTGAGGGTGATGACGCCGCCCGCGCCCGCGCCGGCGGTGGAGCTTTTGATGATCCCCCCATCGGCAACCATGATCTGGCTGGCGTCGATCTCGATGGCGCCGGCGCCCGTGGCATTGGTTGCTGCGGACGCCTGCGCCAACACGGCACTGGATTGCCCGTAGCCGTCGGATCCGGAAATCTGTACCGTTCCCGTGGCAGTGATGGAGATATCACCCCCCGCGCCGTAACCAAAACTTTCGGTCGTGATCATTCCACCCTGGGAGAGCGTCACGTTTTGGCTGGTCACGGTGATGATCCCCCCATCCCCGGCCTGGAGATCACCGCTTCTGGACTGAGCGTACAGCCCACTGGAAACCCTTCCTTGCGGGAAATAGACGCTCGTGTCTACCGGAACTGTTCCGGAAATGGACAGATTTCCCGCCAAATCGATTTGGATGGAGCCTCCCTGGCCCGTCGTACTCGTAGCGGTCGCAAAGGCGCTTATGCTGCCACCCTCGGTCAGCGTGATGTCATCGCCCAGGATCCTGATGGAGCCACTGTCACCACTACCGCTGGTAGCAACACTGATCACCCCCCCGTTCAACGTGATGTCGCCGGCCTGGATGGTAATGGATCCGCCAGACCCGCTTGCTCCTTCTTCCACCTGACTTGTAATTCCGGTATCGGTAGTTACCTCTTGGGGATCAACGATGGTTCCGGAAATCCGCAGGGTTCCCGCGGCCGTGATGGTGATATCTCCTGCGTCGCCGCTGCCGGAGGCGCGGGCTGAGATCAGTCCTCCACTGGTCAGACTCAGATCCGTCACCGCGAGGACGATGTCGCCCCCCGCGCCGTCGCCATAGGTATCCGCGTCGATCAGCCCCCCATCCGCCAATGTGAGATCACTGGCCTGGATGGTGATGCTTCCACCTGGGCCGGTTGAGCCTTCTTCCGCGCTAGCGAAGATCGCGGCTGGAAATCCATAATCATCGTATCCGGAAATCGTTACTTCTCCCGCAGCCATGACGGCGATATCTCCCGCCTGGCCGCTGCCGAAGGTGCTGGCTGAAATTTGTCCTCCATTGGTCAGGCGCAAATCCGTCACCGTGAGGACGATGTCGCCACCCGCGCCGCCGCCATAGGTATTCGCTTGGATACCAGCGCCATCCGTCAGGTCAAGAATGGCGGCCTGCACAGCAATATTGCCTCCCGCACCGCCGTCATCGGTCGTGGAATAACTATTGCCCAACAGACTACTGCCTCTTCCGGTAATGGATAACGTGTCGGTGGCGATGATCTTCAGATTGCCAGCCGTACTCGTACCAAGAGTAGAGACGGATATTCCTCCCCTATCCGCCAATGTGAGATCACTGGCCTGGATGGTGATGGTTCCTCCTTGGCCGGTTGAGCCTTTTTCCGCGCTAGCGAAGATCATGGAATCATATCCATGATCATCGTATCCGGAAATCGTTACTTCTCCCGCAGCCATGACGGCGATATCTCCCGCCTGGCCGCTGCCGAAGGTGCTGGCTGAAATTTGTCCTCCATTGGTCAGGCTCAGATCCGTCACCGCGAGGACGATGTCGCCCCCCGCACCGCCGCCATTGGTATCCGCGTCGATTTGCCCCCCATCCGCCAATGTGAGATCACTGGCCTGGATGGTGATGGTTCCTCCTTGGCCGGTTGACTTTTTTCCTGCGGTAGAGGAGATCGAGGATGCATCTTCACCATTGTATCCGGAAATTGTGACCGCTCCCGTTGCCGTGATGGTGATATTTCCTGCGTTTGCGTTACCGCTGCCACCGGTGTTGGATAAAATTTCTCCTCCACTGGTCAGGCTCAGATCCGTCACCGTGAGGACGATGTCGCCCCCCGCGCCGCCGCCAAAGGTATCCGCGCCGATCCCCCCCCCATCCGCCAATGTGAGATCACTGGCCTGGATGGTGATGCTTCCACCTGGGCCGGTTGAGCCTGTTCGTGCGGTGGCGAAGATCCCGGATCGATATCCATAATCATCATCGTATCCGGAAATCGTGACCGCTCCCGCGGCCGTGATGGCGATATTTCCTGCCTGGCCGCTGCCGTAGGTGTTGGATAAAATTTCTCCTCCACTGGTCAGGCTCAGATCCGTCACCGTGAGAGCGATGCCGCCCCCCGCGCCGCTGCCGTAGATATCCGCATCAATCACCCCCCCATTCAATGTGAGATCACTGGCCTGGATGGTGATGCTCCCACCTGGGCCGGTTGAGTCACTTCCTGCAATAGAAAAGATCCCGGATGGATATCCATCATCGTATCCGGAAATCGTGACCGCTCCCGCGGCCGTGATGGCGATATTTCCTGCCTGGCCGCTGCCGTAGGTGTTGGATAAAATTCGTCCTTTACTGGTCAGGCTCAGATCCGTCACCGTGAGAGCGATGCCGCCCCCCGCGCCGCTGCCATGGGTGCTTGTGTCGATCTTTCCCAAATCCGAGAGTGCGATTTCACTGGCCTGGATGGTGATGCTCCCACCTGGGCCGGTTGAGCCTGTTCGTGCGGTGGCGAGGATCCCGGATCGATATCCATAATCATCATCGTATCCGGAAATCGTGACCGCTCCCGCGGCCGTGATGGCGATATTTCCTGCCTGGCCGCTGCCGTAGGTGTTGGATAAAATTTCTCCTCCACTGGTCAGGCTCAGATCCGTCACCGTGAGAGCGATGCCGCCCCCCGCGCCGCTGCCGTAGATATCCGCATCAATCACCCCCCCATTCAATGTGAGATCACTGGCCTGGATGGTGATGCTCCCACCTGGGCCGGTTGAGTCACTTCCTGCAATAGAAAAGATCCCGGATGGATATCCATCATCGTATCCGGAAATCGTGACCGCTCCCGCGGCCGTGATGGCGATATTTCCTGCCTGGCCGCTGCCGTAGGTGTTGGATAAAATTCGTCCTTTACTGGTCAGGCTCAGATCCGTCACCGTGAGAGCGATGCCGCCCCCCGCGCCGCTGCCATGGGTGCTTGTGTCGATCTTTCCCAAATCCGAGAGTGCGATTTCACTGGCCTGGATGGTGACGCTTCCACCTGGGCCGGTTGAGCCTGTCGACGTGCTGGTCATGATCCCGGATTGAAGTTTATAATAATAATCGTATCCGGAAATCGTGACCGCTCCCGCGGCCGTGATGGCGATATTTCCCGCCTGGCCGCTGCCGGAAGTGCCGGTGGTTACCTGAGCTCCATTTGTCAGGCTCAGGCTGGTCAGGCTCGGATCCAACACCGTGAGGACGATGTCGCCCCCCGCGCCGTCGCCATGGCTAAATGCGTAGATGAACGCATCATCCATTGCAAGGGTGTTGGCCTGCACGGTGATGCCGCCCCCCGCACCGTCGCCCCAGGCACTTGTGCCGATTTTTCCCCACAAGAGTACGACATCACTGGCCTGGAGGGTGATGCTTCCACCTTGCCCGGTTGAGCCTGCCGACGTGCTGGTAAAGATCCCGGATGAGTTTCCATAAACATCGTATCCGGAAATCACGACCACTCCCGCGGCCGTGATGGCGATATCTCCCGCCTGGCCGTTGCCGGAAGTGTCGGTGGTTACCTGAGTTCCATTGTCAAGAATGATATTGCCGGCCTGGATCGAGATGTTTCCTCCCGCTCCGCTTGCCAGCGTATTGGCGGTTATCCGGCCACCGTTGGTCAGGATCAGGTCGCCCTGCACCTGGATGTCGATGCTGCCAGCCGTTCCGGCGCCAGTGGTGCTGGCCATGAGCATGGCGCTATCCATGGTCAGCAGGGATCCGCCGCGTATCAGCAGGCGTCCCCCGGAGGAACCCGAAACCCTCACTATGGAACCCCCATCCACCGTGATGGCCCCTCCTGCCTGCCCCGGTCCCAGTTGCAGAGCCGACGCGCTGAAGGTGACCTCTCCGGGGCCGGCCACGCTGGCCAGGTCGATGCGGCCACCAATGGCCTGCAATTGGCTCTCGTTATAATAGTCGTCGATGGTCACGTAGATATCTCCTCCCACCAGGGAGAGGGTCTTGCCATCCGGAACCTTCAGTCCGTAGCGTCCATAATAATATTGATAATACGAACTTCCACTGCCCAGGGAAGCGATCAAACCGGGCGTTGTGCCCAGAAAGCCGAAGGCCGTGGGATCCGCCGCCACGAAACTGCTGGTGGCGGAGGTGTTGCTGTAGAAACGGTCACTGGCGCCCAGTTTGAGATAATCGGCGGTGCTGAGATAAAACGATCCGGAGATGTCCAGGTGGGAAGTGGGTCCGAAGAGTACGCCACTGGGATTGATGAGATAGAGGTTGGCGCCGGGGATGCTCGACCGGATTGTTCCGTCGATGGCCGAATAACTCCCCCCAGTGACACGGGAAATCACGTTGGCGACGCTGGATCCGGTAAAGTTGGCCGTTTCATTCCAATAGAGATTGAACTTGCCGAAGCTGTGAAACAGATTCTGCCCCGCCGTCACCCCCGCCTGCTGGGGAATGGTGAAGACCCCGCCCACCTTGGCGAGATCCCCGGCCGCGGCGCCCCCCAGGGCTTGCAGGCTGCCGTCGTAGGTGATGTTGGAGGAAGCCGCCCGGGCCAGCGGAATCGAAGCGGCGAGCAGCAGGCTGCACAGGCGCAGCAGGGAAAGACGTTTGCGTCGCGGAATCATGAAAAATTCTCCCATTTCACGTTCACAGCCAGTTGCCGATCAGGATGAAAGCCGACCAATAGCCCGGATGCCGCCAGCGGGGGTCGGCGATCAGGTCGCCCTGGGCCAAGCGCAGGGCCTCTGCCTTGGAGAGCGAAGGATTGCGCAGTTGCTGATAGAACTTGTCGATCAACAGGGCGGTCGAGGCGTCGTCGATGAACCACAGGCTCGCGAGCGCGCTGCGGGCGCCGGCCCTGATCGCCACTCCCGCGAGTCCCAGGGCCGACTGGTCGTCGCCCACCGCCGTCTGGCAGGCGCTCAGGGTGAGCAGCTCCACCGGCTGATCCTTGAAGCGTCCCTGACCGATCATGGCCTCCAGACGGTTCATGGTGAGCTTGCCGTCATGGGCGAGCAGGAAGGTCTTCTTCGGATCCCGGTCGAATTGTCCATGGGAGGCGATGTGGACGATGGTGTAGGGTTGCTCCTCCATGGCCTCCTCGGTGCCGGCCACGGTGTAGTCCTGGTTCATCAGGATCCGGTTGGGAAACGCCTTGCGGATGCCTTCCACCTCCCGCGCCACATGGGGCAAGGGGGCGAATCCCTGGACCCCTTCGGAAAGGGCGCTGACCAGCATGCGCACCTGCTGGCGGGGCAGCGGGCGGGGATCGGTCAGTCTCAGGCTGGGGGTGACCACCAGGGCCATCTCCTCGGCCAGAAAACGGGCGCCATCGTGAAAGGTGGCGAAGGGGATGGTGCGCAGCAGGCCATCCGGCACCACCACCAGGGTCTTGACCTGCTCCTGGCGCAACAACGCCCGCACCGGCTCGATCAGCCAGGCATGCAGGCGGCGGGCATGGGGCCTCCAGGCTTCGGTTTCCGTCTGTTCGAGCCGCGTGCGCAACTGGCGGGCCTCTTCCTCCACCTCCAGGGAGCGCACCGAGACGGTGATCTGGCGCAGGCCATCGGGCAGGGTCAGGAGTATCTCCAGCCGGTCCGGCAGCAGGATGGGATAGTAGACGGCGCTGCCCCGCTCCACGGTATCCACGTCGGCGGAGCGGTTCTTCAGGGCGGTGACGCAGGGATCCTGGAAGAGATTCTGCAGTTCGCTGGTCTTCAACTGCTCCACGGTGGCGCGGGCCTCCCGCAGCAGGGCCTCGTGTTCCGGTCCCGCTCCGGTCTGGCCGGCCTTGCGCAACAACAGATCCGCCAGCTGGTAATAGAGCGGCGCAATGCGCTCCCGGAACGAATCCGGCGCGTCCCGAGGGCCCCGGTACAGTTCCTGACGCAGGCCGGCCAGGACCGCGGCCGCCTTTCTCAAGTGAAGGATGGCCTCTTCCGCCCTGCCCTCCTTGAACAGCAACCTGCCCGTCTGCCATTGCCAGGGCCAGATCAGATCCGGCGCATCAATGGTCTGGGCATGGAACAGGGCCTGGCGCGTCAGTTGTCGGGCTTCCGCCAGCCGGTTGCCGGTTTCGTAGATCCGTCCCATGTGTCCCAGGGCCTGGGAACGCACCCGCTCCAGGCCCTGGGACTTCCCGATACGCGCGGCTTCCTCCAGCGCCTCCAGCGCTCCGGCGATCCGTTCGGCGGCTGCCGCGCCTTTCTGCACCAGATGAAACAGGATCTGCCCGGCGCCCGCCAACCCCACCGCTCGGGCATGGCCTTCCGGCAGCCGGCGCAGGGCCTCCAGGGCGGCATCGAGCCGGGCCAGGGCCTCCGGCAGATCGGCGCGCCAGGCGTTGCGCGCCCGGTTGAGGGCCACGATCGCCGTCAGCTCCCGGTCGCCGGCGAGCCCGGGTTGTTCCAGGGCCTCGGCGTAGCGGCCCGCGGCCTCGGCATGGGCGCCCGCGGCCATCAGCACGTTGCCCAGATTGTTCAACAGCCGCGCCACCAGCAGGCTGTTTCCTGCCCGACGCGCCAGGGCCAAGCCCCGTTCCAGTTCCTCCCGCGCTGGATCCAACTGACGGGTCGCCAGATGGAAATCCCCGAGCGCCAGCAACACCCATGCGCTGTCCGGCGCATCGGGAACCGATTCCTCCGCGGCCTGGTTCAGCGCTGCCTCCGCCTCGGGATAATGGCCGAGGGCCTGCCAGGCGGCGCCGAGTCCCACCAACGCCTCGCGCCGCGCCGTGGCATCCTCCGCGCCCCGCAACAATTGGTCCCGGTCCAAGGCCACCACCTCCTCGTAACGGCCCTGGGCCAGGGCCTCCCGCATCCGCGCCAGCAGGTCGGGGGATGGCTCCGCCCGGAGCGCGCAAGCCATGCCCATCACCACTCCCACCAGAATCAACCCGATTGTCGCAGGCCTTTTCATCGCATGATCCAGATGAGCCGCTTCAGTAGGTCGCCAGATCGACGCGAAAGTGAATGCCATGGTCCGGCATCTCCCGCTGGTCGGGAGTCACCGTGGTGGTGCGCAACGACTTGGCCAGATACAGCGCGGCCTGGGAGTTGCGGTTGATGGACCAGGTCCAGCCCACCCCCACACTGGAAAGATCCCGGGGCTTCGGAGCCACGACGCCATGATCCCAGGCGGTGCCGTAATCCCCGAAAAGCACCAGATTCACGCCGCCGTCGCTCCGGGCATCCCCCAGCAGGGCGGGGGTCCAGCGCCAGGGCAGGGGAATGCGCCAGTCCAGGTTGGTCACGAAGCCGCCGTCCCGGGATACGAGACCCTCCCGGTAACCCCGCACCGTCTCCAGACCGCCGATGGAAAACTTTTCCGTGGCCAGCATCGACCGGCTCGCGAGGCGCAGGGCATTGCGCCATTGCATCTGGCTGTTGAACAGCGCCAGTTGCCGCAACCACTGGAACTGCCCACGCCAGACGAGGAAATTGCTGTCCGGAAGGTTGTCGCCATGATGGGCAGTGGAGTTGCCCACATCCACGCCCTTGCCGAAACGGGAGAGCAGGGCCATCACCTGATTGGGCTGCCGGTGGATCCACTCTTGTCCGAAGTCGATGATATGCACCACGGCAGCCCCGTTGTCGGTGCCGGCGGTCAGATCGAAGGGTTGCCCCAGAAGATAGGTGCGGCTTTCATGGCGTTCGAAACCGAGACTGATGGCCACCTCGTCCAAGGGCGTCCGGTGCATGGGATGGCGCAGGGAGAGGTCGTAGGTGCGGGATCGGCTGATGATGTCGAGCGCATCGAAGGGTGGAACGGTCACCGTGCTGGTCGTGCGCGCCATCGAGAGAGAAAACGTGGTATCCCGCGCATTCAAGGGGATGGCATAGGAGAAGGCATGATCGTTCTGGCCGTCGGCGGTGCCCAGCTTGAGCATCAACGGATCGTTCCAGCCCAGCACCGAGCGGTTGGCCAGCGTCAATTCGTATTTGTCCAGCCCCAGGTTGGGCGATATCTGGTTGTGCCAGGCCAGGCCGGCCCGCCAGGGATTGGCCTCTTCCACCCGGACATTCAGCACCGCATCGCCGGGACGGGCTCCGGGGCGCAGCTCCGAATGAATGGCGCGGATCAGATCGTTCTGCCGCAACAGCTGAAACTGTTCCTCCAGGGCTGGCGTACTCAATGGCACGCCAGCGCCCCGCTCCAGCCGGGAGGTGATCCAGTCCGCGTCCAGGAAGCGGTTGCCTTGCACCTGTATGGCGCTCAGGCGACCCTCCACCACCTGGATCTCCAGAATCTTCGACTCGATGTCCTGCTCCGGGATCACCGCTCCGGAGCTGACGTATCCCCGGTCGATGTAGAGATGGGTGATGCGGTCGCGCAGTTCGAACAGTTCGGCCAGGGTCACCGGCCGATGGAGCAGGGGAGCGGTCAAACCGGACCAGGTTTCCTCCCCGAACAGGGTGCTGCCCGACACGCGGATTCCCTGCAACGTGATCCGTTCCGCCCCGGAGAGGGAGTCCCCCATGCCCTCCGGCAGCGGCGGCAACCGGTATTCCATCGGCGGCGCCACGATGGCTGGATTCACCTCGGGCTCACCAATGCGGGGCGCCAGGCCCAGGGGTTGCTCGATCATCATGCCGCGCCTTGCATATTCCCCCCCCCACGCCACGCCCATTGCCAGCAACACGCCCAGTCCCAGCAGCCACCCTGCGTTGCCGATGGACGGCGTCATGCGGTTCGCCCCTCTCATTTGAACAAGTCCCGAACCTGATCGGCATGCACCTTGGGGGGGGTCCGTTTGACCAGGTCTTCCAGCAGGGCCTTGACCTTGCGCTGCGACTCGGCCTTCTGCAGGGCGGCCACGAGCGCCTCCCGCACCTCGTCCAGGGAGCGCCAGGTGTCCGGCGCCCGCTCCACCAGGCGCAGGATGTGCCAGCCCTGACCCGCCAGCACCGGCGGCGAGGTCTCCCCGGGATTCAGGCTCTCCACGACCGGAGCCAACACGGGTAACAGAGCCCCTCCTTCCACCCAGCCCATATCCCCATCCCGGGCAGCGCTTTCCGCGTGCTGGGAACGGGTGCGCGCCAGCTCGCCGAAGCGGGCCGGCTTCTTCAGCAGCTCCTGGTACACTGCCTGAATATCCGAAAACAGTTTGCGGCGCGCCGTGGGATCGCTGCCGGAGGGAATCTCCAGGTAGATTTGCGCCACCCGCATCCGGCCCGGAACGCGGAATTGCGCGCGGTTGCGTTCGTAGGTCTCCTGGACCAGGGTGGCATCGGGATACCCGGGATCCACCTCGGCCTTGCGCGCCATATGGGCGGCGATGAGCGCCTGCTCGGCAGCCCGGTCCATCGCGTGCCGCACCGCGGGATCCTGGTCCAGTTTGACCTCGTGGGCCTCTTCGGCCAGGTATTGTTTGACGATCTCATCCCGGGCGAAGCTCTCCATGGCCTCAGGATTTTCCTTCAGACGCCGCTGAACGGATGGGTCGAGGGGCTCCAGGCGTTGCAGGAACCCGGCGGTCGTCATTGTGCGGCCGCCCATTTCCACCAGAATGGGCAGGGGCTTGCCCCCGGCCTTGCGGGGTGGATCCGCGGCACATGCGCTGATCTGGCAGCACAATATTCCGGAAAGCACCCAGACGGGGACCACCCGGGAATATGTTCCGTTTGCCCGGGGGAAAAGAGGAGTGGCCGAGCTTGCCTGTCGATTCAGAAACATGGAACTCTCTCGCATCCAACGGTGTCAGCCATGATCGCGCAATACATGGATTTATATCCTAGACTGTATATTTTCTTGTCAGTCATTTTAACTAATTGACTTGTTTGCATTTTTGCCAGTGACTTCTTGCGGGGGTGTTCTCTACTCCCCACATGGCGACTTTTATTTCGTGTGGAGTCATGGACGCAGGAACACAAGAGACGACGAAACATCACCCCAGAAAAACGCTGGCGGCGGAAAATCCGGACCAGAGATGACGACGACAGGAAACGACAAAGGCGGGGGGGTGGTAACCTTATCCTGCTGTAATAATTGACACTTTTATATGGGGG
>PEAP01000066.1 GCA_002753665.1 Magnetococcales bacterium DC0425bin3
GAGGGCCCGGATGGCGGGGAAAAAAGGCCCCGCCGCCACGACGACCCCGAAACCCGCCGCCAAGACCGAGGGCGATGGAGACGACAAGGCCGCCCGGGCCGCCAAGGCGTCCGCGGCAGCCAAAGCCGCCAAGGCGGCAGCCAAGGCGACCGGTGACGCTGCCGCCACTCCCGAACCCGCTCCAGCAACGACCACCAGTGAACCATTGGCCCCGGCCCCCCCTGAACCCGTTGCAATGGCGGCCGGCGGGGAACAATCGGCCCGCGCCGCCAAGGCCGCCAAGGCGGCTGCGGCAGCCAAGGCCGCCAAGGCGGCCCGGGCGGCCCGCCAGCAAGCCGGGGGGAAATAGCTGCCGAGGCCAATGCCGGAGGAATACCGACCTCGAAAGGTGGCCGGGGAAGCTGATTCCAGATTTCCGCCCAGGAGGACCGATACGGAACGCCGGATCGGACCCTGACAACAGAGGAAAGCGCGAGTTGCCATGAGCCAACCCTCATTCCTGTTCAGTTCGTCCCCCCATGTTCACGGGGGAGACTCGGTGCCGAAGGTCATGCGCACGGTGATCTGGGCCCTGATGCCCGCCACCGCGTTCTCCGTGTTCACCTTCGGCTGGCCGGCCCTGCTGGTGATCCTGATCACCATCCTGTCCTGCGTGGTGGCGGAGCATGTGGTCCAGAAGATGCGCCAGCGGGCCTCCACCCTGGATGACCAGTCGGCAGCCCTGACCGGTCTGTTGCTGGCCCTCACCCTGCCCCCCTACAGCCCCTGGTGGGTCTGCGTGGTGGGTGGCGTCTTCGCCATCGTGGTGGCCAAGCAGCTCTACGGGGGACTGGGCTACAACATGTTCAACCCGGCCCTGATCGCCCGGGTGTTCCTGCTCATCAGCTTCCCGGTCGAGCTGACGAGCTGGCCGGCGGTCAATCCTCTGCTCGGGGAGCATTCCTACACCCTCTCCCAGGCCATCATCATCATTTTCGGCGGCGGTCCCGCCGCCCTGGGGATGAATCTGGATGCCCTCACCGCCGCCACCCCCCTGGGGCAGTACCGGATGCAGGTGGGACTGGGTAAATCCGTCGAAGAGGCCCTGGGCGGCGCCTATGCCTTCAACTACCAGGATGCCGCCACCGGACTCATCGGCGGCTCCCTGGGCGAGACATCGGCCCTGCTGTTGGCCCTGGGCGGCGGCTACCTGCTCTACCGCCGGCTGATCACCTGGCACATCCCGGTCAGCATGATCCTCGGCTGCGTGGTCCCCGCTGCCATCATGCAGATCATCGATTCCGGCCATTATCCCGGTCCCATATTTCACCTGCTGACCGGCGGATTGCTCATCGGGGCCTTCTTCATGGCTACCGACATGGTCACCTCTCCGGTGACGAAGAACGGCCAGCTGATCTTCGGCGCGGGATGCGGTCTGCTCACCTATATCATCCGCACCTGGGGGGGATATCCCGAGGGGGTCTCCTTCGCGGTGGTCCTGATGAACTGCACGGTGCCGCTGATCGACGAGTACACCCGGCCGGCGGTATACGGCAAGCCGAAAGACAAGAAAGCCAAAGCCTAGGAGCGGTCCATGCCTGATTTCGTCAAAATGGGATTGATCCTCATGGTGGTGGGGGTGGTTGCGACCACCTTCCTGGCCATGACCGATGGGGCCACCCGCGAACCCATTGCCCTGGCCAAGCGGCAGGAAACCCTGCTGGCCCTCGCCGAAGTGGTGCCCGGTTTCGACAATGATCCGGCTGCCGACAGCATCCAGATGACCGATCCACTCCTCAACCGCAAGGGCAAACCGGTCACCTTCTATCGTGCCCGCAAAATGGGCGGCGACAATGTCGGAGTCGCCTTTACCGTCACCGCCCCCGATGGCTACTCCGGCAACATCGACATCATGCTCGGGGTCAAGACCGATGGCGTGCTGAGTGGCATCAAGGTGCTGTCCCATGCCGAAACCCCCGGGCTGGGCGACAAGATCACCCTGACCAACTGGCCCGACGCCTTCAAGGGCAAGAGCCTCGGCACCGCCAAGTGGGCGGTCAAGAAGGATGGCGGTGAATTCGATCAGTTCGCCGGCGCCACCATCACCCCCCGGGCCGTGGTCGGCGCCGTCAAACGGGGCCTGGAATATTTCGAACAACACCGGGACCAACTCTTTACAACGGCCGCCACCACCGCGGGAGCCAAACCATGAGCGCCAAGGAACCAGAAATCAGTCAGATCTTTGCCGATGGCGTCTGGAACAACAACGTCATCTTCGCCCAGCTCCTCGGCATGTGTCCCCTGTTGGGCGTGACCACCAACGCCAAGAACGGCGTCGGCATGGGCATGGCCACCCTGATGGTGCTGCTGGGCTCCAACATCTTGATCTCCATGGTGCGCAACTACATCCCCAGCTCGGTGCGCATTCCCAGCTACATCGTCATCATCGCCTCCCTGGTCACCATCGTGGACCTGTCGATGAACGCCTTTGCCCACGACATGCACAAGGTCCTGGGTCTGTTCATTCCGCTCATCGTGGTCAACTGTTGCATCCTCGGCCGCGCTGAGGCCTTCGCCAGCAAATCCGGCATCTTTCATTCCGCCGTGGATGCCATCGGCATGGGTCTTGGTTTCACCCTTGCCCTGGTCCTGCTGGGGGGCACACGGGAATTGCTGGGATCGGGCAGGATCTGGGACATCGACATTTTCGGCGCCAGCTATCATCCGGCCATCGCCTTCATCCTGCCCCCTGGCGCCTTCATTGCCCTGGGTTTCATCCTGGTAGGAATCCGTTGGCTCGAAAAACAGCGCAAGGCAAAGGTCGCCGCCGCAGGAACCACCCCGGTGCATACCCAGAGCGAAGCCGCCTGTCACGCCTGACGGATCCCAGTCTTCAATCGACAAAGCCGTCCCCGGCAACGGGGACGGCTTTTGCCTGAGTCCGATGGGAGGAGGGAAAAGCGACGGCTCTGTGCAGCCGGACGCCCTCGGTCTGTCACCCCAACCCCAGGGACTTCAACTTGCGGTGCAGGGCCGACCGCTCCATGCCCACGGTCTCGGCGGTGCGGGAGATGTTGCCCTGATGACGTTGGAGTTGGCTCTCCAGATACATCTTCTCGAAGGCCTCCCGGGCAGTGCGCAGATTGGTATGATCCAGCAGGACGTCCCATCTGGAGGCGGCAGCCGGCGTTGCCTTGTGCCGCTGGACGATGAATTCCGGCAGGTCGTCCAGGGTGATCTCGGGTCCTGGTGACATGATCAGCAGTCGCTCCACCAGGTTCTTCAGCTCCCGCACGTTGCCCGGCCAATGGTAGGACTGCAACTGCTCCAGGACCGTGGGGCCAAAGGTGACCGCCGCCCGGTCACCCAGGTGCTGGCGGATGAAATGATCCACCAGCTGGGGAATGTCCTCCCGCCGCTGCCGCAGGGGTGGAACCCGCAGGGGGATGACGTTGAGCCGGTAATAGAGATCCTGCCGAAAGCGCCCCTGCTGGATCAACTCGTCCAGATTCTTGTTGGAGGCGGCGATCACCCGCACGTCCACCTGCACCTCCCGGCTGCCCCCCACCGGCTGAAAGCGCTGCTCCTGCAACAGTCGCAGGATCTTGGCCTGGGTGTTGAGAGACATGTCGCCGATTTCGTCCAAAAACAGGGTGCCATGGTTGCCCTGCTCGAAGCGCCCGGTGCGCGCCCCGCCGGCTTCGCCGAAGGCGCCGGCGGCATGACCGAACAGCTCGCTTTCGATCAGATGTTCGGGTATGGCGGCGCTGTTGACGGTGACGAACGGTCCCTTGGCCCGCTGGCTCAGCTGATGGATGCGGCGGGCGGCCACCTCCTTGCCGGTCCCGTTTTCACCAGTGATCAGCACCCAGCCGTCGGTGGGGGCCACCCGCCGGATCTGGCTGTCCAGGTCGTTCATGACCGGCGTGGAGCCGATCATGGGCTGATCGGCGGTCATGCGGGCCTTGAGGTCACGGTTTTCCCGCACCAGTTGCAGCTCGCGGATGGCCCGCTCCAGCAGCAGCAGCACCCGGTCCAGGGACAGGGGCTTTTCCAGAAAATCGTAGGCGCCGCTCTTGGTGGCGGTGACGGCGGTGGTGATGGTGCCATGACCGGACATCATGATCACCGGCACCTCCCGAATCGCCCCGGCCCCCCCCGGGGCAACCGCCTCCATCTCCTTGAGGAGACGCAGGGTGGCGATGCCGTCGATGCCGTCCATCCAAATATCCAGCAACACCGCGTCCACTGGCTGTTCCGCCAGCAGGGCCAGGGCCGCCTCTCCGGAATCGGCCTCGACCACATGATAGTTTTCGTCTTCCAGGATCCCCCGCAGGCTGAGGCGGATGGATTCCTCGTCATCGACGATCAGGATGGTGTGGCTCATGGGGACTCACCGGGAACCTGGAGATCGGCGGTGGGCTGGGGACCGCTGATGGGTAACTGAAAGGTGACTTCCACGCCCTGCCACTGGGACTCCCGCAGACGCAGGCTGCCGCCATGGTCCTCGATGATCTTCTTGACGATGGCCAGCCCCAACCCGGTCCCCTTCTTCTTGGTGGTGAAATAGGGTTCCCACACCCGGCTGCGATCAGCGGGCGGAATGCCGATGCCGCTGTCGGCCAGGCTGACCTGGGCCCATTTGCCATTCTGGGAAAGCCGCGTGGAAAGAACAAGGTGGCCCTCATCCCCACTGCCGTGCCGTTCGCGTCTTTCCCGGATGGCTGCCAGGGCATTGGCCAGCAGATTGATCAACACCTGGCGAATCTGGCCCCGGTCATAGGGAAAGGGCGGCAGGTCGGCGGCCAGGTCGGCGACAAAATGCAGCGGTCTCAGCTCGGCATCGTGAAGCAACAGGACCTCCCGCACCGTGGCGTTGAGATCGTCGTTCTTCATGTCCGGTCGGGGCAGGCGGGCGAAGTTGGAGAACTCGTTGACCAGCACCCGCAGCGCGTCCACCTGGCGGATGATGGCCATGGTGCCCTCGTCCAGCACCCGCAGGTCTCGCCGCTCCTGGTCCGGCTCGCGCAGCAGCTTGCGCCGCAACCGCTCGGCCCACAGTTGGATGGGGGTCAGGGGATTCTTGATCTCGTGGGCGATGCGCCGGGCCACCTCGCTCCAGGCCCGGGTTCTCTGGGCCTGAAGGACCTCGGAAAGGTCGTCAAAGGTGATGATGAACCCGCGTCCTTCGTCGGGCCGTCCCTCCAGCAGGGTCAGGCGGGCCAGCAGGGTCAGGGTCCGTTCCTCCTCCTCGATCTGGATCTGGGTGGACAACACGCTGGCGCCTTCGCCGCCAGTCCCCCCCTGGGTCCCGGGCATGCGATCCGGGTCGGTGGCCCCCTCCAGCAGTCCCTGGAGGGGTTCCAGGATCGGGGCCGGGATGGCCTGGCTGAAGGGATGACCAATGGCCGCCTGGAGTTGAATCCCCAGCAGTTCCCCGGCGGCCGGGTTCATGAGGGTGATCTCGTCGAAGCGGTTGACGCTGATCACCCCCGAGGAAATATTACGCAAGATGGCCGCCATGAAGCGCCGGCGCTCTTCCAGCAGGGCGTTGGTGGACTGCAGTTCGGCGTGGTTCTCGTTCAGCCGCAGGATCATGGCGTTGAAGGCCGCCTGCAGGGTGGCCAGCTCGTCGCTGCCCGAGACCGGCAGGCAGACCGACAGATCCCCCGCCGCCACCTTGTAGGTGCCCTCCACCAGCTCGGAAATGGGATCGGTGATCTCCCCGGCGATGCGGAATCCCGACCAGATGGCCGCCAGCAGCAGCAGGACCGTGATCAGCACCAGGGTGATGCGGTGGCTCTTCTTCAGCACCCGGTGGGCGGCCCGCAACTGGTTGTAGTCCACGAACGCCGATTCCATTTTCTCCATGCGGCCGAGAATCTGACGGTCGATCCAGCGCCCGGTGGAGAGGTACAGCCCGCTGCCCAGCCGGACAAAAGCCCGCACCCGGGTGCCGGTCTCGTTGGTGATCATCAACGCCCGGGTGGAGCCCTCCTGCAGGGCCGTCAGGTCCGGCAGGGCATCCGGGGGCAGGACCCCGGCGGTCAGGATGGGCGTGCCATCCGCCCGCATCAGCACGATCTCATCCAACCCGCGACTCTTGCGCTCCCGTTCCAGGATGGCGGTGGCCGTCTCGGCATCCTGGAGCGCCAGGCTGGAGGACAGCGACCGGTTGCGGGCGATGTCCTCGGCATCATGGCGAACGGTGCGTTGGCTTTCCTGGTAATAGGCCCGGGCCAGTTCCAGGGAATGGGTGAGGGCATGGGTGATCCGCTCGGAAAACCAGGAGTCCACCCCCCGGTTGAGCAGCTCCACCGACAGCACCGCCACCACCGTGGTGGGCATCAGGCTGAGGATGACGAACAGGCCCACCATGCGGCCGCGCAGCCGCGAACCGGCCCGGCCCTGTCGCCGATCCAGCCACAGCCGGCTGAGGTTGGCCACCACCAGGAAGCCCAGGGCCAGCAGCAGGAACAGGTTGACATAGAGCAGGATCAGGAACACCAGGCTGTAGTCGCCCCCCGAACCCGCCACCTCGCCATGCACCCCCAGGCCGGTGACCAGGGTCACCGCCGCCACCAGAACCAGAAACGCCACCCACCAGCGTTGGGACATCTGGGGCAGCATGGGCGGCTGCCATTTGAACAGGGCGCCCGGTTTCATGGCTGGCGATGGTCCGATGTGCGCAGGTAATCGCTGGGTTTCCAGAAGGTGAACAGGCTGGTGAGGATGCGAAACATGCTGGATACCCCTTCCCGTTGCAGGCGAAACCGCACTTCCAGAACATGCCTGCGCCCGCGTTCGGGCAGCGGCACGGGCTGTTCCGCCCCGAGGGCGCCGTTGAGCAGGATCACCCGGGGAGCGCCCAGGAACAGCAGGGCCTCTTCCGGATCGTCCGAGTAGAGCGTCTGCTCCCGGCTGATATCCTGCAGTTCAAACTGTTCGGTGATCAGATGCAGGCGCAACCGCCGGCGCAACGTCACTTCGGCCAATTCCTTGTCGGGCAACAGGCTGCGGGGGGTAAAAAAATCGAACCGGTAGACCGCCAACAGGGGTTCTCCCTGGCGCAACATCTCCAGGGCGCCATCCAGAAAGGCCTCGCTGAGCCGGGCCTGACCGTAGACCGTGGCGCCCTGCAGGGAAACCGTGGCCTCCTGAATGGGATTGGCGGGGTCGGAATCGGCCGCCGGGCGGCAGCCGGACAGCAGCAGGACCGTCAAGAGTCCGTACCAGGCCAGCATCCTGCCCGGGGCTGTTCGGCAACGCCATCCTTGGCGTTGCCGAACCAGGCCCTGTTCGAATCGGCTTCGAACAGGGATCACGGGCTGCTCCGCTCAGGCCATGGCCGGCTGACTGAAGCCGGACGCCGGAGCGGAAACCGGATGGCTGGAGCCCTGGGGCCGCAGGCCCTCGACGAATTCCCAGGCATGGGTCTGTTCCAGCAGTTTGTGCAGCAGGAGATTGTTCAGGGCATGTCCGGAACGGGTGCCCTGGAAATGCCCCAGGATGGGATGCCCCAGGAGATAGAGATCGCCGATGGCGTCCATGATCTTGTGGCGGGCGAATTCGTTCTCGTAGCGCAGGCCGCCCTCGTTGAGGATGCGGAAGTCGCCGATGGCGATGGCATTGTCCAGGGAGGCGCCCTTGGCCAGTCCGTGGGACTGGAGGGTTTCCACCTCCTTGATGAAACCGAAGGTGCGGGCCCGGCTGACCTCCTTGACGAAGCTGGTCTCGGTGATGTCCAGGGTGATCCCCTGCTCGCTGAGCAGCGGATGATTGAAATCCAGCAGGAAGTTGATCCGGAAGCCCTTGCCGGGCACGAAGGCGGCGCGCTTGTTGCCTTCCTCGACGGCGATGGGTTTCTTGATGCGGATGAACCGCTTGGGCAGCTTCTGGTCCACCACGCCGGCGCACTGGATCAGGAAGACGAAGGGGGCGGCGCTGCCGTCCATGATGGGCACTTCCGGGTTGTCCACGTCCACATAGGCGTTGTCCACCCCCAGGCCGGCAAAGGCGGCCAGGAGATGTTCGACGGTGGAGACCCGCGCCCCGTCCTCGTTGGCCAGGGTGGTGCAGAGTCGGGTATCCCGGACGTTCTTCACCGTGGCCGGGATCAGGGGGTTCACCGCGCCGTCGGTCAGATCGGTGCGGTAGAAGACGATCCCGGTATTCTCCGGCGCCGGGCGCAAGGAGAGGTAGGTCTTGACCCCGCCATGCAGGCCAATGCCGGTACAGCGAATCGTGTTTTTCAGCGTTCTTTGAAAATACATGGAAACACCGTGGATTCCGTTCCAGATGGCTCCCGATCCATCAATCAGTGACTGTGCGAACTGTGCGATGAGTTCAGCACGGAAACCGGCCTTTCACTGACCGGAGAGCCCCCGGTTTGCCGCGGCGCGACCTTGCATGGGTGAGAGAGATGCCTCATCTCCCAGCCTCCCACCGTGACAGTCCAGCGACGACTGGCACGGTAACCCTGCGGTCACGCCCTGACAATTGAGTCCCGATGGACGAACTCAACGTACCCCGGGAGGGCTGTGATCGATTTACTGCATCTTCTGTGCCGAAAAGAGCTTTCTTGTTCAATCCATCTGCCGGCGCAGGAAGGTGGGCACGTCGAAATCCGCCTCGCCTTTGTCGGCGCGGTTGAAATCTTCCAGATCGGTGGGCCGACGGCGGACTTTTTTCGCCGGCTGCCCTTCCGCTCCGGGCTTCTGGCCGGGATTTTCGGCCGCGGCCGCGGCTTCGGGCTTGTGGG
This sequence comes from Magnetococcales bacterium DC0425bin3, assembly GCA_002753665.1. GTDB lineage: Bacteria > Pseudomonadota > Magnetococcia > Magnetococcales > DC0425bin3 > DC0425bin3. The sequence continues at coordinate 8,741 of PEAP01000066.1, forward strand.
AATGGGCGGTTTTTTGACGGGTGGGGAAGGTGGCAACCTGGGCGGATTTTTCTCCCCGGGCAGGAAAGGCGACCCTTTCGTTCCCACCGATGCCGGTGGCCACCACCGTGACCCGCACCATGTCTTCCATGCTTTCGTCCAGCACCGCGCCGAAGACGATGTTGGCATCGTCGTGGGCCATATCCCGCACCACGGTGGCGGCTTCGTCGACTTCCTGGAGGGCCAGGTTGTAGCCGCCGGTGATGTTGATCAGCACGCCCCGGGCGCCATGGATGGAGACATCGTCCAGCAGGGGGCTGGAGATGGCATGGGTGGCGGCGTCGATGGCCCTGGTATCGCCGCTGGCTTCGGCGGCGCCCATCATGGCCTGGCCCATTTCGTCCATCACCGTGCGCACATCGGCGAAATCCACGTTGATCAGGCCGGGTACGGTGATCAGGTCGGTGATGCCTCGCACCGCCTGGTGGAGGACATCGTCGGCCTTGCGGAACGCCTCCAGCATGGTGGTGTTCTTGCCCACCACCGACAGCAGTTTCTGGTTGGGGATGGTGATGACGGTATCCACATGGCTGCGGAGTTCGGCCAACCCCTCCTCGGCATAGCGCATGCGGCGTTTGCCTTCGAAGTTGAAGGGTTTGGTCACCACCGCCACGGTGAGGATCTGCATTTCCTTGGCGATTTTGGCGATGATGGGAGCCGCTCCGGTGCCGGTGCCGCCGCCCATGCCGGCGGTGATGAAGATCATGTCGGCTCCGGTCAGGGCCTGCTGGATCCGCTCCCGGCTTTCCTCGGCGGCGCTGGTGCCCACTTCCGGCTTGGCGCCGGCGCCCAACCCGCGGGTCACCCCCTCGCCGATCTGGATGCGCGTGGGGGCCAGGTTGCGGGACAAGGCCTGAGCGTCGGTGTTGGCTGCGATGAACTCGACCCCCTCCAGCTGGGCCTGGATCATGTTGTTGATGGCGTTGCCGCCGCCGCCGCCCACACCGATGACCTTGATGCGCGCTTCCAATCCATTGTTGCTTTCAAATTCGATACCCATGATTCCCCCTTCGACAGCCTCGGACCGGGCCAATCATAACTCAAAAAATATCCCCGAACCACTCCCGCATGCGCTGCATGACCTTCTTGGTGCCCCCGGTCTCCTCGGGGGCGGTGCGGAAAGGGCGGTCCCGATTGTGCCGGGTGGCGAACTGCACCAGCCCCACGGCGGTGGCGTAGACCGGGCTGCCCACCACGTCGGTGAGGCCTCCCATGCCCTGGGGAACACCCCGGCGGACCGGTTTGTTGAACACCTCCTCCGCCAGCTCCACCATGCCCTCCAGGATGCTCGTACCGCCGGTGAGAACCACCCCGGCGGCGATCTGTTCCTCGAAACCGGAGCGGGCGATCTCCCGGCTGACCAGGGTGAACAGCTCCTCCACCCGGGGTTCGATGATCTCCGCCAGGATGTGCCGGGCCAGGGAACGGGGTTCCCGGTCGCCGATGCTGGGGACCTGAATGGTTTCCTCCGGGTTGACCAGGGAGGCCAGGGCCGAACCCGAATCCTTCTTGAGCTGCTCCGCCTCCCGGGTGGGGGTGCGCAGACCGACGGCGATGTCGTTGGTGATGTGGTCCCCGCCGATGGCCAGCACCGCGGTATGCTTGATGTGGCCGTCGGCATAGATGGCGATGTCGGTGGTGCCGCCGCCGATGTCCAGCATGCAGACCCCCAGCTCCTTCTCGTCGGAGGTCAGCACGGCCTCCCCGGAGGCGAGCTGTTCGAGGATGATGTCCCCCACGTCCAGCCCGCAGCGGTTGGCGCACTTGATGATGTTGTGGGCCGAACTGACCGCGCCGGTGATGATGTGGACATTGGCCTCCAGGCGCACCCCGGACATGCCCAGGGGTTCCTGGATGCCGTCCTGGCCGTCCAGAATGAATTCCTGGGGAATGGTGTGGAGGATTTCCCGGTCGTGGCTGATGGGTTGGGCCCGGGCGGCGTCCAACACCCGTTGAATATCGCTGGCGGTCACCTCGCCTTCCTTGGTGGCCACCACGCCGTGGGAATTGCCGCTCTTGATGTGGGCCCCGGCGATGCCGGCGTAGACCATGTTGATCTCGACCCCGGCCATCATCTCGGCCTCCTCCACCGCCATGCGCATGCTCTCCACGGTGGAGTCGATGTCGATCACCACGCCCTTGCGCAGCCCCCGGGAAGGATGGGTGCCGATGCCGATGACATCCAGCCGACCATCCTGTTGCAGGTCGGCCACGATGCAGCAGATCTTGGTGGTCCCGATATCCAGTCCAACGATGAGATTCTGGTCCAGTTTCGACATAGTGGCACCGGCATGTTCAAGAGGTGGCTGACCTTCCATGGATGGGGGAATGCACCCTCCACCCTCATGCCATGACAGTCGGAAACACGGCTTTCACGGCAGCTATCACGTCCCTGTGGCCGGCCTCCGGCTCCCGGCCGACCGCCTTGGCAGGGGGCTTCCCTGCCCCGCTGACGGCCCGTTGATCAACGGGCCAGGAGGAGGCTTTGGCGTCCAAAGGCCGAACGGCGGCCTGTCCGGAGACCCGCAGGTCCACCTGGCGCACCTGGCGGTCCAGGATTCTGTAGCGATCCTGGAGCTGTCGCAACAGGCCCATCTCCGCCTCCATGCGCTTCGAAAACAGAATTCTGACTCCCTCCCTGGTGTACAAGGTCCAGCGGTCGCCCGGCATGCCCACCGCCTCGGACAGGCGGTCCCGCAACCAGGGATGCTGCCCCAGGCTGTTCATCAGCGCGACGATCTCGCCGGACTCCAGGGGGCCGCCCCGACGGCTCACCACCGGCAACCGCATGGGATCATCGGGCTCCATGGGCTTGATGTAATGGCCATATTCGTCCAGCAGCACCAGCTGGCCATCCCGCTGGCCGAGGCAGACCGCCGATTTTTCCTCCAACCGGATCGACAGGGTATCGGGAAACACCCGGGACACCCGCAGATCCCGCACCCAGGGAAACCGGGCCAACCGATCCCGGACCATCCCGGGGTCGATGGTCAACAGATTGGCGCCCCGCACCACCCCCAGGTCCCGCAGGGTCTGTCGGAGATCCATCTCCCGGGTATGTACCCGACCCTCCAGGCGGATCACTTCCAGATCCAGCTGCCGCGTCTCCCGGACCAGATACCATCCCAGAACGGGCAGAGCCGCCCCGAGCAGGACCAGGCCACCGATCAGGGGGCGGAATCTCATAGGGTCAGGCCCGCTCCTTCCAGGATCCGCTCCACCAGGGTGTCGAACCCGATCCCCGCCGCCCGGGCCGCCTGGGGCACCAGGCTCAGTTCGGTCATGCCGGGCAGGGTATTGATCTCCAGGATCCAGGGGTTGCCCTGTTCATCCAGCATCACGTCCACCCGGGCCAGCCCGGAACAGCCTGCCGCCCGATAGGCCCCCAGGGCCGCCTCCCGGACCCGTTGGGCCGTGCCGTCATCCAGGTTCGGGGGAGGGATGAGGTATTCGGTGCGTCCGGCGGTGTATTTGTTGGTATGATCGAAGAAACCACTCCGAGGGCGGATTTCGATCAGCGGCAGGATCTCTTCGCCCAAAATGCCCACGGTCAGTTCCCGGCCGACCACCGCCCGCTCCACCAGCACCCGCACGGTGGGTGTGGACCCCCCATCCGGTGCGCTGGCCGCTTCGGCAATGGCCCGGGCCATGTCCCCGGCGGCCTGCACCGCCACCACGCCGACGCTGGAGCCGGAGCCCAGGGGCTTGACGAACACCGGCGGCGGCAGGGTGACCTGATCCAGCACCTGCCCGCTCTTGCGGTCCACGCGGATTTCATTCCAGTCCGGGGTGGGCAGGCCGGCATGCCGGAACAGGCGCTTGGCCAGCCCCTTGTCCATGCAGTTGGCCGAGGCGGCCACGCCGGAGCCGGTGTAGGGAATGCCCATCACCTCCAGCATCCCTTGCACGGTGCCATCCTCCCCCAGGGGACCATGGAGGGCGATGACGGCGGTTTCGATTCCCTGGGTGACCAGTACGCCGGGCAGATCCCGCCCCACGTCGATGGTGGTGACCCGGTACCCCTTGCGGGTGAGACCGCCGGCCATGGCCCGTCCGCTGCGGAGGCTGACCTCCCGTTCGGCGGAGAGGCCGCCCATGAGAACGCCGATGTGACGATTGCGATGATCCATGCTCAATTGTCGTCCTTGCCGTCAGAGCGGTTGGTCACACTTTCACGGTGCGCGCGTGGCGGGGGTTCCACCCCATCCCGTGAAAAACCACTGAGCCACGTCCCTGTGCCCGCATGGATGGGGAATCGTAAAGGTAGGCCGAACGCCCCCGTTTCCGCAAGGCATCCCTTGGAAAGATCCCGAACTCGTCATGGTTCCGCCGACCGGGCATTCGCAGGGTTCTTGTCTTTTCCCCTCCGTGAAGGTCGCAGCGCGACTTCCAGCGGTGGAGGGGCGCTTTCTGAAAGATTCACATGGAAAATCCATGCCAACAAGACTGATCGGCATTATCCTCCGGCTCGATCCGGCGATGAGGCGGGACTCTCCAGCAGGACCCAGCCCGGTCCGCCCAGCAAGCGGACTTCCGGCTCCAGAACCACGCCGGTCCGCTGCCGGACCGCCGCCCGGGCCTGGGCCATGAGGGCCATCATGTCCGCGGCCCGCGCCCCGCCCCGGTTGATGAAGAAATTGCAATGCCGCTCCGAAATCTCCGCCCTCCCCCGGCGGACCCCGGCCAGGCCGGCCTCCCGGATCAGGCGCCAGGCCTGGGTGCCGGGCGGATTCTTGAACACGCTGCCGGCGGAAGGAAACTCCAGGGGTTGGCTTTGACGGCGGCGCTGGTTCAGCTCCCGCATCCGCTGGCGGATGGCCTGGGGATCGCCGGGGGTCAGGCGAAACTCGGCCCCGGTGAACAACCAGTCGGCGGGCAGATTGCAGGTCCGATAGCCCATGCCCAGCTGCTCCGGGGTCCGGCGGTGGCGCTCGCCCCGGGGATCCATCACCTCGGCCTGTTCCAGCATTCGCGCCATGTCCCCGCCATAGGCGCCGGCGTTCATGCGCAGCGCCCCGCCGATGGTGCCGGGAATACCCGCCAAGAATTCGGCACCCGTCAACCCCTCCCGACGGGCGAAATGCGCCAGGGCCCGGGTGGTGACCCCGGCGCCGGCCAGGATGGTCGCCCCCTGGCGGACCAGGCTGCCGCAGCCCCGGGTCAGGTCGATCACCACCCCCGGATACCCGGCGTCATCCACCAACAGGTTGCTGCCACCCCCCAACACGACCCAGGGGAGCTGTTCATGGGGCGGACCATCCTCCAGGCGGGCCAGACCAGCCAGCAGACCGGCCAACTCCGCCAGATCGACCGGCTGCACCAACCAACGGGCCGGTCCCCCCATGCGCCAAGTGGTGCGCGGGGCCAGGGGTTCCCAGGCCAGGGGGGAATGCTCCAGACCGGTGACGGGAAAGCTCTCCAAGGAGATTCACTCCCCCGCGCCGGACACGAAGTCCCGGGCGCGCCGGCTGATGTCGCCGGCCCCCAGGAAGACCACCACGTCCCCGGGGCGCAACAGCCTGTTCAGGCCGACCATCCAGTGGGGGCCGGCCGGCCAGGGCACGGTCTCCACCCCGCTGTTCTTGTGGATGCCGGGCACCAGGTCCTCCTGACCGCCATCGGCCAGCAGACCGGGCAGCGGGGATTCCCCGGCCGGGTAGATGCGGTCCACCACCACCAAGTTGGTCTGGCCGAAGCAGCGGGTGAATTCCACCAGCAGGTCCCGCACCCGGCTGTAGCGGTGGGGCTGGAACACCGCCACCAGCCGCCGTTCCGGACCGTAACAGGCGCGCACCGCCGCCAGGGTGGCGGCAATCTCCACCGGATGATGGGCGTAGTCGTCGATCACCACCCGCTCCGGTCCCTCCTGGAGGATGTCGAAGCGGCGTTGCACCCCCTTGAACTGGGCCACGCCCCGGGTGATGACCGGCCAGGGAATTCCCAGTTCCCGGGCCACGGCGATGGCCGCCAGGGTGTTGAGGACGTTGTGCCGGCCGGGGGGGGACAGGGTGACCGGTCCCGATTCGTGAAAATCCACCAGCCCGGTGTCCCGAATCCGCACCCGGAAGCTGATGTGAATGCCCTGCTGTTCCACATCCACCGCCTGAAGGTCGGCCCCCGGCTCCAGACCATAGGTGACCACCCGCTTGTCGGTGAGCCGGGGCAGCAGGGCCCGCACCTCGGGATGGTCATGGCACAGCACCACCAATCCGTAGAAGGGCACCTTCTCCACGAACCGCCGGAAGGCATCCCGGACATTGTCGAACTGCTTGTAATGCTCCATATGCTCGGGGTCGATGTTGGTGACCACGGCGATGGTGGGGGTCAGCTTGAGGAAGGAGCCGTCGGACTCGTCGGACTCGGTGACCAGAAAGGCCCCCTGCCCCAGCCTGGCGTTGCTGCCAAAGGCCTTGACGATGCCGCCGTTGACCACCGTGGGATCCAACCCCGCCTCGGACAGCAGGGTGGCGATGAGGGAGGTGGTGGTGGTCTTGCCATGGGTGCCGGCGATGGCGATGCCATACTTGAGACGCATCAGCTCCGCCAGCATCTCCGCCCGGGGCACCCGGGGAATGCGCTGCCGGCGGGCCTCTTCCATCTCCGGATTGATGGCGGGAATGGCCGAGCTGAACACCACCGCATCGGCCCCGGTCACGTTGTCCCGGTGGTGACCGATGCGGATGGTGGCCCCCAGCTTGCGCAGCCGCACCACATTGGCGTTTTCCGCCGCGTCCGAGCCGGACACCTGGTAGCCCAGGGTGAGCAGCAGCTCGGCGATGCCGCTCATGCCGATGCCGCCGATACCGATGAAATGCAGTCGTTTGATGGTCGGATACATGCAGGGTTACCTTCCGCTGCCGCTCAGGGCCAGGATGCGGGCCACCACCCGTCGGGCAGCGTCGGGATGGCCCAGGGTGCGGGCGTTTTCTCCCGCCCGCAGGAGTCCGGCCCGATCGGCCAGACGGTCACCGAGAAAGTCGGCCAGCCAGCGCTCGTCCAGCTCCTCCTGGCGGCGCATCCAGCCCCCGCCGGCCGCCACCAGGGCCGCGGCGTTAGCGGTCTGGTGATCGTCGGCGGCGAAGGGATAGGGAATCAACAGGGCCGGTTTGCCCATGGCGGCCAGCTCGGCCACGCTGGTGGCCCCGGCCCGGCAGATGACCAGATCCGCCTCCCGGTAGGCCCGCTCCATGTCGTGGATGAAGGGCAGGACCTCGGCGGGGATCCCTTTGTGGCGGTAGAAGGATTCCAACTGCGGACGGTCGGCCTCCACCGCCTGCTGCCGCAGGCGCACGGCCCCGGGCTGGGTCGCAGCGACCAGGGCCACGGCCGGGGGCACGATCTCGCTGAAGATCCGCGCCCCCTGACTGCCGCCGAACACCAGGATCGACAGGGGCCGCTCCGCCCCGGGCGGTTCCGCAGCCGCCGGCCGGTCGAGTCCCCGGCGCACCGGGTTGCCGGTCAGGGTGGTGGTCCGACCCGGGAAGCCCGCGGCGGCCTCCGGAAAACTGATGAGGACCTCCCGCACCAGACGGCTCAACCAGCGGTTGGCCAGCCCCGGACGGGCGTTCTGCTCGTGCAGCAGGGCCGGCACGCCCAGCAACCGGGCCGCCGCCACCGCCGGGGCCGAGGCGTAGCCCCCCACCCCCAGCACCGCCCGGGGGCGGAAGGAGCGCACGATCCCCATGGCCTCCAGCAAGGCCCGGGGCAGGCCCAGCAGGGTCTTGATCCGCACGACAGTACCGCTGCCCTTGAGACGTCCCACCCGCAATGTGGCCAAACGCCGGCCTTGCTGGGGCAGCAGACGGCTCTCCAGCCCCCAGGGGGTGCCGACGAACAGGACCTCGCCGCCGGTTTCAGCCTCCCACGCCTCGGCCACGGCAATGGCGGGAAACAAATGACCGCCGGTGCCGCCACCGGCGATCAGCAGTCCCGGCTTGTCCACGGCCATGGTCCGGCTACTCCCGGCTGCCCGCGGATCGGGCGGCCCCGCTCCCGGGCAGGGTGCGGGAAAAGGCCAACAGCAGGCCGACGACACTCAGGGTAATCACCAGGGAGGAACCGCCGTAACTCACCAGGGGCAGGGTGAGACCCTTGGGGGGCAGCAGCCCCATCACCACCCCCATGTTGGCCAGGGCCTGGGTGCCCAGCAGCATGGCCAGCCCGGCGGATCCGAGCCGTACATAGGAGTCCGGGCTGTTGCGGGCGATGACGAAGCCCCGCCAGACCAGCACGGCGAACAGGGCGATGACCAGCAGCACCCAGACCAGCCCCAGCTCCTCGCCGATGACGGCGAAGATGAAGTCGGTATGGGACTCCGGCAGGTAGAACTGCTTCTGGGTGCCCTGCCCCAGGCCGGCCCCCCCCAGCCCACCGCTGCCGAAGGAAATCAGGCTCTGGGCCAACTGGAAATCGCTGTTGAGGGGATCGTCCCAGGGGTCCCAGAACGAGATCACCCGCTGGAATCGGTAGGGGGCCATCATCACCCCGGCGGCGGCGGCGGGAATGGCGGCCACCACCAGAAAGACGATCCAGGCATAGGGAATGCCCGCCACGAACACCATCCCCAGCAGCACGGTGCCGCTGATCAGGGTGGTGCCGAAGTCCGGTTCAGCCATCAGCAGGGTGGCGGCCACGCCGAACAGCATCATCAGGGGCAGCAGGCCGCCCTTGATGCGGCGCACCCGCCCGGGGTCCCGCTCCAGGAGGTGGGCCACGAACAGGACCATCATCAGCTTGAAAGGTTCCGAAGGCTGCAGGGTGATCCCCCCGGCGCCGATCCAGCGGCGGGCGCCGCCCCCCTCCAGTCCCACCCCGGGGATCAGCACCACGACCATCAGCAGGATGCACACCCAGAACCCCACCCGGGCCAGGTCCCGGATGCCCTTGAGGGTCAACTGGCTGAGCAGGGCGGCGGAAATGATTCCCACCACGGCGAAGATCAGATTGCGCAGAGCATAATGGCCGGGGTCGCCATAATTCTTCATGGCGATGGGAGCGGAGGCGGAAAAGACCATCACCAGCCCGATGGCGGTCAGGGCCAAGGCAGTGCCCGCCAGCCACAGGTCCATCTCGCGCAGGCGGGTCCGTCGTCCTTCCTGTCTATTGGAGGCCATGCACCACGTCCCGAAATTGGCGGCCACGATCTTCGAAGTTGGCGAACATGTCAAAGGAGGCGCAGGCCGGGGACAGGAGAACCGTCCCGCCCGCCGAAGCCAACCCGCGGGCGGCATGGACCGCCTCCTGCATGCTGGCCGCTCGGACCACCCGGGTGACGGGCCCCAGCGCCCGTTCCAGATCGTCGGCGGCCTCCCCGATGAGGACCGCTGCCACCACCCGTCCCTGGACCGCCTCGGCCAGGGGACCGAAATCCCCCTTCTTGTCCCGTCCCCCGGCGATCAGTACCACATCCCGGTCGAATCCCGCCAGGGAAGCCACCACCGCGCCCACGTTGGTGCCCTTGGAATCGTTGAAGAAGCGGATCCCGTCCACCGTGCCCACCAGTTGCATGCGATGCTCCAGACCGCCGAACGTGGTCAGGGTGCGAACGATAGCCTCCCGGGGGAAATCCAGGGCCAGGGCGGCGGCAGTGGCGGCGGCGGCATTGGCCCGGTTGTGGCGTCCCACCAGGAGGATGTCGTCCTCCGCCAGCAGGGGAACGGAACGCCCCGCCAGGCTCTCCACCAGGTGACCGTCGCGAAAGTGGACCCCTCCGGGACAATCGGCCCCCAGGGAAAAAGGCATGACCCTGACCCCGGCGGGTACCGGCCAGCGTTGGGTTTCCGGATCGTCGGCGTTGACCACCGCCACGTCCCCCGGTCCCTGATTCATGAAGATCCGCTCCTTGGCCCGGCGATAGCCATCCAGATCCGGGTAACGGTCCATGTGGTCGGGGGTGAGGTTGAGGAATACTCCCACCCGGGGCCGAAACTCCCGGATGCTCTCCAATTGGAAGGACGACAGTTCCAGGATATACCCTTCCAGGGTCGGATCCCACAGGGAGAGGGCCGGCGGACCCAGGTTGCCGCCCAGGCCCCTGGCGCGCCCGGCCGCACACGCCATGGCCCCCAGCAGGCTGGTGACGGTGGACTTGCCATTGGCCCCGGTGATGCCCGCGAACAGCGCCCCCTGGCCGCAATCCCGGACATGCCAATGGAGGAACTCCACATCGTTGATGGGATTCAGACCCGCCAGGGCCGGATGGCGGCGGGGAATGCCCGGGGACAGGAGAATCTCCCGACAGCCGGCCAGGGCGGTCCGCTCCAGGGGTCCCTGGTGCAGGGTCACGCCGGGCAGGTCGGCCAGATCCCGCACCCCGGCCCCCAGGGGTTTTTCGTCCCAGGCCAGCACGGGCTGCCCCAGCCGGGCCAGAAAGCGCACCGCCTCGGCCCCCGAGCGGCCCAGGCCCACGACGCCGATCACACCGTTGGCTGCGGTTTTCATTCAACGCACCTTGAGAGTGG
>PEAP01000067.1 GCA_002753665.1 Magnetococcales bacterium DC0425bin3
CCGATGAAAGCCGCTCCGCGACTTTCACGGTAACCCCGATCCGAAAAAATGAAAAAACCTCGTTACTGCCCGAACCGAGATTTGACAATCAGCAACACGATCCTGGAATACCTGCGTGCGGGACTGGCCATGGTGGCCAGTCCCGTGGGCCTTGGCTGCATCTTGAAAGGGCGGCTCGTCCATTCCGAGCGTCGCACCACCGTCCGCGCCGCCTCCCAGAAAGCGGTGCCCACGACCTGTTGCTGGGAGCGGGTGGCCCCGGACCTGGTGGAACTGGTCACCGACAACACTCTGAACGGAACGTGGCGCTCCAATGGATAAGCTCCAAGCCATCCGTTGGAGCGCGTTGGCCTTGGACCGATTGAGAGGATTCCCCTTTGCACCCGTCTATGGCGGAGTGGGACATGTGCTAATGTTCCACCGGGTATTGCCGGCGTGTGGCTGCCCGCGTCTCAGTGCCAACAGTTACCTGGAGCTGACACCTGAATTCCTTGTAGATATAATTCACTATTTTTCATCAAAAGGCTATCGATTCCTGTCCATGGATGACATTCCTGATCGATTGACAGATCGGTCCGGCCCCCCCTTTGTTGTGTTCACGTTCGACGACGGGTTTCGTGACGTCATGGAAGTGGCCTGGCCCATCCTGCGTCGTTGCGGAGTACCAATAACAATTTATGTTGCGACTGATTTTCCCGATGGTCGGGCGGTGCTGTGGTGGAACGCTCTGGAACAGCTATTGTTGCAGCGCTCGAATCTGCGCTTTGCACTGGGTGACAGGTCCTACGAGTTTTCCCTGCTGACAATCGAGGAAAAGAACCGTGCTTTCAAGTCGATCCACTCGCTCATCAAGGGAAATGGGGGGGGGGACGCTGTCCGGCTGCAAGAGCAGTTCTTTCATGGACTCGGTGTGGATCCGAGGGCTGAGACTCGCTCTGTGGCATTGAATTGGGAGGAACTCCGCTGGCTGGCGGATCAGCCTGGTGTAGTGATAGGCGCGCATACCTGTAGTCATCCGGTATTGTCGCAACTGAATCGTGCCGAAGCCAGTGCAGAAATACTACAAGGAAAGATCCTCCTGGAGAACAAGTTGCAGCGGGTTGTGAAGCACTTCGCGTATCCATTCGGAGGCAGACCAGAGGCGGGGAAGCGGGAACGGCTGCTCGCCGAGCAGGCAGGATTTATCACCGCAGTCACGACCCGGTCGGCCAATCTATTTCCTGCTCATTCACGACACCTGCTGGAGTTGCCGAGAATCTGTGTGGGGATGTCCATGACCATCCATACATTGGATCTGATCCGCCATGGTGTGATTCCCATGGTGCGGAACCGCGGACGGAGGGTTGTTACCCTGTGATGCCAACAGGCTTGCGCCCTTGCGAGCATTCCACCACTTCGTGGAAGAATGCGGCCAGACGTTTGGCCATGGCGGCATCGGTGTACGGAAAGATGGCGTCCCAGTTGGTGTCTGGGGCTCTGGTCATGTCGTGGAGCAGGGATCTCAGGACTGGTGCGATGCGTGCCCCATACTGTTCCGGTGCTTCGGCGTCACGGAAGGTGACCAGCCGGCCGGTGTTGGTTGCGGAAAACAGGGGACAGAGTCGGCTGTGTTCATGAAACAGTGCAAGTATTGGTCGTCGCGCCAGGACGTAATTGTACAATTTTGACGGCGTGTAACGTGAGTCACTACTGCCTGGCAGGAGCAGAATGTCTGCTTCCTGCATAACATGAAGGGCCTGGAAATAGGGCAGTCGCTCTGTCTGTTCCCGCACCAGATCTGCAACGCCAAAACGCTCGGCAATGGGCAGCACTCTGCGGGGGCGAGAAGGGTCTGGAACGTAGTCAGTGCCGACAAAGTGGAACTGAAGCGGTAACGACACCTCACGGCGCAGGAGGGACAGCGCGAGAAACAAAGCAGCGAGTACTGGCTCGAAAGAGGTTGGTACGACCCCAGTGCTTACGATGTGGCAAAGCCCATCGCCGGGAGTGAATATCGGGTTTCCAGGCGCATGCTGCCGAGCGATCTCAAAATCTTTCTCTGCCGCGCCAAAGGGCAACTCCAACATGGGAACGGATACCAGCGACGGATAACGCCATCGCGCCTGGTCCAGATAGTCGGCTGTGACAGCAGTGAGTCCATCCACCGACGGCATTGATATTGCCTCGGTCAGGGCTTTCAGATGGTAGTCGAACCAGAGTTTCCGTGGGCGTTGGCTGCGTGGCATGCGGAGATAGTGATCTTTCCTCCAGGGATCCTGAAGGTCGACCGCATACGGGACCTTGAAGCGATGTTTCCAGTAGCGACCCAGCGGGATACAGTCAAACAGGGTTGTGCTGAAGTAGATCAAATCCATTTGTTGATTCTGGAGGAGATGGCTGCCGGTAGACAACAAGGCTGGCAGAGCGCGCAGCCCCAGGTTGCCCAGGCCCACGCGGGATGTCCAGCGCCGGTCCAAAGCGCCAACGCGGATGATGGGAACCTCCGGTGGTAGCCCACAGACCAGCAGAGGGTCCAAATCAAGGCCCACCTGCTCCGGCACCACAGCGAGTACAGTGGCATCCAGACCGTGATCTTTCAGATAGGGGAGTACCAAGCGCAGCCGGTGGGCATCGGCTGCGTTCACGGGGGGGAACTGAGGCGATACGCAAAGGACCTTGCGTCGGGGTTTGGCCATGGGAGTCCGTGTCCCGCTATCATTGGCAAGAGGGGCTGGAAGCTTATCCTTTGGAAGGCCATTCCTTGTCCAGAGTATCGGCAACCAGATCCACCAGATCCGGTGCCACCCGCTCCCAGCAATAGGTCGTGCGCGCCGCCTCCAGGGCTGCGGCGCGGGAGGCCCTGCGGCGCTCGGGATCGGCCAGCAGCCCGTTCAGAACGCGGGCCAGATCCCCAGGATCGGTTTGGGCATAGAGGGCTACAGCACCAGGTGCCCGCTCTGCCACTTCCTGCTGGCCTCGGGTGTCACTGGCCACCACAGCCAGTCCAGCACGCAGGTATTCCAATATCTTGTTGGAGATGGTCAATTCCCGGTTGAGGCAGTTACTGACCTCACCAGCAAATCCCATATCATGCTCCACAAGACGGGAGAGGAGTTCCTCTTGGGGGACCTGGGAATGAACATGTATTCGATGACGCCAAGACTCGGGCACCTGCTGCAACCACGCATCAATATATCCAGGACGGGAAGTGCCCCGCAGGTGGATCTCCAGGGGTTCCGTCACCTGGGCCAGGGCTGCGGCAAGAATTTCCAGCCCTCGCGCCGGCCCGATGGTTTGGGAAAACCAGGTGAGAGAAGGGACTGACAGGTCCTGCCGATCCAGGATTCGCCCGTCCAGGGTTTCACGATCAGCCCAGGGAAAGACGTTGGGAATCACTCGGGGCTGTGGACAAGCATAGACACGCGATAACTCCCGGGCCAGGGCATGGGAGGTGGTGGTGACATGCGCCCCCTGGCTCATCAGATAGGATTCGTGAGACCGCAGCCGCCTCAGGGGACGGCGAGCCCTGTCGGAGTGCAGCAGGTCTTCGGAATACCAGTCTTCCAGATCCATGGCCACCCGCAGTCCTCGCCTGAGAAGGCGGTATCCCAGTTCCAGCCCTGGCTCCAGATGAACGATCACCAGATCAGGTCGCAGACGGCAGGCCAGACGTTCCATCTCCGGTATGAAGTGCCCCAACTGATGCGCCACATCCCAACCAAATCGGGCATGGCACCAAAAAGCCACGCGCACGCGCAGGCGGTTCCAAAACCACTTGACCCGGTCCTGCCAGGCGCCACGCTCCAGGTCCACCATTGGCCACCAGCGCCAGGGGGCGCCGGCACACAGTGCGCGCTCCCACGCTCCAGCTGCTGGATCCAGCAGCGAGGAGAGGACATGCACGTCATGTCCGGCCATTCCCAGGGCCCAGGCCTCCTTCAACATCCGGGGATTGGTGGTGAGGGGATGCCCGGAGGCAATGACAATGCACGCCATCATCGCCACCCGGTCTGCAAGTGGCACAGGTTCCAGGGAGCCAAGGGGTCCAGGGGATATCCGGTCTCGATCACCCGCACACTGTATCCGGCCCGCTCAAGGATATGAGAGCATTCCAACCCCAGTGACAATCCATGGACTTCGATAATCCAAACTGGATGGTGTTCCAGAATCAGGGACGCCGCTCCGCGCAGCACTTCCACTTCGGAGCCTTCCACATCAACCTTGATCAGACTCGGGGGCTCGATATCTCCGCGCTGCAATAGGTCATCCAGAGTGCGCACCGACACGTCCAGTGTCCCGCATGCTTCTTCCTCGGCCTGAAACGGGCTGTCGCTGAGTTTGCCCATTGTGGACTCGGGCATGAAGGAGAACGTGGCACGGCCATTGGCGGATCCCACCGCCAGAGGCATCAGACGCAGATCCAGGGCAGGGTTGAGGCGTTTGAGTTGCTTCAGTCGGGTCAGGTTGATCGGGTTGGGTTCAAAGCAGTAGACGCAACTGGCACCATTACGGGCCATGATGCCGGCCATGAACCCGCGATGACTGCCGATATCCAGACAGACCCCGCCGGAGGGAATGACGGCGGCAATGGCTTCTCCGATGCGTTTTTCCCAGGTGCCTGTCCAGTAAAGTTTGTCGTCCGGGAGGGAAATGGGGAAATTCAATCCCCGTGCGGGACCGGCGTTGATGGTATAGTCGAAGGTATGGCCTGAAAGCAGACGCTGAAATACCCACTGCTGCGCCGTGGACAGCAGGGGAATGGAGCGAACCCGATCACGGAGCCACCAGGGAATGAGGTTGACGCTCTTCTCTAGAAATGTTGACACCGCAGGCCTCGGTTCTTTCGCAAACTTTCCGTTCGGCTGAGGGACCCACTGTCTCCCAGCCGATTTTATGCCGCCAGAACGTAGAACTGCCGAGCCGGGGATATCTCCCCGTCCTCCCCAACCATCTGACCGTTACATTAATATAAATAATCAGTATAACCATCATCTGGCCCGCGAATCCAGGGATTTCTGAACGGTTACGGTGGAAGAGATGCAGCGATCCCGGGCCGTCAGGCTGCCGCCGAGTGGGTCAGGGCGCGGCGGTAGCGGTCCATGAAGCGCCGGCGTCGGTGATAGAGGCGGGGCTCCAGGAACTCCCGGCCCAGCTCCAGCACCTCCAGCAGATAGTCGGCCTGATCATCGAAGGTGAAACGCGCCTGTTGGTAGATATCGCAATAGCGGGGATCCGTTGGGGTCAGGCAGGCCACCGGTTCGTCATGCTGGTCGTAGCGGGTGTTGATGGCGGCGGACTGGGCCAGAAACGGCCCCATGGCGTCCAGCAGTTCGAGATCCGCCAGCCCCTTGGCGGCCTCCCGCCAAGCACCCTGCACCGCCTGGGGCGCGGTGGGGGGCGGAAACTGACCGGATGGCAGAGCGCCGGGCGCCACGGCAAAGGGATTGAGCAGGGCCATGGCTTCCTCCCGGGTCAGCAGCGCGGGTTGCAGGGGTCGCTCCCGGCCATGAGCCCTGGTCAGGGCCCGCAGGTCGCTGGCCGACAGGCGGGCCAGAAAGTCCGGAGCGGCGATGGGGCGCGGCGTGCGCCGGGCCTGATCGATCACCCGGGCATAGGCAAGAATGGCCGCCTCGGTCAACCCTTTCTGCCGCAAATGCGCCACCGTCCAGTCGGGCAGCAGATCCCGCGCCGTGGCCTCCGGCTGCGCTGCGTCGGCATCCTCCAGCAGGTCCAGAAAGGCGTCCATGGCGGCGTTGTGACGGCGGACGTCGGATTTCCTGACAACGGCGCTGTGCATGGCTCGGCCCCTTTGCTGGTTGGACCCCGCGTGAGGGTTGCGGGTTCCTCATCCCCTGGTGGGTCGGCCTCCTGAAAGGTTCGCCCCAAAAATTTAAGCAAGAAAAGTGCCAATAATTGACAGGCCGCCGGGCGGATCAGGGAATCTCGAACAGGGCCGTGTGGGGCAACAGGGGCTTGAGGTCCACTCCCCATTTGGCCGCATCCTCGTAACTGACGATCCGCAGGGGTGGATCCCGGTCTTTGTAATCCATCAGGTTGATCTCCCGGGGCGGCAGCCGAATGTGAAATCCATTCAGAAGACCGGCCGCAACGGCTTTGGTTCCCCGGGTGGCGGCGCTTGCGCCCCGGCGCCGATTGCGTACAATCCCCGGGTCATGTCATCAGGCACCGGCGACCCCGCGGGGGGCACCGTCCGCGCCGCAACAGGGGAGACCGGGCAACCATGAAGGTGACCATCATCGGCAGCGGCTTCGCCGCCCTGGCCGCCATCGACAAGCTGCGCCAGCTGGACCCCGGCCGGCAGATCCAGGTGACGCTGGTGGCCCCCCGGCCCCGCTTTGTCTACCTGCCCAGCCTGATCTGGATCCCCTCCGGCTTGCGCCGGGGCGACGAGCTGACGGTGCCCCTGGGAGACTATTTTGCCCGCATGGGCGTGGAATTTCACCAGGGCGAGGCCCGAGAAATCCGCGACGGCGGGCGCACGGTGGTCACCAGCCAGGGCCGTCTCGCCAATGACGGCCTGCTGATCGCCTGCGGCGCCCAGTATCTGCAGAAGCTCCCCGGCAGCGCCCACGCCATCAACCCCTGCGCCGGGATTCCCGCGGCCCAGGCCGTCCAGCGGCGCATCGCCGTCCTCAAGAGCGGCACGGTGGCCATGGGGTTCGGGGGCAATCCCAACGAACCCACCGCCATCCGCGGCGGGCCCCTGTTCGAATTCTTGTTTGGCCTCCACACCCATCTGCGACGGACAGGACGCCGGCAGCGCTTCAACCTGGTGTTTTTCGCCCCCATGCCCAAACCGGGCCAGCGCCTGGGCCCCCGGGCGGTGGAGGGCTTGCTGGCCGCCATGGCCAAACGTGGCATCCGCACCCATCTGGGACACAAGATCACCGGGTTCGAGGTGGACCGGGTGAAAACCGAGGGCGGAGAGATCCGGGCGGATCTGATCCTGTTCCTGCCCGGTCTCACCGGCCCCGCCTGGCTGAAGAATACCGGCCTGGAGCTGAGCGAGGGCGGCTTTCTCAAGGCCGATGGCCTCTGCCGGGTGGCGGGGGGAGAACGGGTGTACGCCGCCGGTGATGTGGGCAGCTTCCCGGGCCCGGACTGGCGGGCCAAACAGGGCCACATGGCAGAACTCCAGGCCCGGGCGGCCATGGCCAATCTCTACGCCGAGCTGCGGGGCCGGCCGGTCGAACAGACCTTCCGCACCGAACTCATCTGCATCGTGGACACCCTCGACAGCGGCATGTTGGTGTCGCGCTTCCCCAAGCTCAACCTGATCCTGCCGCCCACCCCATTGATGCATTGGGCCAAGGTGTGGCTGGAGCGCAGCAGCCTGGCGGCCTGTCGCTGATTTCGAGGGTCTGGGGCGGGGGGTTACCAGAGGGTGTCCATCAGGGCAGTCTGGGCCTGTTTCTGCCACTGCATCTGTTTCCGCACTTGATCGGCGGCCTGTTGACAGTCCTTGCGCAGCGCATTGACCTGCTTGCGGTCGGCGGCAATGGCCTTCTGGCGGGCCCGACGCGGGTCCTGCCCGCTGGCGCGGGCCGCGGCTTCCCCCTGGTGGATGGCCTCCCGGCGCTTGGCCAAGTGTCCGGTATAGGTACGCCGGAGGTCGGCCCAGTGCGCCTGGGCCTGGGCCAAATCGGCGTTGAGCGTTGCCAGCTTGTTGCGCCAGTAGGTCTCGGGCATCAGATACCGCTGGGCGATTGCCAGCGGACCGTCGTTGACGAAGAGCTGCGGATCGATCTCACCCTCGCCACCGCCACAGCCGGACACGGCCAGCAGCAGAAGAACCAGTCCACCGCCCAGGCCTTCCCGCCACGCAACCCTTCTGCGCGGGCGGGACTCACTCGGGCGGACGGGCGGCATACTCGTGGAGCTTGTTGCGCAGGGTGCGAATGGAAATCCCCAGCAGCTCCGCCGCCCGGGTGCGGTTGCCGTCCACTTCGTCCAGGGTGCGGCGGATGAGAATCTCCTCCATTTCCCGCACGGTGGTGCCCACTGGCAGGCGGATGGCGTCGTCATTGCCGCCGGCCACCGGGGCGGTTGCGGTGGATTCGGCCGGAACGGGGTCGATGGTCAGATCGGCCCGGGTGATTTCGTTGCCCTCGGCGATCAGCAGGCTGCGCTGGATGATGTTTTCCAGCTCCCGCACGTTGCCGGGCCACGAATAGGCCTTGAGGGCCAGCCGGGCATCTTGGGAGAACGGGATGTCGGTGCGGCACAGTTCGGTCACGAAGCGCTTGCGGAAATGTTCGGCCAGCAGCAGGACATCGTCCCCCCGTTGCCGCAGGCTGGGCAGCCGCACCGGAAACACGTTGAGCCGGTAGAACAGATCCTCGCGGAACTTGCCCTGGCCGACCCAGTCCTTCAGGTCGCGGTTGGTGGAGGCGATGACTCGCACGTCCACCTTCTGGGCGCCCCGGCCGCCCACCGGATCCACTTCCCCTTCCTGCAGAACCCGCAACAGCTTGGCCTGGAGGTTGAGGGACATTTCGGAGATTTCGTCCAGCAGGATGCTGCCGCCGGTGGCCTGCTGGAACTTGCCCTTGCGGTCGGTGACCGCCCCGGTGAACGCGCCCTTCACATGGCCGAACAGCTCGGACTCCAGGAGATTCTCCGGCAGGGCCGCGCAGTTGATGGCCACGAAGGGCGCATCGGCCCGGTCGGACACCTGATGCAGATAGCGGGCGATCAGCTCCTTGCCCGTGCCGCTCTCGCCCTGGATCAGCACCGTGGCCTTGGAGGGGGCCACCCGGCGCAACTGGTTGAGGAGCTTCTGCATCCCGCCGTCGGCGCTGACCAGCCTGCGGCCCCGGCCCAGCTCCGGATCGAAGAACCGGCCGGCATACTGCTCCAGCACCTTGACCAGGGCACGGTCGTCGATGGGCAGCAGCAGGTAGTCCGCCGCGCCCATCTGGATCGCCTCCCGGGCCTCGCTGACGCTGCCCTTGACCGCCGCCGCCAGCACCGGCAGGCCCCGGTAGAGAAAATTCAATTCCCGCACGGCCTCCAGGGGGTGGTGCAGGGTTTCGATGGCAACGATGATGAGCCCGGCGGGGGCGCCGGTCAGCCGTTCCTTGGCTTCCACCAGGGACGGCAGGATCACCGGTTCCAGCCCATTGGCCTTGATCTGGCTGGCCAGGGTGGTCCATTCCCGGTTTTCCCGTCCCACCAAGAGTATCTGGTTGCGATCATCCATGACGGCGCCTTATTCGGCCATGTCCTGAACCATGCGGAGTTGCCGATCCTTTTCCTGGGAGATCTTGGCCCAGGGGCTGCCCGGATTGAGGCGGGTTGCTTCCTGGTAAGCCTTCCGGGAGCCCTCGATGTCTCCACCGGCCTGCAGGATAGCCCCGATCCGGGTGTGAGCCAATGCCTGGGTTTCCTTGTCCTCGGCTTCCGCGGCCACCCGCTGGTAGGCGGGCAGGGCCTTGGCGTCCCCTTTCCAGGACTGCAGCACGGTGGCATACCAGTAATAATCCTTGCCGTCTTTCATCGGCTTGTCGAACAGCAGCTCCTCCAGATTGCCCACCGCCTGGGGAAAGCGGCCCCGGGCGACCTCGGCGCGGGCCAGCAGCCGCAGGCGCTGGTCCCGATCCTGGGCGCTGAGCAGGTCGGGCTGGAGATTTTCCAGCAGGATCAGAACACCCTCCCACTCCTTGGAGCGGTTCATGGCCGCGGCCTGGGCCAGCCGCACCCTGGCGGCCCGGGGCGACAGGACCTCGGCATCCGGGGCCAGGACCAGGGGACTGTGGTTGAGCTGAGAAGTCGCCAGGGCGGCCAACTGCCCCGTGGCGGCATCCCCGTTGTTCTCCAGGTAGGGCTGGGCGGCCGCGGGCAATCCCATGCGCAACAGCGCCTCGGCCACCTGGATGCGGGCGGTGTCGAACCCCTCGAGTCGACGCCAGTCGGACTCGTGGGCCTGGGCGAGCTGGATGGCCGCCTCGGGACGGCCGTTTTCCAGGGCCAGTTGCATGCCGTCTTCCATGTAGCGTTGTTTCAGTTCCTGGGCCCGTTCGATGGTCGGACCCCGGCTGGTGCGGTGCAGCAGACGGTTGAGACTCCCCAGGGCCTCCATGTGCCGCTGGGCGGTTCCGAACAGGGTGGCTTCGGTGAGAAAAGCCTCTTCCCGGATTTCTTCCAGGGGGGCGCTGCCGATGAGGGTGGCCAGCTCCTTGAGCCGGTCCTCCAGGCTCCGCTTGGCTTTTTCCGGGTAGTTGGGGTCCTCGTCCTGGATCTGCACCGAGTAGACGCGCCCCATGGCATGGGCCGGGGAACCGGGAAATTCCAGGGCCAATTGCTTCAGGAGATTGCGGGCCGAGTCGAATTGCTTCAGGTGGCGCCGGCATTGGGCGGCGTTGAGCAGCGCCCAGGGAGAAAGGGTCGGATCCCGGGGATAGCTTTCCAGAAAGCGGATGTAGACCGCCAGGGCCCGGGCATCATTGCCGTTCCGGTAGTAGATGTCGGCAACCTCCTTCAGGTGGGCGGGATTGTTGGCCACACGGGCCAGTTCCTCTTCCGGTAGCTGATCCAGGGCCGCCATGGCGCCCGGCAGGTCGTTGCGGGCCATGGCCATGCGGGCCTGCATGAGCCGCGCCCAGCCCCGCAGCTGGTCCCCGGCGGTGGGGTCGTTGAAAATCCGCTCCAGGTAGCTGGCGGTATTCTCCCAGTCCGCCAGACCCATGCTGGTGCGCGCCCGCTCCATCCACACTTCCGGGGTGTCCTTGGGGAGGTTGGGATCCCACAGCAGACCCAACGCCTGCTCGAACTGCTCGCCGTCGTTGAGGGCCTGCAACTGCCACAGACGCAAGCGGGGGAAGTTGAAATTGTTGGGATAACGGGCCAGGAAGTTGTCGTATTCCTTGAGCAGCCAGCCGGGTTTCCAGTCCATGCGCCGGGCCAGCAGGGTCCGGTCATAGGAGACCAGCTCCCGGTTGGGAGAATCCGGAAACACATCCAGCAGGCTCTTCAGGAAGCCGCGCGCCTTGGCATAATCGCGTTTCTTCTCGGCATCCTTGGCGCCGAGGTAAAAGAAAGATTGATCCACCTCGTCATTGGCCAGGTTCACTTTTTTGCCGTCCTCGACGAACACCGGCGTGAGACGGTTGAGGGGCGGAACCAACCCCTGGTCCAGGGCTTCCTGGCGGTTCTTGATGATCGCCCGCGCTTCGTCGGAGCGGCCCAGGGTTTGGGTTTCGCCCAGGGGGATCAGCTTTTCCCGCAACTCGACGATGAACAGCCCGGCCTGGGGTCCGGCATGGAAAAACGCCGTGCTGGCCTTCTTGTTCATCACCAGTTCGAGTTCCAGATGCTGGGGGAAGGGGTAGACCACCACCTGTTCCACCAGTCCGGCCGGAACGGTCTCCCGCCAGCGGCGATCCAGTTGTGCGCCGGGCCAATGGATCCGGATCCGCGACGAGCCATAGTCGATGGTGGGCACGATCTCCCCCTGACCGGTGTGGGAGAAAATCGCCAGGGTGCCATCGCGGCCCGGCAGGATCCGGCTGTCCAGCAGCCGGCCAGGTCCAGTGGGAACCGGTTTCTCGGGCCGCTCCGTTTCCAGGCGGAACAGCACCCCCGATCCGTTGCCGTTGCCGCGCTTGTCGGTGGCGGGAATCACCGACCCGCGGAAGTCCAGGTTGGGCTCCTTCAGGAAGATCGTCAGATGCAGGCCATGGCCGCCGTCCGGGATGGCCTCGACCTGAAACCGCTGAAAGAATTTGGAGACGATGGCCTTGGCCCGTTCCTCGGAATTCTTCGAACTTTCCTGGGTGTGAGGCACCGGCAAGGCGAACAGCCGGGGAATGGTGACCAGCAGAACCTGGGGTTCCAGCAGCTCAAAGGTGGGGATGTCCGTCGCCGCGGCCAGGGGGAAGGTGAGAACCTCCATCCGACCGTCCTCCTCCCGGGCATGATCCAGGGCGGAGAACAGGGCCTGGGCGTCCCCGGCCATCAGCAGGAACAGCAGCGCAACCAACAGGCCGAGCCGACGGGGCAGCCACCCCGGCATGGCATTGCCCGTCCGGCTGCGGCCGGTCCGTGTCAACCCTCCGTCATGGTGTCGCGTTGCGTTCACGGCCCGTCTTCTTGATCTTTGTCACCGGGGTGGAGTTGGGATTGTGCGGCCGGTTCGTTGCGTTCCAGGCCCTTCTTCTTGATCTTTTCCACCAGGGTGGTGCGGTTGAGATTGAGCAGCCGGGCGGCCTTGTTCTTGTTCCAACCGGTGCGTTCCAGGGCGTTGAGAATCAGTTGATTCTCGTAGGCCTCCACTTCCCGGTTGAAATCGGTGATGGCGTGATTGTTTTGGGGCAGGGCAAACGCTCGGGCCGGAATGGGGCTTTCGTCGTCGTTGTCCGCAATCTGTCCGTGGTCCTTGACCATTTTGCTGGGCAGATCTTCCAGGGAGACATCGCCATCGCTCAGCACCGTCAAGCGCTCCAGCAGGTTCTGCATCTCCCGAACATTGCCGCGCCATTCGTAGTCCTGGAAAATATGCATGATCTGGGCCGGAATCTGCACCTGGGGTCGGTCCTGGATCTTGGCGAAACGTTCGGCGAAGTGGTTGACCAGTAACGGAATATCATCCAGCCGTTCCCGCAGGGGCGGGGCATGGAGTGGCACCACGTTGAGACGGTAGAAGAGGTCTTCACGGAACTTGCCGGAAGCCACCTCTTCCTCCAGATTCTTGTGGGTGGCGGCGATGACCCGCACGTCCACCTTGACTGGCTTGACCGCCCCCACCGGTTCCACCACCTTCTCCTGCAGCACCCGCAACATCTTCACCTGGAGCTTGGGACTCATGTCGCCGATTTCGTCCAGGAACAGGGTCCCCCCCTTGGCCAGCTCGAAGCGTCCCGGACGGGTGAAGGCCGCTCCGGTGAAGGCGCCCTTCACATGTCCGAACAGTTCGGATTCCAACAGTTCCTCGGGAATGGCCCCGCAGTTGACCGGAATCAGGGGACCCTCACGGCGCGGGCTGCCCTCATGGATGGCCCGGGAGATCAGTTCCTTGCCGGTACCGCTCTCGCCCTGAATCAGGACGGTGGCATCGGAAGCGGCCACCCGCTCGATCAGTTTGAACAGCCGCTTCATGGGGGGGGATTGCCCGATGATGCCGTGCACGGTTCCTCCTGCCTTGCCTGGGCCGGACAGCTCCGGCTGGTCCATCTTGTCGGGGTTCACGAGTGCATCCATGTCAAAAATCCAACAGAGAGTACGTCAAACCGGTTCGGGGCGACAACGGGTGTGCAATGGCGCTGCGTCAAAAAATTTTCTTGCTATAATTTCCGAAAAGCAATCCACTAAAGCAATCCACTTCGGAAGGTCTGTTCCCCATCCCATGCCGCCCAGGGTAGCATGGTGCCCGGCTGGCGGGGAGGGGGACCGTATGAGTTTTGACACCTGCCACCGATTTTCCGCCGCCCCGAGACCCTGTTCCATGTCACCTCCGATCCATCATTCGGTTTGCACCAGCCCGGTCCCGCTCACCCTGCAGCGGGCCGTGTCCCGAACCGCCAACCGACTGGCCCGCAGCCGGGTGCGCATGGAGACCGGTTTACAGGAACCCGGGGCGGAGGCGGAACGCCTGGTCTGTTACGCACTTTCCGTGCCAACAGATCAGGTGATCCGTTACCGACGCCGGCTGCTCACCCGGCGTCAACGCCGCAACCTGGAGCGGCTGGTGGCCCTGCGCACCCGCCGCCGGGTGCCGCTGCCCTATCTGGTGAAGGAGGCCTGGTTTGCCGGCCGGTCGTTCCATGTGGATCGGAGGGTCTTGATTCCCCGTTCCCTGATTGAGAACATCCTGGACGACCCGGAAGGTTTGGCCATCTGGTTGGACCCGGGGCGGATTCGGCGCATCCTGGATCTGGGCACCGGCAGCGGCTGCCTGGCCGTCAGCCTGGCTCTGGCCCATCCCTGGGCGCGGGTGGACGGATCGGACCTGTCCCCCCGGGCACTGGCGGTGGCGGAGATCAACCGGCGCCGGTACCATCTGGGCGACCGGTTGCGCTTGATCCGGTCGGACCTGTTCCAAAACCTGCCCCGGGGGTGTTACGATCTCATCGTGGCCAATCCACCCTATGTGGCGCCGGGTGAGTATGCCACCCTGCCCCGGGAATACCGCCATGAGCCGACCCTGGCCTTGCGGGCCGGGGAGGGCGGGCTGGCCCTGGTGGGGACCATCCTGCGGCAGGCGGCGGACCATCTGGCGCCGGGGGGCCTGCTGGTCTGCGAGGTGGGCGACCGGGGCCAGGAGACGATGCAGAGCCGATGGCCGGATTTGCCGGTGGAGTGGGTCCATTTTCATTTCGGACGCAGCGGGGTGTTCGTCATCGACCGGGACAGCCTGGTCCGTTGGCGTGGGGACAGTCGGAATGGACATGGAGGGGGTCAGGGATGAACAAACGCCATCCTCTCGTTGCAGCGGTCCGGGACCTGGACGCTGCTTGCGGTGGTCGCCGGTCGGGGCCACGCCGCGGATACCCCGAACCCGACGCCCCTGGCGTTCGGTCGGACCATTGAGATCCCGGGGAGCCCGTCGGCCATGGTCCTCATCAAGCCCGTCCCCGCTGCCCTGATGTCCGACTTCCGTTATTGCCAGGAGGTGGTGCGCAGCCACCGGGAGAATTTTCCGGTGGGGTCGATCCTGCTGCCGGCCCACATGCGCCGCTCCCTCCATGCGGTCTATGCCTTCGCCCGCCAGGCCGACGATTTCGCCGATCTGCCGGGCCGGGCCGACGAGGAACGCCTGCGTCTGCTGGACGATTGGTCCCGGCGTTTGGCGTTGGCCGCCAGCGGCCGTCCGGACCATCCCATCTTTCGCGCCCTGGCCCACACCTTCCAGGAAACCGGCCTCACCGCCCAACCCCTCAACGAGCTGTTGGTGGCCTTCCGCATGGATGTGACCAACAAGCGTTACGATACCATTGCCCAGCTTGAGGAATATTGCCGCTATTCCGCCCATCCGGTGGGGCGCATGGTGCTGCATTTCGCCGGGGTGAACGATCCGGAGGTCCTGGCCTGGTCCGACGACATCTGCACCGCCCTGCAATTGACCAATCATTGGCAGGATCTGGGGCAGGATCCCTGGAAAGGCCGTCCCCTCTACCTGCCCAGGGAGGAGATGGACCGTTTCGGCGTGGACGAAAAGATGGTGCTTGGGCGGCGTTTTTCCGCGCCGCTGGGCGAGCTGATGCTCTCTCTGGTGGAGGAGACCCGGCGCCATTTCGAGGCCGGCCGGCCCCTCCTGAGGGCGGTGCGCTGGCCCTTCAATCTGGAGCTGGCCCTGGTCTGGGAGGCGGGCATGGTGTTGCTGGATCGCATCGAGGGCATGGCCGGCAACACCCTGCGTCGGCGACCCACCTTGGACACCCGGGACTGGCTGGGCTGCCTGCTGCGCGCCGCCGGGGGGGGGCGTTCGTGACCCCGGCCCGCTACTGCCGGGATATCACCCTGGGGTCCAGATCTTCCTTTGGCCTTTCGCTCCGCCTGCTGCCGGCCCGACGGCGGCGGGGCATGTATGCCATCTACGCCTATTGTCGCCTGGTGGACGACGTGGTGGACCAGGGCGGCGATGCCGGAGCAGCCCGGGCCGCGCTGGTCCGCTGGCGGCAGGAAATCGAAGCCGCCTTTGCCGGCCGGCCGGATCACCCGGTGGCCCGGGAACTGGCCTGGACCCGGGACAACTTCCACCTGGTGCCGGAACCCTTTCTGGACCTGCTGGACGGCATGGCCATGGATCTGGAAGGGCGAGACTACGAAACCCTGGCGGATCTGGAGGTCTATTGCCACCGGGTGGCGGTGGCGGTGGGTCGCATGGCCCTGGGGATCCTGGGTCCCGATCCCCGTATCGAGCCGCCGGAGAGTCTCCGCACCCTGGAACGATTCGCCCATCACCTGGGGATGGCCTTCCAGCTCACCAACATCCTGCGGGACGTGAAGGAGGACGGCGCCCTGGGGCGGATCTATTTGCCCCGATTGTTGTTGCGGGAGGCGGGGGTGCCGTCCCGTCAGGTGCTGGCGGGGGAATGGTCCCCCGGACTGGGGCAGGTGCTGGCCCGGCTGGGGGAGGAGGCGGAAGGGCATTACCGGGCCGCTCTGGCGGCGGTACACGGACCCCTGCGCCGCCGGGTGCGGCCCGCCCTGGCCATGGCGGCCATCTATCACACCTATTTGGTGAAAATGCGCCAGCGGGGCTTTCGGATTCTGGACCAGCCGATCCGGCTGGGCCCCTGGTCCAAACTGGGTATCTGCCTGGGGTGTTGGCTGGGAGAGAAGATGGGGCTGGAGTCTCCCTTTCCCTCCCGGGCGGCATGATCCCCCAGGCGTCCGACTGTCTGATCCTGGGAGCCGGGGCCGCTGGTCTGGCCGCGGCGGTGCGGATGGCGCAGGCCGGTCGGCGTCCCCTGGTCCTGGAGGCCGCTCCCCGGCCGGGCGGTCGGGTCAGCTCCCATGCCGATGCCCTGCTGGGCGAAGAGTTGGACAATGGCCCCCATCTGCTGGTGGGCGCCTGCCGGGAGGCCCTGGACCTGCTGGCGATCCTGGGCACGAAATCGTTGATGACCGCCGCCCCCGGGCTGTCCCTCGCCTGGTGGACCCCTGGCGTGGGCCATTACCGGCTCCAGGCGCCGGACTGGCCGGCGCCGGGGCATCTGCTGGCCGCCCTGTGGCGGTTTCCCCCCCTGTCGGGACGGGATCGCTGGTCCGCCTTGCGGCTGGGGATTGCCCTGGCCCGCCGCCGGGTGCCGCCCCCGGACTGGACTGTCACCCAATGGCTCCAGGCCACCGGACAGACGCCAACGCTGTTGCGGCGACTCTGGGGGCCATTGTGTCTGGCCATCCTGAACGAACCCCCCGCCTCGGCCTCCGCCCTGCTGTATCATGCCGCCCTGGGCCGGATTCTGTTGGGCCGGCCGGAGCAGGGTGCCCACTGGCTGCCCCGGA
Source organism: Magnetococcales bacterium DC0425bin3 (assembly GCA_002753665.1). Classification (GTDB taxonomy): domain Bacteria; phylum Pseudomonadota; class Magnetococcia; order Magnetococcales; family DC0425bin3; genus DC0425bin3. The sequence goes on from PEAP01000067.1 coordinate 16,948, forward strand.
CGCCCTGGTCGCACATCCTGGCCGAGCCGGCCAGGGCCTTCGTGATCCGGCAGGGCGGGGCAGTGGCCTGCCGGGTGCGGGCGATTGCCCTGGAATGCCAGGACGGGCGGGTGACCGGGGTGGTGACCTCCCGGGGGACCATCCAGGCCACCGGCGCGGTGATCAGTGCCCTGCCGGAGCGGGCCTTGGAGCGGCTGGCCGCACCCTGGTGGCGGCGGCCGGGGGAGGGGGCGGCGGTGGAGTCCCCCATCATCAGCGTCCATCTGCGTTATACCCGGCCGGCCCGCCTGCCGGCCCCCCTGGTGGGCCTGCCCGAGGGGGTGAGCCAATGGCTGGTGGAACGCGGGGAGCTGTCGGAACCAACCCGCCCCGGAGGCGCCCGCCTCAGCGCGGTGATCAGCGCGGCCTACCGGGAAATCCATTGGCCCAGCCGGCGGTTGATCGAGACCGTACATGGCGAGGTGGCCGCCCTGCTGCCCCAACTGGCGGCCAGTCCGCCCCAGGGCCGGGTGATCAGGGAACGGCGCGCCACCCGGGCGGCCTGGCCCGACCAGGCGGCGACCCGGCCCGGGCCGGTCACCCCCTGGTCCAACCTGTGGCTGGCCGGGGATTGGACCGCCACCGGCCTGCCGGCCACCATCGAAGGGGCGGTGGCCAGCGGCCGCAAAGCGGCTGCGCTGGCCCTGCAGCGGTTGTCTTGATGGCTGGGGATTGTGTACAAGAAGAACGACGCCGACCGGAGATTTGTCAGGATCGGCCATTCTCCGACCGGGTCGAGGGATGCGGGCGATGATGAAGCAATGGCTGGCGGTGGCGGTCCTGATGGCCCTCCTGGCGGGATGCAGCAGTACCCCGGAGGAGGAGGAGACCCTGCCCCCGGAGATTCTCTACCGCCGGGGGGTGCAGGCGGTCCAGAAGAAACGCTTCCCGGTGGCCGTCAAGCGGTTCCAGGAAGTGGACCGCAAACACCCGTTTTCCCCCTGGGCGGTACGGGCCCAGCTCAACCTGATCTATGCCCATTACATGGATGAGGAATACGAGGAGGCCATCAGCGCCGCGGAGCGGTTCGTGCGCCTTCATCCCCGCCATCCCCATGTGGCCTATCCCTACTACATGCTGGCCCTGGCCCACTACAAGCGCATTGGCGACCCGCTGCGGGACCAGGGACACACCCGGCAGGCCGAGGTGGCGTTCCGGGAACTGATCAACCGGTTTCCCGACAGCGACTATGCCGAAGAGGCCCGCCGCATGCTGGACCTGTGCCGGGACCGGCTGGCAGCCCAGGAGGTGGTGGTGGGCCGGTTCTATCTGGACCGGGATCACTACATCGCCGCCGCCAACCGGTTCCGGCGGGTGGTGGAAAACCAGGACTTCAACCGCACGCCCTATGTCGAAGAGGCCCTGTTCGGTCTGGTGATGTCCTCCCTGAAGCTGGGCCTGCCCGAGGAGGCCCTGACCTATGCGGCGGTCCTGGGGCACAACTACGCCAATGGACCGTTCTATCCCCACGCCCGGGCCATGGTGGAGGGCCAGGGGACCATTTCCAAATCCGACCTCAAGACCCTGCGCAAGGCAGTGGACGAGACCTCGCTCTTCAAGCAGTTCTTTGAAGGGGTTGCCCCCGGCGTGCCGGGCCTGACCGATCGATGAGCGGTGCCATCCCCCTGCCGGTCCGGTCTTCAGGGTGGCCGGGGAGGGTCCGGCCGTGGCTGCTGATCCTGTGCCTGTTGCCGTTGAACCCGGTGCTGGCCGAGGAACCGGTTCCTGTGACCGCCGTGCCCCTGGGCAGTTTGTTGATGCATCCGCAATCCAGCGCTCCGGCGGTGGTGGTGGCGCGGCGGGACAGCCTGTTGAGCGCGGCAGTGGGCGCCCTGGTGCGGGAGGTGGTGGTGCGGGTGGGGGATCGGGTGGCGGCGGGGGCGCCGGTGGTGGTGCAGGATGATCGGGCCTTCCGGCTGGAGGTGGTTCGGGCCGAGGCGACCCTCAACGAGCTGCGGGTCAACCAGGGTCTGGCCGAACGCCAGCTGGACCGGGC
>PEAP01000003.1 GCA_002753665.1 Magnetococcales bacterium DC0425bin3
AAAGTATGTTCCTTCGCACAAACTGTCACTACTTGTGCAGTACCAACAGTTCGCGCATTATTTCAAATCCAACCATCGCGCCAACCGGGCACCACACCAATGATTACCGAATTGTCAAAGAACAGGACCGGACCGTCGCCGGTCGGTGACTTCTGAACTGATTGCCACCGGGACTTACGAATCTATCAAACCCCCCCGGCGGGGTCAACAGGAAAATTTCAAATTTTCAACCAATTGTTGCCAGCCAGGGAAACCAGTCCATCATGATGATCGCCACCCGGTTCAAATCCCCAAGGAAAATCAATATCCCAACCACCACCAGCAGGCCCCCGGACAGCATCTCGACCTTGTGCAAATGACGTCGCATCCGGGCAGAAAATCCCAGAAACCCGTTGATGGCCAGTCCCCCCAGGACGAACGGAATGCCCAACCCCGCCGAATAGACCGCCAGCAGCAGCATCCCACGCAGCACCGTCTCCTGGGCCCCCGCCACCGCCAGAATGGCTGCCAGAATGGGACCTACGCAGGGGGTCCACCCGAATGCGAAGGCCAGTCCGATGACGAATGCCCCCCAGAGTCCAGGCGGTTTGCGCTGTGCATTGAACCGCGCCTCCAGATTCAGCAGCCCGATGCGGAACACCCCCATGTAATGCAGGCCGAACAGGACGATCAGCACCCCGCCGATCTTGGCCAGGATGTTCATGTAGTCCAGCAGCAACTGCCCCAGGGCAAAGGCCGAGGCCCCCAGCAGGATGAAGACCAGGCTGAACCCCAGCACGAAGCTGAGGCTGTACAGCCCCGCCCGCCAGACGGTGCCCCGCCCGGCGCCATCCTGCCCGGTCCGCAGGCTGTCCACCGAAACGCCGGTCATGAAGCTGATGTAGGCGGGGACCAGGGGCAACACACAGGGGGAAACGAACGAGATCAGGCCGGCCAACAGGGCGGCCAACAACGTTACCTCTTCCATGCAACCATCCTTGGGCCTCAGCCCAGTGGCACCATCTGCCGCACCCAGTCCAGATAGGCAGGCGCGCCGCCCGCCACCGGGGTGAACAGAATTTCGGGAACCTCGTAGGGGTGGAGTTCCGTCAGCCGTTCCACCAGTCGCTCCCGCACCGCGGTGCGGGTCTTGATCATCAACACCGCTTCGGCATCCCGTTGCAGGCCCCCCTGCCAACGGTAGAAAGAGCGACCCGCGGCAAGGACATGCACGCAGGCGGCCAGTTCCTCCTCCACCAGACTGCGGGCCAACTGTTCCGCCACGGCGTCATCGGGCGCCGTACTCCACACGATGGTCAGGGATGGATCATCCATGGGGATTGCCTTCGGCAAAAGACCGGTCACGAGGGTGGATCCAGCAGCGGTTCCAGAAGATTGCGCAGCAGGGGAACCTGAAGGCCGCCGGTATGGGAGCGCACCACAGTGCCTTTGCGATCAAGAAATTTGGTGTTGGGCAGTCCCATCACTCCCCCCAGCAGACTGGCCAGTTTCTGGATCTTCAGGGGATCGCCGTAGACGATGGGATAGTTGATCTCCATGCGGCGGATGAATTTCACCAGGGTGTCCCGGTCGGCCCGATCCATGTAGGTCACCCCCAGGATGATGAACCCCTGATCCTTGTACTGCTCCTGGATCTTCACCAGGGTGGGAATCTCTTCCAGGCAGGGGGGACACCAGGTCGCCCAAAAATTGACCATCACCACCTTGCCCCGCAACTGGGCGAGACTGATCTCGCCGCTCTCCACCGTGGGCAGGGGCATATCGAACCCAGTGGGCTCTTCCGCCGCCAAGCGTCCCACGGGCACGATCGACAAGACCATGACCAGCAGGACCGCAACTCCCCAACGTCCTTTCATGAACCAGACTCCGCTATGGGTTTCCCGGGCGCCATCGGCCATGGCACAGCCCTGAACGTCCTCGCAACCGGTCCGGGAGCATAACACTCCCCACCCTGGCGCAACAATCCATGGCGCGCCTTCACTCCAGCGGCAATCCCGACCCCGGCAGCCCGAAGCGGGTCCAGCGACTGCTCACGCTGGTGATCACCTCGGGATTCATCTTCAGCACCCGCCCCCAGCGGCGGCCGGTCTCATCGGGCAGCTTGTTGGTGGCATCCAGGGCAAACCGACCGCTCTCTCCTTCCACGATCAGATCCCGGCCGGGGTCGGTGCGGGTGGCCAGGGCCCAGAGCAGGTCGGCCCAGGAATTGGGTTCCAGGTCCGGATCGATCACCCAAAGCTGGTCGGCCCCGCCGCCGGGGGGAACCATGCGCCAGACCGCCGTCACCGCCTTGCGCACCTGGGTGGCGTCCTCCTTGGCCATCACCATGACCGCCATGCTCCCGCCCGGCAGGGGTTGGAGGGCGCTGATGGTGGGCACCAGTTTCATTACCGCCGCCGGCCAGTGGGTGGCGGCCTCGGGGTCCGGAGATGGCCTGGGCGTCACGCCCTCCTGCTCCACCCCCCGTTTGGTGGTGGCGTCCACCCCCAGCTTGCCGCCCAGCCCGGGCAGGGGGGAGGCGAAGTCCAGGTAGTCGATGGGGGTGGCCTCCACCAGCTTGAGATCCCGTTGGCCGTGAACATGGCGCCCCACCGCCGCCATGACCGCCGACCAGCGGCTCACCGGCACCCCGGCGTCGACCACGATGAGATATTTGGTATACAGAAACTGCCGCAGAAAACCCCACACGGCCGCCATCACCCGAAAGGCATGGCCAGGGTATTGTTTGTGCAGGCTCACCACTGCCACGCGGTAGGAACAGGCCTCCATGGGCAGGTGAAAATCCTCGATCTCCGGAAACTGCTTCTTCAGCAACGGCACGAACACCCGGTTGAGGGCCAGGGCCAGGATGGCCGGCTCGTCCGGCGGGCGTCCGGTGAAGGTGCTGAGGTAGATCGGATCCTTGCGCATGGTGACGCGCCGGACCGTGAAGACCGGAAAGCGTTCCGTCTCGTTGTAATAGCCGGTGTGGTCGCCGAAAGGGCCTTCGGTGGCCCGGTCGGCCGGATCCACCACCCCTTCCAGCACGATTTCGGCCCGGGCGGGCACCGGCAGGGGCACCGTCATTCCCGGGGTGGTCTCCACCCGGCGGTCCCGCAGCAGGCCGGCGAACCCGTACTCGGAAAGGCTTTCCGGGACCGGGGTCACCGCCGCCAGGATGGTTGCGGGATCGCAGCCGATGGCCACCGCCACCGGGATGGGACCGTTGTATTCCCGGGCATGCTGGGCGCCTCCCCGGTGGCGCAGCCAGCGCATGATCAGGCGGCTCTTCCCCAGCAGCTGCATCCGGTAGACCCCCAAGTTCACCGGGCCGCCGTCCGGCCCCCGGGTGATCACCAGGGGCCAGGTGACCAGGGGGGCCCGCATCCCCGGCCAGCAGGTCTGGATCGGCAACCGGGTGAGGTCGATTTCCGGACCGCTCCACACCACCTCCCGGCAGGGCGCCCGGGTGTGGATGGCGGGCCGCATGTGGCGCACCCGGGCCAGACGCCGGATCAGGGCCAATCCGTCCCGCAGGTTGCGGGGCGGTTCTGGCTGGCGCAGTTCGGCCAGCAGGTTCCCCAGGGTTGCCAGCTCCTCCGGGGTGCGGCCGATGGCCAGGCCGATCCGGCGCTCGGTGCCGAACAGGTTGGTCAGCACCGGCATCTCATGGCCCTTGACATTGGTGAACAGCACCGCCGGCCCCTGGTCGGCCAGGAGCCGGCGGTGGATCTCGGTCATCTCCAGACGGGGATCCACCGGTTCCGTGACCCGGACGAGTTCGCCATGGGCTTCGAGAAAGGCCATGAAGTCCCGCAAGTCGGCGAAGGCCCTGGGTCCGGCAGAGTTGGTCATTGCCCGGATCATCTGTTACCCACGTCCTGCTGCCCATGCTCCTCGAGCCGTCCCGTGCTGCGGGACGGTCTCGAACAACCCATGAAAAAGGCCCGGGATGGAACATCATCTCCTCCCCGGGCCTTGCGTGTGGCCGGCCCCCCCTGCCGGGGGAGCCGGCGCCAAGCCACCGACTCGTTCCGGTTGGCCATCGATCCCGTCCCGGTACGCTGCCCGGTAACGGATTCAACCGCCTTCCGGCATCACTTCTTGGGAGGTTGTTCCAGCTCCACCAGCACGCCGTTGAAGTCCTTGGGATGCAGGAACACCACCGGATTGCCGTGGGCGCCGATCTTGGGTTCCCGGTTGAGAACCCGGGCGCCCTTGGCCACCAGCTCGTCCACCGCGGCCTTGATGTCCTCCACATCGTAGCAGATGTGGTGCATGCCGCCATCCGGGTTTTTCGCCAGGAAGCCGGCGATGGGACTCTTGTCCCCCAAGGGGTGGACCAGTTCCACCACGGTGTTGGGGAGCTTCACGAACACAGTGGTGACGCCGTGTTCGGGGAGGTCATGGGGTTCGGTGACATGGGCGCCCAGCAGTTCCCGGTATTTGGCGATGCCCTTCTGCAGGTCGGGAACCGCGATGGCGATGTGATTGACACGTCCGATCATGGCGTTACTCCATTTCGATCAATGGGGCGTCCGTTTCGACGGTATCCCCGGAATCCACGTAAATCTTCTTGATTGTGCCGTTGGCCGCGGCGCGGATGATGTTTTCCATCTTCATGGCTTCCAGCACCAGCAGGGAGGCGCCGGCCTCCACCTTGTCGCCTTCCGCCACCTGGATGCGCAGCACCAGGCCCGGCATGGGCGACAGGATCTTTCTGTTGGTATCCAGGGCTTCCTTTTCTGGCATGAAGTGGGCCAACTGGTTGTGCCGGGGCAATCTTACCACAGCCACGGCCCGGACTCCCCCCTTGTTGAGGTGGAAGCCTTCCACCAGGCGCTTGAATTGGAAGGTGTGGTATGAGGTGCCGTCATGGAAAGTGGCGATGCTGACTCCGGGGCTGTAGGAGTCGGCCAGTTCCATTTCCTCGCCATCCTGGAAATTGACGATGGTGATGCCCTGGCGCCGCTGGACGCTCAAGGCCACGTCGCTCTTGTCCACGGTCACGACCAGGTCCTGCTTTTCCGGAATCACCTTCAACAGGGCGTTGTAGCCTTGCTGCAGGCAGGCCGCCGCCGCCGCGAACAGCTTGCGTTCCTTGTCGTCCAGGGGCACGCCGCTGAAGCCATCCGGATATTCCTGGGCGATGAACTGGGTGGAGATGTTGCCGCTCACGAAGCGCGGGTGCTTCAGGATGGCGTTGAGAAAGTCGATGTTGTGGGCGGGACCCCGGATCATGAAATTGTCCAGGGCGGCGCACATGTTGATCCGTGCGGCCTCCCGGTCTTCGCCCCAGGTGATCAGCTTGGCGACCATGGGATCGTAGAAGATCGAAACCTCGCCGCCCTCGAAGACCCCAGTGTCCACCCGCACATAGCGGTTCACCTCAGGGGGCCGATAGTAGACCAGGCGACCCACCGACGGCAGGTTGCCGCGGTAGGGATCCTCGGCGTAGATCCGGGACTCCATGGCCCAGCCATTGATGCCCACCTGCTCCTGGGTGAAGGAGAGGGCCTCCCCCCGGGCCACCCGGATCATCTGCTCCACCAGGTCGATACCGGTGATCATTTCGGTGATGGGGTGTTCCACCTGCAGGCGGGTGTTCATTTCGAGGAAATAGAAGCTTCGGTCCGCTCCCACCACGAATTCCACCGTGCCGGCCGAGGTGTAGCCGCAGGCCTTGGCCAGCTGCACCGCCTGTTCCCCCATGGCCTTGCGCATCTCCGGGGTGACGAAGGAGGACGGGGCTTCCTCGATCACCTTCTGGTTGCGGCGCTGGATGGAACATTCGCGTTCCTGGAGATAGAGGGTGTTGCCGTGGCTGTCGGCCAGCACCTGGATTTCGATGTGGCGCGGGTTGACGATGAACTTCTCGATGAAGACCCGGTCGTCCTTGAAGAAGGAGCGCCCTTCGTTGCTGGCCAGCTCGAATCCTTCCGCCGCCTCGGCGTCATCCCGGGCCACCCGCATGCCCTTGCCGCCGCCCCCGGCGGAGGCCTTGATCATCACCGGGTAGCCCACCAGGCGGGCCACTTCCACCGCGTGGGCCTTGTCCCGGATCACTTCGTTGCTGCCCGGAATCACGTTGACCCCGGCTTTTTTGGCCAGTTCCTTGGAGGCGATCTTGTCCCCCATGGCGTTGATGGCCTGGACCCCGGGTCCGATGAAGGTGACGCCACGCTCCTGGAGCGTCTTGCAGAAGGCGGCATTTTCCGACAGGAACCCGTAACCGGGATGGACGGCGTCGGCGCCGGATTTGTCGATGGCTTCCAGGATCCGGTCGGTCACCAGGTAGGACTGGTTGCTGGGGGAAGGACCGATCGGATAGGCCTCGTCGGCCATCCGCACATGCAATGAGCGGGAATCGGCTTCGGAATACACCGCCACCGTGGCAATGCCCATCTTGCGGGCAGTGCGGATGACGCGGCAGGCAATCTCGCCCCGATTGGCGATAAGGATCTTTTTCATGGACTCTCGATCTCTCCCATCATGGCGGCTCCAGACCCTGGACGGGCCTTGCAGCCGGATCGGGCGCCTGGTCGGCGCTCCCTTTCCTGGCCGAAAGCTGTGCGTCTCGCTTTCGGCCGTTCATCCCCCGTGAATCGGTACCCGCCCGTTCACAGGGGAATGTTGCCGTGTTTTCTCCAGGGATTTTCCAGTTTCTTGTTGTCCAGGAACCGCAGCGCCCGGATGATGCTCTTGCGGGTGTTGCGGGGCATGATGATGTCGTCGATGAAGCCTTTTTCCGCCGCCACGAAGGGATTGGCGAACGACCGGGTGTATTCGTCGGCCTTCTCCGCCAGCACCTTGGCGGAATCATCGGCCTTGCCGATTTCGCTGCGAAAAATGATCTCCGCGGCGCCCTTGGCGCCCATGACCGCGATCTCGGCGTTGGGCCAAGCGAAGTTGAAATCCCCCCGCAGATGCTTGGAGGACATGACATCGTAGGCCCCACCGTAGGCCTTGCGGGTGATGAGGGTCACCTTGGGCACGGTGGCCTCGGCGTAGGCGTAGAGCAGCTTGGCGCCGTGGCGGATGATGCCACCCATTTCCTGCTGCACGCCGGGCAGGAACCCCGGCACGTCCACGAAGGTGAGGATGGGAATGTTGAAGCAATCGCAGAAGCGGACGAAACGGGCCGCCTTGACCGAGGAATTGATATCCAGACAGCCGGCCAGCACCATGGGCTGGTTGGCCACCACTCCCACGGAACGCCCGTCCATCCGGCCGAATCCGACGATGATGTTCTTGGCGTAGCCGGCCCGCACTTCCATGAAATCGCCGTTGTCCACCACCTTTTTGATCAGTTCGTGCATGTCGTAGGGGCGGTTGGCCACGTCGGGGATCAGGAAATCCAGGGACGGTTCTTCGCGTTCCGGCTCGTCTCCGGTGGAGATGACCGGCGCCTTTTCCCGGTTGTTGGCCGGCAGGAAGGTGAGCAGGCGGCGCAGTTGGCGCAGCAGGGCCATTTCATGCTCGAAGGCGAAGTCCGCCACGCCGGAGCGGGTGAAATGGGTGTTGGCGCCGCCCAGATCCTCGAAGGTTACCTCTTCGTGGGTCACCGTTTTCACCACTTCGGGTCCGGTGACGAACATGTAGGAATTGCCCTGGACCATCATGATGAAGTCGGTCATGGCCGGCGAGTAGACCGCGCCGCCGGCGCAGGGGCCGAGGATGGCGGAGATCTGCGGCACCACGCCGGAAGCCAGCACGTTGCGCTGGAACACCTCGGCGTAGCCAGCCAGGGAGGCCACACCTTCCTGGATGCGGGCGCCGCCGGAGTCGTTGATGCCGATCACCGGCACGCCCATCTTCATGGCCATGTCCATGATCTTGCAGATCTTCATGGCGTTGGTTTCGGAGAGGGTGCCGCCGAAGACGGTGAAGTCCTGGGAGAAGACGAACACCTGCCGGCCAAAGATCAACCCATGGCCAGTCACCACGCCATCGCCGGAGATCTTCTTGTCCGCCATGCCGAAATCGATGCAGCGGTGGGCGACGAACATATCCAGTTCTTCGAATGTGCCGGGGTCCACCAGCACTTCGATGCGTTCCCGGGCGGTCAGTTTGCCGCGGGCGTGCTGGGCCTCGATGCGCCGCACACCGCCGCCGAGACGGGCTTCGTCCCGCAACCGATTCATTTTTTCGAGAATGTTTTCCATTTTTTGAACTACCTCCTCCCCCGCCTGACTTTCATGGATGGGGGATGCCTCCCTCCACCCTCCCACCGTGACTGTCTCAGCAGCGACTGTCCCGGCATAGCTTTGATGGATGGGGGAGGCCTCCCTCCACCCTCCACCGATGGAAGTCGCTCCGCGACTTCCACGGTAACTTATGATGGATGGGGGAGGCCTCCCTCCACCCTCCACCGTGGAAGTCGCTCCGCGAGTTCCCGGTAAAAAACATGGCTCAGGATGGACCCTCCGGACCGAATGCGGCCAGGAGTCGATCCGCCGCGGCCATGGGCGTGACCTTGCCGTCCGTGACTTCCCGTTCCAGGGTGGACAGCCGGTCCCGCACATCCCTGTGAGCGGTGAAACGCCGTTTGAGGCCGTCGTCGATCAATTCCCACATCCAGTCACGGGCCTGACGACGGCGTTTTTCTTCCAACTCCCCCGAGGCCTCCATCCGATCACGGAACAGGTCCAGGGTATTTTGATACTCTTGCAGACCGGTATTCTTCAGAGCGCTGACCAGCAGCACCGGGATCTCCCAATTGGGGGAGACGGGGGTTTGCAGCATCAGGGCGTTGCCCAGCATGCGGGCGGCCTGTTTGGCCGATTCCAGCAAGAAACCATCCGCCTTGTTGACCACAATGGCATCAGCCATTTCCATGATGCCCCGTTTGATGCCCTGGAGATCATCCCCCGCGTTGGGCAAGGCCAGGAGGGTAAAAAAATCCACCATGCCCGCCACCATGGTCTCGCTCTGCCCAACTCCCACGGTTTCGACGATGATCGTGTCGAATCCCGCGGCTTCCAGCACCAGAATGGATTCGCGGGTCTTGCGGGCCACGCCCCCCAGGGTCTTGCCCGCCGGACTGGGGCGGATGAAGGCCCCGGGGTGGGTAGCCAGTTCGTTCATGCGGGTCTTGTCCCCCAGAAGGCTGCCCCCCGAACGACTGGAGGAGGGGTCCACCGCCAGCACGGCCACCCTGCGATCCTGGCGGACCAAATGCATGCCGATGGCCTCGATGAAGGTACTCTTGCCCGCTCCCGGAGGGCCGGTGATCCCCACCCGGAAGGCACCTCCCGAGTGGGGAAGAAGGGCGGAGAGTACCCGCCCAGCCTGTTCGACATCCTGCAGGCGGGTACTCTCCAAAAGGGTGATGGTCTTGGCCAGCATGCGCCGGTCGCCGTCCAGCACCCCTTGCAGGTAGTGATTGATCTGATAGCCCGTCATCAACCTTTGGCCGCTCCCGAACCGCCACGGGTTTCCAAGGCTTCCATCACCTTGCCGGCCGCCTCGACGATGGAGGTGCCGGGTCCGAAGACCGCCGCCACCCCGGCCTGGTAGAGGGCCGGATAATCCTGTTCGGGGATCACCCCGCCGGCCACCACGGTGATGTCGCCAGCCCCCTTGCCCTTGAGCAGGTTGATCAACTGGGGCACCAGGGTTTCATGGGCTCCGGCCAGGGTGGAGACACCCACCACATGGACATCGTTTTCGATGCCCTGGGCCGCGGCCTCTTCCGGGGTCTGGAACAGGGGCCCCAGGTCCACGTCGAAGCCCATGTCGGCGAAGGCCGAAGCGATCACCTTGGCGCCCCGGTCGTGGCCGTCCTGGCCCATTTTCACCACCAACATGCGGGGACGCCGACCCTGTTTCTCCTCGAAGGCCTTGATCCGGCCGGTCAGTTCCTCCCACTTGGGATTGGATTCCCACAGCTTGCCGTAGACGCCGGTGACGGCGGAGGCTTCGGCCTTGTGGCGGCCGTAGATCTTTTCCAGGGCGCTGCTGATTTCACCCACGGTGGCCCGCAGGCGCATCGCCTTGATGGAGAGATCCAGCAGGTTGCCGGTGTTGTCGTGGGCGGCCTTGGTGAGGTCGGCCAGGGCGCTCTGGACCGCGGCTTCGTCGCGGCTGCCGCGAATGGCGTTCAGGCGCTTGATCTGGGATTCCCGGACGGCGGCATTGTCCACCTTGAGGACTTCCACCGGTTCCTCGACGGGAGGTTTGAACTTGTTGACACCCACGATGGTGTCCAGACCCCGGTCGATACGGGCCTGTTTGGCGGCAGCGGATTCCTCGATGCGGCGATTGGGCTGGCCGGTCTCGATGGCCTTGACCATGCCGCCCATTTTGTCGATCTCCTGGATGATGTTCCAGGCCTCGTCGGCGATTTGGCGGGTGAGGGTTTCCATCATGAAGGAACCGCCCCAGGGATCGGCCACCTTGGTGATGCCAGTCTCTTCCTGGAGGATCACCTGGGTGTTGCGGGCGATGCGGGAGGAGAATTCCGACGGCAGGGCGATGGCTTCGTCCAGGGCGTTGGTATGCAGGGACTGGGTGCCGCCGAACACCGCCGCCATGGCTTCCACGGTGGTCCGGATCACGTTGTTGTAGGGATCCTGGGAGGTCAGGGACCAGCCGGAGGTCTGGCAGTGGGTCCGCAACATCTTGGACCGGGAATGTTTGGGATTGAACTGTCCAACGATGCGGTCCCACAGCAGCCGGGCGGCCCGCAGCTTGGCGATTTCCATATAGAAATTCATGCCGATGCCGAAGAAGAACGACAGCCGGTCGGCGAAATCGTCCACCGCCAGGCCCCGGTCCACGGCGGTTTGAATGTAGGCCTTGCCGTTGCCCAGGGTGTAGGCCAGCTCCAGGGCGGCATTGGCGCCGGCTTCCTGGAGGTGATAGCCGGAGATGGAGATGGTATTGAAGCCCGGCATGTGCTTGGAGGCGTATTCGATGATATCGCCCACGATGCGCATGGAGGGGGTGGGAGGATAGATGTAGGTATTGCGCACCATGAATTCTTTCAGAATGTCATTCTGAATGGTGCCCTTCAGCTGCTCCTGCTTCACCCCCTGTTCCTCGGCCGCCACCACATAGCCGGCCAGGATCGGCAACACCGCGCCGTTCATGGTCATGGAGACGGAGATCTTGTCCAGGGGAATGCTGTTGAAGAGGATCTTCATGTCCTCGATGCTGTCCACGGCCACGCCGGCCTTGCCCACGTCGCCGGTCACCCGGGGATGATCGGAGTCGTACCCGCGGTGGGTAGCCAGGTCGAAGGCCACCGAGACCCCCTGACCGCCGGAGGCCAGGGCGCGGCGGTAGAAGGCATTGGAGGCTTCGGCGGTCGAGAAACCGGCGTACTGGCGGATGGTCCAGGGCCGCCCGGTGTACATGGTCGGGTAGGGGCCGCGGATGAAGGGTTCGATGCCCGGCGCACCATCCAGGTCGGTCATCCCTTCCAGATCGGTTCTGGTGTAGAGGGGTTTCAGGGTGATCCCCTCGGGAGTCTTGGTTTCAAGGCTGGAAACCGGCTTGCCTTTCAGCGCCTTTTCAGCAGACTTGCGCCAGGCTTCCAGGGTGGCCGTCAGTTTCGCATCGGTCATCGGTTCCGTTTCCTCTTTGCGGGCGCGCCCGGAGCGACGCACGCGGTCCCTCCGGGCTGGAGAAAGCTCGTTGTTGGGCAGACCCTTCCGGGCCTGGCGACCCTGCCAGCGACTGCTCCGGCAGGCTCTTCACAAAAAACTTTGATGGATGGGGAAGGCCTCCCTCCACCCTCCACCGATGAAAGCCGGTTTCCGGCTTTCACGGTAAATATGTTCAGGGCCATCGTTCATATTTTACCCGCGTGGGGTCCCCCGGCGCCAGGAAGCTTGAGGCCGGATCGGTGGGCAACCGGCGCGTTTTCGCGTAAATCGACTCTTTAGGATATAAAAAATGGTTGGATCGACCCGTCGGGCTGGCGTAATCTGGGGTCGATGGAGGGGAGGAACAGGGACAGACAGGACCGTCGCAATGAAAATTCTCACCGTACTGCTGGTGGCCATCGTGACCCTGGGCTCTCTGGTGGGCCTGAATCTGGTGATCGTTCTGGCCCGACGCCTCATGCATCCTCCGCAACGGCCCGTGGAGGACGCCGCCATCCCAGCCATGCCATTCCCGCCGCCGGCAGGCAAATCCACCGCAGCTCGCTGACCACCGCCGCCAGACCGTCCGGGGAGAAAAAACTCCTGATGCCCAGAGGCGAGACCTGAATGGGCGTCCAGGGGAAGAAGAAGCGGGTGGTCTCCCAGGGCGACAGCAGGGCGATGCCCAGGCCGCCGTTGGTGAGGGCATCGGTCAACCCGTGGCTGGCCGTGACCGCTCCGAAGAACAGCGCCAGGCGCCATCCCGCGGCTCCCAGCCGCCAGGATCGCCGGTACCACAGGGCCGCCGCCACCCCCACCAGCAGGGCGAAGGTGAGGGAGTGGAAGAATCCCCGGTGACCGAAGACATGCTCGTAGGAGATCCCCAGATGGAAAGCCGCCACATCGGCATCGGGCAGCAAACCGCAGACCATAGTCAGGGCCAGGAACCGGCGGGACGAACGGGGGCCGGCGTACCACAGACCGCCCGCCAGGCTCAGGGCGGCATGACCGAAGACGGTGGGCATGGGCATCCCTTTTCGAAAAGTGCTGCCGCAGGTTGCCCCGCGGTGATGGGAGCAATATAGTTGAAGATTTCATCGATGCAACCCAACCCCCGACCGCGAGGAACTCCCCGTGAGTGGCGAGGAACCGGCACCCGAGGCCACCGATCAACCGTCCCTGGAGGAGCTGCGTCAGCACATCGACCGCATCGATGATCGGATTCACGACCTGTTGATGGAACGGGCCCAATGGGTGCTGCAGGTAGGGCGCACCAAGGGCCGCGGCAGTCCCGGAACCTCCTTCTACCGTCCGGAGCGGGAAGCCCGGATCCATCGGCGCCTGGAAGAGCGGCATCGGGGGCCCTTCCCGGTCCAGGCCGTGCATCGCATCTATCGGGAGATCATCTCCGCCTCCCTGCGGCTGGAGAAAAAACTGGCGGTGGCCTATCTGGGTCCTGAAGCCTCCTCCAGCCACCAGGCGGCCATCAAGCAGTTCGGCTCCTCCTGTGATCTGCTGCCGGTGGGATCCATCGAAGAAGTATTCAATGCCGTGGAGCTGGAGCGGGTGGACTTCGGGGTCGCGCCGGTGGAAAACTCCACCGAGGGGGTGGTCACCTCCACCCTGGACCGCTTCGTGGAAAGCCCGCTGCTGATCAGCGGCGAGATCTTTCTCTCGGTGGTCCACAATCTGCTCTCCAGTGAGACCGACCTGAAGCGGGTGCGGACGGTTTACGGTCGGTTCAGCTCCCTGGACCGTTGCCGCCAATGGCTGGACGAACAGTTGCCCGGTGTGGTGATCACCGAGGTTCCCTCCACCATCCAGGCGGCGGAACGGGCCCGGAACGAGCCGGAGACGGCGGCCATTGCCGGACTGTTCGCCGCCGACCGGTTCGGCCTCCATACCCTGGCGGAAAACATCCATGACACCGCCCATGAAAACCGGTATTTCGTCATCGGCCGCCAGGTGCCCCAGCCCTCCGGACGGGACAAGACCAGCCTGATGTTCCGCTTCCGGGATCAACCGGGCTTTCTGCACCGGGTGCTGGGCATCTTCGCCGGACGCCATATCAACCTGACCAGCATTCAGTCCCGTCCGTCCAAGCGCAAGGCGTGGGACTATCTCTTTTTCATCGATCTGGAAGGTCACCGGGCCGACCCTTCCGTGGCGGCGGCCCTGGAGGAGTTGGGTGCCATCCCGGGAGTTTCCATCAAGATACTGGGATCCTATCCCATGCGGGCCCTGTGAACCGGACCAGCCAATCCGAGGATCGACCATGTCATTTTTCATCAATAAGTTGGCCGTCATCGGCGTCGGCCTGATCGGCGGTTCCCTGGCCTCGTCCCTGCGGGAGCAGGGTCTGGTGGGTGAGGTGGTGGGGGTGGCCCGGCGTCGCAACACCCTGGAGACGGCCCGGGCCATGGGGGTCATCGACCATGGCACCGTCTCGGCAGTGGAGGGGGTGGCGGGGGCCAACTTTGTGCTGGTTTCGACCCCGGTCTGCTCCATCGTGCCCACGGTGAAGGACTTCGCTCCGGCCCTGGCCAAAGGGGCCGTGGTCACCGACGCCGGCAGCGTCAAGGGGTCCATCGTGCGCCGCTGCGAAGAGCTGATGCCCGAGGGCGCCTCCTTCGTCGGTGGACATCCCATCGCCGGGCGGGAACATTCCGGGGTGGCCGCCTCGTTTCCCTCGCTGTACCAGGGCAGTCGCACCATTCTCACCCCCACCAAACGGACCCGGCCCCAGGCCATGGAGCTGGTGCGGCTGGTCTGGGAGGCCGCAGGGTCCACCGTGGAAACCATGGACCCGGATCATCACGACCGGGTGCTGGCGGCCACCAGCCATCTGCCCCACCTGATGGCCTACAACATCGTCAACACCCTGTCGGATCTGGAGGATGACATCCGGGGCGAGGTGTTCCGCTATGCCGCCAGCGGTTTCCGGGACTTCACCCGCATCGCCAGTTCCGACCCCACCATGTGGCGGGATATCTGTCTGGAAAACCGTGATGCCATCCTGGATGTGCTGGCCCGCTTCCGGGACGATCTGGACAAGCTGACCAAACGGGTCAAGGAGGGAGACGCCGACGGGCTGTTCGGCATCTTCGCCCGTTCCAAGTCCACCCGGGATCGAATCATGGAGGAGAACAAGAAGAAAACGGTGGCCCCCCAGGGTACTCCCGAACAGGGAGCCAAGGCGTGAGCGACCACCCATCCCAGACCGGGCGGATCCTGCAGGTGCGGCCCGGTGGCCCCCTGCGGGGCATTGCCACGCCACCGGGCGACAAATCCATTTCCCACCGGGCGGTGATCTTTGGTTCCCTGGCCGAGGGCACCACCCGGATCAGCCACCTGCTGGAGGGGGAGGATGTGCGCCGCACCGTGGCCGCCTTCCGCACCATGGGCGTGGACATCCAGCGGGAAGCGGACGGCACCCACATCATCCAGGGGGTGGGGCTGGACGGACTGCTGGAACCGGATGACGTGCTGGACCTGGGCAATTCCGGGACCGGCATCCGGCTGCTGACCGGTCTGCTGGCCAGCCGGCCGTTTCTGTCCATCCTCACCGGCGACGCGAGCCTGCGGGGCCGCCCCATGGGCCGGGTGGTCACCCCCCTGACCCGCATGGGGGCCCAGATCCTCGGCCGGGACGGCAACCGCCGGGCGCCCCTGGTGATCCGGGGCACCGAGCTGATCCCCATCGACTACGTCAGTCCGGTGGCCTCGGCCCAGGTGAAGAGCGCCATCCTGCTGGCCGGCATCAACACCCCCGGGGAAACCAGTGTCACCGAACCGGCCCTGACCCGGGACCACACCGAACGGATGCTGGCCGCCTTCGGCGGCACGGTGCAGCGCGACGGCCTGACCGTGCGGGTGGACTGCTGGCCGCGCCTGACCGGACAGACCGTGGCGGTGCCGGGGGATCCGTCCGCCGCCGCCTTTCCCCTGGTGGCGGCCCTGCTGACCCCCGGCTCCGACCTGGTGCTGGAGAACGTGGGCGTCAACCCCACCCGCACCGGGCTCCTGGACCTCCTGGAAATGATGGGCGCCGCCATCGAGCGCTTCAACCTGCGGGAATCCGGAGGGGAACCGGTGGCCGATCTGCGGGTGACCCATGCGGAACTGCGCGGCATCACCGTGCCCCGGGAGGTGATCCCCCGGGCCATCGACGAGTTTCCGGTGTTTTTCGTGGCCGCGGCTTTGGCCGAAGGAGCAACCATTCTGACGGGCGCCGGGGAACTGCGGGTCAAGGAAAGCGACCGCCTCGCCGCCATGGCCCAGGGGCTGACCCACCTGGGGGCCCGGGTCACCGAGACCCCGGACGGTCTCACCATTATCGGCCAGCCCGGCGGCCTGAACGGCGGGCCGGCGGATTCCTGGACCGACCACCGGGTGGCCATGAGCCTGCTGGTGGCCGGCCAGCGCTGCCGGGAGCCGGTCACCGTGACCCGCTGCGACAACATCGACACTTCCTTTCCCGATTTCCTGCCGCTGATGACCGGCCTGGGCATGGATCTGGGCGTCGGTGACGCCCCATGACCCCCCGGCATCGGGTGACGGTGGCGGTGGACGGGCCGGCGGGCTCGGGCAAGGGCAGCGTCTGCCGGGCAGCGGCCGAGCGGTTCGGCTTGGCCTATCTGGACACCGGGTCCCTCTACCGGGCCGTGGGGCTGCTCGCCCTGCGCCACGGCCTGGAGGCGCCGGCCGCGCTGGCCGCGGCGGCCTCCACCATGTCCTTCGCCTTCCGCCCGGTGGCTCCGGGGGATTATCGGGCCTTCCTGGAGGGCGAGGATGTGTCCCGGACCCTGCGGGAAGAACAGGTCGGAATGGCCGCCTCCCGGGTGGCCGCCATTCCGGAGGTGCGGGCCGCCCTGCTGACCTTTCAACGGGGGTACGGCGGCAGCAACGACGCCATTCTTGACGGACGCGACGTGGGAACGGTGATCCTGCCCGACGCCTCTCTGAAGATTTTTCTGGAGGCCTCCCCCCAGGCTCGGGCCGAACGGCGGGCTTTGGAGTTGCAAGGGGCAGGAAAAGCTGTTAGCTTTCATACCATCCACGCCCGCATGTCCGAGCGCGATGCCCGAGACCGCGGACGTAACGACGCCCCCTTGACCCCGGCCGCGGATGCCATCCTGATCGACACCACCCACATGACGTTGGCAGAAAGCGTGCGGCAGGTCGTGCGCCTGGTGGAGAACGTCTTGAGGCGGACCGCCCCTTGAGCCGGACAGGTGGGGTATATGTCAACCAGCAACCCAAATTTTGAGGACCGTTTCGTGGCTGCAGAAGACCGGGTCCAGGACCCCGAAATTGCCGACGAGAATTTTGCCTCCCTGCTCGAAGAATCCTTCAGCAAAGGGGTAGGCAAAGAAGGAACGGTGGTCAGCGGCACCATCATCCAGCAGGAAGGCGAGGAGTTCGTCATCGACGTCGGCCTGAAATCCGAAGGCCGGTTGGCGGTGCGGGAATTCCTGAATGGCGATGGGAAATTGACCATCGGGGTGGGAGACCGGGTCGATGTCTTCGTGGAACGTACCGAAGACCAAAACGGCCAGGCGGTCCTCTCCCGCGAAAAGGCCAAACGGGAGGAGGCCTGGGTGGCCCTGGAAAAGGCCTTCAACAACAAGGAAACCGTCCATGGCCGGATCATCGGCAAGGTCAAGGGCGGCTACACGGTGGACATCAATTCGCTGGCCGCCTTCCTGCCCGGCTCCCAGGTGGATGTGCGTCCGGTTCACGACATCACCCGCCTCCAGGAAGAGCATCAGCCCTTCGACATCCTCAAGATGGATCGCCGCCGGGGCAACATCGTGGTGAGCCGCCGCACGGTGATCGAACGTCACCGCGAGGATGCCCGCAAGGCCCTGCTGGAAACCCTCCACGAAGGCATGATCCTGGACGGGGTGGTGAAGAACATCACCGACTACGGCGCCTTCGTCGATCTCGGCGGTCTGGATGGCCTGCTGCACATCACCGACATGTCCTGGAAACGGGTCAAGCATCCCTCCAGCGTGGTCAACGTGGGCGACACGGTGGCGGTGCAGGTGATCAAGTTCAATCCCGACACCCAACGCATCTCCCTGGGCATGAAGCAACTGCTGACCGACCCCTGGGAGGGCATCGGCGCCAAATATCCCCCCGAGGCCCGCTTCCGGGGCACGGTCACCAACATCACCGACTACGGCGCCTTCGTGGAGCTGGAGCCGGGGGTGGAAGGCCTGGCCCATGTGTCGGAACTGGCCTGGACCAAAAAGAACATCCATCCCTCCAAAATCCTGGAAGTGGGCCGGGAGGTGGAGGTGATGGTGCTGGACGTGGACGCCGACCGGCGCCGCATCTCCCTGGGTCTCAAGCAGTGCCTGGAGAATCCCTGGGAGGCCTTCGCGGCCAGTCATCCGGTGGGCACCAGCGTCACCGGGGAGATCAAGAACATCACCGAGTTCGGCCTGTTCGTCGGGCTGGAGGGGGACATCGACGGTCTGGTCCATCTCTCCGACGTGACCTGGGACGCCGCCGCCGGCGAGGATGTCCTCAAGCAGTTCCAGAAGGGCCAGCAGGTGGAAACGGTGGTCCTCTCCCTGGATCCGGAAAAGGAGCGCATCTCCCTGGGCCTGAAGCAGGCCTCACCGGACGATTGGAGCCAGTGGGTGGACGCCAATCCCAAGGGCAACGTCATCACCGGCACCATCAAGGAAGTCCTCAACTCCGGCTTTGTCCTGACCCTGGCCGAGGGGGTCGAAGCCCTGCTGCGCAAGGCCGATCTGAGTCAGGACGCCCGGGATTCGGGCGCCACGCCCCAGGTGGGTGACCAGTTGGAAGTGAAGATCACCCAGGTGGACCGGCAGAAGCGCAAAATCTCCGTCTCCGTCAAGGCGCTGGAAATGGCCCAGGAACGCCAGGCCCTCAAGGAGTACACCTCCCCCCGGGGAGGGGGTGGGAGCATCAGCAGCCTGGGCGAAGCCCTGAGCCAGGCCCTGGAAAAGGCCAATACCGGCAACAATTCCTGACCGCATCGGGAACCGCACGCCGTCCGGGCGGGGGGAGAATCCCCTGCCTGGACGGCGCGCCCACCGGGACGATTCTTCCGTCGGTCATCCGTCCAGACGCCGCCCTGGCGTTGCGATTACCAGCCCGTGACTTGACCCGATGCGTGGCCGTCTCCACCTGCTTCCGGCCCTGATCCTGATGATCGGCGCCCTGCTCTTCAGCCTGACCGATCCGGGAGAGGTTCCGGTGCCTCTGCCGGGCGGGGCCGGGCCCCTGCCGGTGCCCTTGACCGGGCTGCTGTTCATTCCGCTGTCGATCGGTTTTCTGCTGGGTCTGTTCGCCAGCTGGGCAGATGGCGCCCAATGCCGCCGCCGGGCCAGTGAGCTGCTGCGGGACAATCGGGCGCTGGAGGAAGAGCTGACCAACCTGCGCAACCTGCCCCTGGACGATACCCTTCACTCCTGAGACCCTGTCCGGTCCTCTTTAACCGTGCAAGTCGCGAGGCGACGGTCAGCGGTGGAGGGTGAAGGACGGCTTCCCCCATTCATCGAGGTCAGGACAGCCTCTGAACCGTTGAGCCCTTGGGCATGGACTTTTCGCATCTGGCCGGTTGGTGGGCGCTGCTGCTCACGGTGGGGGTGATCCTGTTCAGCACCGGCCACCGGATGGGGCGCCGTCAGGATTCCGCCTCTCCCCAGCCGGAGCCGGGGAATCCCCACAACGTCTTCTATTTCCAGGGCATGAACTTCCTGCTGGCGGACCAGCCGGACAAGGCCATCGAAGCCCTGGTGCAGGCGGTGCGGCTCAACTCGGAGACGGTGGAGATCTATCTGTCCCTGGGCAGCCTGTTCCGGGCCCGGGGGGAGGTGGGGCGGGCCATCCGCATCCATCAGACCATCATTGCACGCCCCAACCTGTCCCTGGGGATCCGCACCGCCGCTCTTTACGGCCTGGCGGAGGATTTCCGCCAGGGGGGGTTCGTGGACCGGGCGGTGGCGGCCTATCGTCAGGTGCTGGAGGTGGATCCCCACCACCAGCAGGCCCTGGCCGGGCTGCAGATGCTCCATGAGCGGGAAGGCTGCTGGGAGCGCGCCCTGGAGGCCCTGAAGCGACTGGAACAGGTGTCCGGCAAACCCGATCCCCGCCGGGAGGCCCACCTGCGTCTGAAACAGGGCCTGGAGCTGGCCCGCAAGGGAGAGACCGGCCGGGCCGAGGAGACCTACCGCACCGCGCTGCGGATCCATCCCGGCTGTGTGGAGGCCGGCCGGCTGTTGGGGGAGGCCCAGTTGGCCCGGGGGGACGTGCCGGGGGCCATCGCGAGTTTCGTCCACCTGAACCAGACCCGGCCCAGCCATTTTTTCCTGCTGGTGGAACCCCTGGGGCGGGCTTACGACCTGCTCGACGACCGGGAGGGCTTCGAACGCTGCCTGAACGACGCCGCCACCGCCCCCACCGCCCCCACCCAGTTGATGGTGCGCTGGAGCCGACTGCTGGAGGAGCGGGGCGACCTGGAAGGGGCCGCCCGGGTGTTGCGCCAGGGGCTGGCGCGGAAGCCGGGCTCGGCGGTGCTGGCCGACCGCCTGATCGACCTGCTGGCCCGCCGGGAGGACTGGCCCCAGACGGTGGCGGTGGCCCGGGGCTGCCTGGAACACATCACCGCGCAGCAGCATGCGTTCCAATGCGGCCAATGCGGCTTCAAAAGCCGGGATATCTACTGGAAATGTCCCCAATGCCATCATTGGGACACCATGGAGCCCTTGTAAGGCAATCCTGGCCCCGGTTACCTTTGCGGAGTCGAGAGACAGCACGCCTCGAACCGATCCTCATCCTTCTTGCGGAGTCCGATCCACCCATGCGCATCCTCACCGCCTGCGACCACGGAGCCTATGAATTGAAAGAACTGTTGCGGCACCATCTGGAAAGCCGCAACCATGCCGTCGTCAACCTGGGCACGGACGGCCCGGAGTCGGTGGACTATCCCGATTACGCCGCCAAACTGTGCCGGGCCCTGCTGGCCGGCGAGGGGGAGCGGGGCATTCTGTTGTGCGGCACCGGCATCGGCATCTCCATCGCCGCCAACCGGTTTCCCGGCATCCGCGCCGCTCTGTGCCACGACGAGTTGACCGCCCGCCTGGCCCGGGAACACAACGATGCCAACGTGCTGGTTCTGGGGGGACGCACCACCGGAGCGGCCACGGCCCTGGGCATTCTGGATGTCTGGCTGGACACCCCCTTCGCGGGGGGACGCCATCAACGCCGTCTGGACCGTCTGGAGCAGGTGACGGTGCGCGGCTGACCCCATTCCATCGACCACATACAGGGAAGGAACGCCCCATGTCCGCGTTGCCCGTCGATTTGCCGCAATTCGACCCGGAGGTTCATGCCGCCATCCAGGGGGAGCTGGGCCGCCAGCGGGATCAGATCGAGCTGATCGCCTCGGAAAACATCGTCAGCCCCGCGGTGCTGGCCGCCCAGGGCTGCGTGATGACCAACAAGTATGCCGAGGGCTATCCCCACAAGCGCTATTACGGCGGCTGCGAATTCGTGGACCAGGTGGAAGACCTGGCCATCCAGCGGGCCAAGGCGTTGTTCGGCTGTGGATTCGTCAACGTGCAGCCCCACTCCGGGTCCCAGGCCAACATGGGCGCCTACCTGGCCCTCATCGATCCGGGCGATACCATCCTGGGCATGTCCCTGGCCCATGGCGGTCACCTGACCCATGGCGCCACGGTCAACTTCTCCGGGCAGGTGTTCAGGGCGGTGCAGTACGGGTTGGACAAGGTCACCGAGCGGATCGATTACGATCAAGTGGCGGCCCTGGCCCGGGAGCATCGGCCCCGGGTGATCGTGGCCGGCGCGTCGGCCTACAGCCGGGTGATCGACTTTCCCCGTTTTCGGGAGATCTGCGACGCCATCGGCGCCGCCCTGGTGGTGGACATGGCCCATTTCGCCGGCCTGGTGGCCACCGGCGAGCATCCCAGCCCCATCCCCTACGCCGACGTGGTGACCACCACCACCCACAAAACCCTGCGGGGCCCCCGGGGCGGGATGATCCTCACCAACCGGGAGGATCTGGCCAAGAAGATCAACTCCCGGATCTTTCCCGGCATTCAGGGCGGCCCGCTGATGCATGTCATCGCCGCCAAGGCGGTGGCCTTCAAGGAAGCCCTGAGCCCCGATTTCAAGGTCTACTGCCAGCAGATCCGCAAGAACGCCGTGGCCCTGGCCGAGGCCCTGGTGGCGGGCGGTCTGCGCATCGTCTCCGGCGGCACCGACAACCACCTGATGCTGGTGGATCTGACCAGCCGCAACATCACCGGCAAGGACACCGAGGCGGCCCTGGAGCGGGCCGGGCTCACCTGCAACAAGAACGCCATTCCCGGCGATCCCCGCAGTCCCTTCGTCACCTCCGGCATCCGGCTGGGCACCCCTGCCGGCACCACCCGGGGCCTGGGTACCGGGGAGTTCACCGCCATCGGCCGGTGGATCGTGCAGGTGGTGGACGGGGTGTCCCGGGGGGATGCCGGCGCCATCGAACGGGAGGTCCGCGCCCAGGTGGCGGAATTGTGCCGGCGGTTTCCGGTCTATCCCACCCTGTGAACGGCTCCGACGCCCGTTTCATGGCCCGCGCCCTGGCCCTGGCCGCCCGCGGGGCCGGGCGCACCCGTCCCAACCCCACGGTGGGCTGCGTGGTGGTGGCCGACGGCCGGGCCGTGGGATGGGGCTGGCACCGCCGGGCTGGAGCGCCCCATGCCGAGGTGGAGGCCCTGGCCATGGCCGGTTCCCGAGCCCAGGGCGCCACCGCCTACGTCACCCTGGAACCCTGCAGCCATTTCGGCCGCACGCCGCCCTGCGCCGACGCCCTGATCCGGGCCGGCGTGGCCCGGGTGGTGGCCGCGGTCACCGATCCCAACCCCCGGGTGGCGGGGCAGGGTCTCGAACGATTGCGGCAGGCCGGCATCGAGGTCACCCTCGGCGTGGGCCAACAGGAGGCGTCCCGCCTGCTGGCCCCGTTCTTCTCCTGGGTGACCCGCGGCCGGCCCAGCCTCACCCTGAAGAGCGCCGCCTCCCTGGACGGCAAGATCGCCACCCGCAGCGGCGAAAGCCAATGGATCACCGGTCCGGCCGCCCGCACCCGGGTGCAGCGCCTGCGGGATGTCCACGACCTAGTGCTGGTGGGCATCGGCACCGTGCTGGCCGATGATCCCCAGCTCAACTGCCGCCTGCCGGGCGGACGGGATCCGGTCCGCCTGGTGGTGGACTCCCAGCTGCGCACCCCCCCCGACAGTCGGATCCTGACCAGCTCCACCACCGCCCCGACCTGGATCGCCACCACCGGAACAGCGGATCCGGACCGCGCCAAACGCCTGGCCGCCGCCGGGGCGGAGATCCTCCACTGCCCGGACGATGGCCAGGGCCGGGTGGATCTGGCCGCCCTGCTGACCCTGCTGGGCCAGCGGGACATCACCAGCGTCCTCTCCGAGGCCGGCGGCACCCTGACCCAGGCCCTGCTGGACGCCCGGCTGGCCGACCGGCTGGCCCTGTTCCTGGCGCCCCGGCTGATCGGCGGACGGACCGCCCCGGGCTTTCTGGCCGGCGCGGGCATCGGGCATCTGGCGGATTCGCCATGGCTGGAGGACATGACCGTGACCCGGTTGGGTGACGATTGGCTTCTGGAAGGATCCCTCCGTTACACACCAGCGTCGGAAACACCATGTTTACGGGATTGATCGCGGATGTGGGCAAGATCGTTGCGGTGCAACGCTCCAGCCAGGATTGGCGCCTGCGCATCGCCTGCGGCTTCGACATGACCGGCATCACCCTGGGCGACTCCATCGCCGTCAACGGCGCCTGCCTGACCGTGGTGGCGAAGTCCCAGTCCACCTTCGACGTGGACGCCTCCCTGGAAACCGTGCAACGCACCACCTTCGCTACCCTGAGCCCGGGCGCCCCGGTCAACCTGGAACAGGCCCTGACCCTCGCCGACCGCCTGGATGGCCACCTGGTGCAAGGCCATGTGGATGCCGTGGGCCAGGTGGACCGCATCACCCCCAAGGGACGCTCGGTGGAAATATGGTTCCGTGTCCCCGCCTCTTCGGGAAGGTATATTGTGGAAAAAGGCTCCATCGCCGTGGACGGCGTCAGCCTGACCGTCAACAGCGTGCGGGACATGGGCGAGGAAACCGGCTTTGCGGTCAACATCATCCCCCATACCCAACTGAAGACCACCCTGGCCGGCCTGACCCCCGGCAGCAGGGTCAACGTGGAAACCGACCTGATCGGTCGTTATGTGGAGCGCCTGCTCAAGGGGGGCGCGGTCCATTCTCCGGCGGCTCCGAGCAAAGCCGCCCCAGGCCCCATCGACGAGGCATGGCTGCGCAGCAAGGGCTTTGCCTGAATTTTCGGAAGACCCGATGTCCCAAACCTTCAATACGATCCAAGAAATCATCACCGACTTCGCCGCCGGCCGCATCGTCATCCTGGTGGACGACGAAAACCGCGAAAACGAAGGCGACCTGATCGTCGCTGCGGAAAAATGCACCCCGGAAGTGGTCAACTTCATGGCCATGCACGGCCGGGGGCTGATCTGCCTGGCCCTGACCGAGGAGCGCGTCCGTTTCCTCCAGCTGCCCCTGATGGTGGTGGACAACGACGCCAAGTTCAAGACCGCCTTCACCGTCTCCATCGAGGCCCGCACCGGGGTGACCACCGGCATCTCGGCCCACGACCGGGCCTGCACCGTGGCTGCCGCCATCAACCCGGACGGCACCCCCCAGGACGTGGTGCGGCCCGGCCATGTGTTCCCCCTGGTGGCCCGGGACGGCGGCGTGCTGGTGCGCACCGGCCATACCGAAGCCTCGGTGGACCTGGCCCGCCTGTCCGGCCTGAACCCCTCGGCGGTGATCTGCGAAATCCTCAAACACGACGGCAGCATGGCCCGGGTGCCGGACCTGCTGGAGTTCGCCAGACATCACGGCATCAAGATCGGCACCATCGCCGACCTGATCTCCTACCGCATCGGCAACGAAAAGATGGTCCACCGGGCGGTGGAAACCCGGCTGCCCAGCGCCTTCGGCGGCGAGTGGCAGCTGATCGTCTTCACCAACGACGTGGACGACTTCCAGCATGTGGCCCTGGTCAAGGGCGAGGTCAACGACGGCGAACCGGTGCTGGTGCGGGTGCATTCCGAGTGCCTCACCGGCGACCTGTTCGGCAGCCTGCGCTGCGACTGCGGCAGCCAGTTGCAGTCGGCCATGGAGATGATCGGCGAGGCCCGCCGCGGGGTGATCCTCTACCTGCGCCAGGAAGGCCGGGGCATCGGGCTGGTCAACAAGATGCACGCCTACAACCTGCAAGATCAGGGGCTCGATACGGTGGAAGCCAACAAAGAGCTTGGCTTCTCCCCCGACCTGCGGGACTATGGCATCGGTGCGCAGATCCTGCGGGATCTGGGAATCACCCGGTTGAAACTGCTGACCAACAACCCGAAAAAGATCATCGGGCTGGAAGGGTACGGCATGGAGGTGGTGGAACGGGTGCCCATCGAGATCAAGTCCCGGGAACACAATGCCCGCTACCTGGCCGCCAAGAAGCACAAGCTCGGCCACCTGATCCGGCAGTTTCCGGAGGTCCCGGGTCCGGGAACGTGAGGAAAGTCTGACATGGATACGAGTCGAATCAATACGCTGGAGGGTCATCTGGATGCCTCCGGCCTGCGCTGCGGCCTGATCGTGAGCCGGTTCAACAGCTTCATCACCGAACGGCTGGTGGACGGGGCCGTGGACTGCCTGCTGCGCAACGGCGCCGAGGCCGGCAACCTCACCCTGATCCGGGTGCCGGGGGCCTTCGAGATTCCCATGGCGGCCCGGCGGGCGGCCCTGGCCGGCCGGTTCGACGCCCTGATCTGCCTGGGGGCGGTGATCCGGGGGGCCACACCCCATTTCGACTATGTGGCCGCCGAGGTCAGCAAGGGGGTCGCCACCGTCAGCCTGGAGACCGGCCTGCCCATCGGCTTCGGGGTGTTGACCACCGAAACGGTGGAGCAGGCCATCGACCGGGCCGGGGCCAAGGCCGGCAACAAGGGCTGGGACACCGCCCTGTCGGTCATCGAAATGGTGAATCTCTACAAGAAGCTATAGATCGCGGACCGGAATGCCGAACAACCGCAACACCGGCCAGCGCCGGGCCATGGGTGGACGCCGCAAGGCGCGGGAACTGACTGTGCAGGCCCTGTACCAGAGCGAACTGGCAGGGGTGGCGGTGGAGGAGGCAGTGGAGCAACTGTGTCAGGATGCCGGGGAACGGGCCGACCTGGACTATTTCCGCCGCCTGGCCGGAGGCATCGCCCGACGGCTGCCGGAACTGGACGGCTGGATCGACACCGCCGTGCAGAAATGGACCCCGGAACGGATCTCCATCGTGGACCGCAACGTCATGCGGCTGGGGATCTATGAACTGCTGGCGGAGCCGGACGTGCCGCGCAATGTTGCCATCAACGAGGCCATCGAGCTTTCCAAACGGTTCGGAGGGGAGGGTTCCGGACGTTTCGTCAACGGGATATTGGACCAGGTTGCCGCCCAGGTGCGCAAGGATGGCGACCCGGGGGAGGAGTAGAGATGGCGACCAACCAGACCATCGCCACGGTGGGTGAGTTCGGGTTGATCCAGCGGTTGTTCGTCCCCCTCGGCGCGGTGGCCGGCATGCAGCCGCCCCTGGTGGGGATCGGCGACGACGGCGCGGTGACCGCCGTGCCCCGCACCCAGCACCTGGTGACCACCACCGACACCCTGGTGGAGGGGATTCATTTCAATTCGGACATGGATCCCCTGCTGCTGGGGCGCAAGTCGCTGGCGGTCAATCTGTCCGACCTGGCCGCCATGGGGGCCGCCCCCCAATGGTATCTGCTGTCCCTCGCCCTGCCCCCCTCCACCCCCCTGATCTGGGCCGAGCAGTTCGCCCAGGGCCTGCGGCAGGCCGCCGAACCGTTCAATGTGGCGCTGATCGGCGGCGACACGGTGGGGGCCAAGGGCGGCATCGTCATCACCATCACCCTGCTGGGCCTGGTGGGAGAGGACCGGGCGGTGAAGCGCTCCGGCGCCGCGGCCGGAGACCTGATCTATGTCTCCGGCACCATTGGCGACGCGGCCCTGGGGTTGGGGCAGATGCTGGGGCGGCTGCCCCGGCTCGATGCCGACGAGGCGGTGTTCCTGGAGCAGCGCCAGCAGCTGCCCGAGCCCCGGGTGGCCCTGGGATTGTTGTTGCAGGACACCGCGGTGGTGCGGGCGGCCATCGATGTGTCCGACGGTCTGGTGGCCGATCTGGGGCACCTGTGCGTGGCTTCCGGGGTGGCGGCCCGGGTGGATTGGGAGCGGCTGCCCCTGTCCCCGGCGGCCCGGCGGCTGGTGGCGGCCCGGGGGGAGGCCGTGGAACGCCTGATCCTGACCGGCGGGGAGGATTACGAGCTGCTGTTCGCCGTCCCGTCCGGAGCCCGGGCCGGGGTGGAGGAAGTCGCCCGGCGGGTGGGGGTACCATTGACGGAAATCGGGGAGTTCCAGGCCGGCGCGCCGCGGGTGACCGTTGTGAAGAACGGCGCACCCTTCGATCCCGGTCCGGGCGGCTGGACGCACTTCTAGGTCTCATGGAGCCCAGGGTCCTCGAAGCGCTGTTGCGGGAGGTGGCCGCGGGCCGCACCGGAGTGGCGGACGCCCTGGAGCGGCTGCGGTGTTTTCCGGTGGACGCGGTGGCCGACGGCGGGGAAATCGTGGCCCGGCTGGATACCCATCGCCGCCTGCGCCAGGGTTTTCCCGAGGTGATTCTGGCCCAGGGCAAGCGCTTCGACCACTTGCGGAGCATCGTGGAGCGGGCGTTGGGGCATGACGGGGATCTGTTGATCACCCGCCTGGGATCCGGTCGCCTGCAGCGCCTGCAAGAGTTGTTTCCCGAACTGCAAAGCGAGGGGCAGTCCGGTTGTCTGTACCGCCAACGGCAACCGGGGCCCGGCCAAGGACTGGTGGGGGTGCTGTGCGCCGGCACCAGCGACATCCCCGTGGCCCAGGAGGCGGCGCTCACCGCCCGGCTGCTGGGGGCGCGGGTGGAGACCTGGTTCGACGCCGGGGTGGCGGGTCTGCACCGCCTGCTGGCGGCGGGGGAGCTGCTGCGCCGGGGACGGGTGTTCGTGGTGGCCGCCGGCATGGAAGGCGCCCTGCCCTCGGTGGTGGGGGGGCTGGTGGATCGCCCGGTCATCGCCGTGCCCACCGACGGCGGCTATGGCACGGCCTTCGGCGGGGTCTCCGCCCTGCTGGGCATGCTGAACAGCTGCGCGGCCAACGTGACGGTGGTCAACATCAACAACGGCTTCGGCGCCGGCTATGTGGCGGGGTTGATCAACCGGGGGGGCGAGCGTGAGGAGGAGCATGGCCAACCCTGCCTATCTCAACGATGACTGGACCAACCAGGTCGGGCAACTGGGGGCGCTGAAGTTCGCCGAAACCGCCCGGGAGCTGATCCTCACCGCCCCCACCCCCTTTGCCCTCGCCATCGGCGGACGCTGGGGATCGGGCAAGACCTCCATGCTGCGCACCCTGATGCGGGCGTTGGGAGGGCAGTTCCTCGTTCATCTTGGTGGGGAAGGCACCGCCTTCGAAGAACACCAGCCGCCGATCGATGATGCGCTCGATCCCTCCAAGAACAAGGAGTTGAAAAAACGCCTGAAGAACGTCCGCACCGTCTGGTTCAATCCCTGGCAGTTCCAGCACGAGCCCAACCCCCTGGTGCCGCTGTTGCAGGAGATCCGCGAGCAGGTGCGCTACCAGTTCCTCCGCGGCGGGGCCAAGCAGCTGGCCAATCTGGTGGAGGCGGGCATTCAGTCCCTGGGCTCTTTGGCGGACGCGGCAATCCAGGTCTCCACCGGGGCCAGAAAGTTCGAGGTCTTCCAGCGGATGTCCGACACCCTGCGCCAGACGGCGGAGCGGGAGCGACGGGAGAGTTTCAGCCAGCCGGTGGACGCCCAGCGCTTCTTCCTGCAGTTCGAGCAGGCCGTGCGCCAAGTGCTGGGCCTCAGGGCCAAGGAAACCAACGACTCCGCCCGGTTGGTGGTCTTCATCGACGACCTGGACCGCTGCAGCGATGCGGTGGTCTTCGCCCTGCTGGAGGCCATCAAACTCTACCTCTCCAGCCGCCACTGCGTGTTCGTCTTCGGCCTGGACCGCACCCATGTGGAGAAGGCCGTGGCCCAGGCCGGGGGCTACACCGACCTGGAGGCGGCCCAGTATGTGGAAAAGCTGTTCCAGACCCGGCTGCACCTGCCGGTGCCGGATGCGACACAGTGGAAAACGTTCATCGAAGGCCTGCTGGCGGCTTTGGATATCCGGCAGCAAGCGGCCGAGGTCGAGCTGCTGGCCACCCTGCTCCCCCCCAACCCGCGCCAAGCCAAGAACTATCTCAACGGCCTGAAGCTCCATCTGACCATCGGCCCCAAAGAGGAACCCCGTCGCGCCATTCTGGTCCACCTGCTGCGGGTGTGGTTTCCAGACGTTTATGAACTGCTCCTGCAAAACCCGAAGGAGGTGCTCGAGGATCTGATGCACATGTGCAGGGAGGAGTCCCCGGGCGACACGGTGCGCAAGCAGTACATCCACCATGTCATGGAGAACCCCCTGATGGCCGACACCAAGGCCGATCCCAAAACGGTCCTGGATCCCAGGCGGTTCCATGCCCTGCGGGCCGGGGCGGCACGGGCCGAAGCCCTGAGGACCTTCAAGCAACAATTCAGTGACACTTTTCCCACAGTGGCTGATCTGAAGGCCCACTTGATCTGAGGCTTGCCATGGATCCCAAGCGCCAAGCCGTCCTGCAACAGCGGTTGAAAAGCAGCCTCACCGCCTGGATGAACCCCACCTTCGACACCTGGGAGGCGCGGCAATGGCTGGTGGATTATCGGCGATACCTGCGGGAGACCTATGCCCGGGCCGACTTCGCCGGGGTGCTGGATGCCAAACAGCGGGTGCCCATGGCCCTGGCGGATATCTTCGTCGCGGAGCGCTTCGCCGCCGAGGATCTGACCAGCCGGGAGGGGGATGCCGACCTGTCCCGGCGTCTGGCCGCCACGCCCGGGGAGGAGATCGAGGATCTGCTGGTATCCCTGGGAGCCGATGAAACCACTCCCGCGGTGAATGGCCGGGTGGTGCTGGTGGGGCCGCCGGGGTCGGGCAAGTCGGCCCTGGTGCGCATGCTGGCCGCGGACTGTGCCGACGACGCCATGCGGCCCCTCAACCGTCATCTGGGGCGGCGACTGGTGATCCCCTTCATCCTGCGGGAGGCCTCCCTGGCCGGGGTGCGCACCACGGACCAGTTGCTGGAGCGTTGGCGGCAGAGGGTTGCGGTCCAGAGTCAAGGGAAGCACCAGGTGGACCTGGCGCAGGCCAAGCTGTATCTGGACAAAGGCTGGGCCATCGTCGCCTTCGACGGGGTGGACGAAATCGGCTATCAGGCGCGCATCCGGGTCCGTCATCTGGCCTGTGCCCTGGCAGCGCGTTTTCCCGGGGTGGCGGTGCTGGTGACCGGCCGGCCGGTGGGATTCCAGAAGCTGCCCTACGACCAACTGTCCCCCCGGATATGGCGGGCCTTGAGTCAACGAGAAGGACGGGCGCTGACGCCCTTCGTCTGGCCCCTCCGTTATCTGCGACCTTTCGACGACGGCCAGATCGAAAGCTACATCACACGCTGGTTCGCCGCCGGCTATCCCGAGGATCACGACCGCCAACAACGGGATGGGACCCAGCTCCTGGAGGCCCTGAAGAACAACACCGGTCTGCAGGGTCTCAAGCGTCGGCCCATCTATCTGGCCATCCTCACCTTTGTCCACGACAAGAAGGGCAAACTGCCCAACAGCCAGACGTTGGCCTACGAGGCCATGGTGGAGGCCTATCTGGACGTGCTGGATGCCGCCAAGGATCTGGATCATGCCGTCAGCCCGCCCTTTCCCCGGGTTGTCAAGTGGCAGGTCCTGGAGCGGCTGGCCTATGGTTTGCATAGCCGTGATCCGGCCTTGTCCGCCCAGGGGGCGGGCAAGGACAATCCCTTCAACCTGCGCATCGGCTGCGAGCCGTTCCAGCAGTGGCTGCAGGCTTCCGGTGGCTTCACCCAGGAGCAGGCGAAGGATATGCTGACCTTTCTCATCGCCCGGGCCGGGCTGCTGGTGGAGTCGGAAGAGGGGGTGCTGGCCTTCAGTCACCTGTCGTTCCAGGAGTTCCTGGTGGCGGCCCATGTGTTCCGGGAACTGGGCGAGTATATCTTCGACGATCCCAGCGGCTTTCTTCGGAATCGCCTGCTGGATCCCCTCACCCGCGACAGCGCCTGGCACCCCGCCGGGCTGGCCTTCTTCGGCCTGGTGACCCACAAACAGGGTCACCAGCATTTCCAGGAACGAATCCTGCGCAAATGCTGGCTGGAGTCCCCAGCGCCCACAGTCAACGAAAATGTCAACCGCTTCCGGTTTCTCGACCGTCTGCTGTCCGAAGGGGAATCCGCTCTGTCCGATGCCTTCAAGCAAGAACTCTGGGGGCATTATTGGGATCGGGCCATCGCCCAATGGCATGAGGACTGGATCATCCCCTTCGCCACTCCCGCCAACCATTGGGCGTGCTGGGGACCCCGGGTGGCCTCCACCATGGCGGAACGCTGGCAGCAACTCGCTCCCTCCTCCCAGGACGCCTTCAAGGAACTGACCCTGTTCTCTCTCCTGCCGCCGGACTGGATGGGGGAACAATGGAAAAGCCTGGAGGCCAAAGCAATCCGGGACCGGTGGATCGCTGCGGCCAAGCAGGACGCGACCTTGTTGAAGGCCCTGGATCTGCATGCCATCCATTCTCCGACATGGCCGCTATTGCGGTCCGCGTTTGGTTTCGAGAAGCTGCTGCTGACCAGCCTGACTTATTGGTCCTCCAATGGATTGCTATTCCCCTTCGTTCTTCTGCGGCATGACCAGGCCTTTCGTCAGGTGAGGAATCATTATCTTTCTCTGTTGGCTCTTGAGCTATTGACAGAGATCAGCCTCAATGGTGTTGAGAAGGCTCTGGCTCGGGATCTGGATCTGGCTCGGACTCTGGATCGGGCTCTGGCTCTGGCTCGGGATCGGGCTCTGGCTCGGACTCTGGATCGGGCTCTGGCTCTGGCTCGGGATCGGGCTCTGGCTCTGGATCGGGCTCTGGCTCGGGATCTGGATCTGGCTCGGACTCTGGATCGGGCTCTGGCTCGGGATCGGGATCGGAATCTGGCTCTGGCTCGGGCTCTGGCTCGGGATCTGGATCTGGCTCTGGATCTGGCTCTGGATCTGGCTCTGGATCGGGATCGGGATCGGGATCTGGATCTGGATCTGGATCGGGCTCGGGATCTGGCTCGGGATCGGGATCGGGATCTGAGTTTTGAAAAAACTAGAATTTTATATTATCATATTACCAATTGGATTTTGATCAACTCTTGCGTCGCCAACACCCCTCCCTGGTTTCCGACTCCAGCACAGGCCTGCGCGGCCGTGGAACGGCTGAGGGAGGAACAACCCGAATTGGCCGCCCTCTTTGATCGGGACTGGTTCCCCTACCGGTCATTGAAGAAGAAAGCCAGCCAGCCCTTCCCCCCCGAACCCCTGGAGGCCACCCACCACCGTTTCTACCGTTTTCTGCGCCATTGGTTACAGAAAGAAGGACAGGATGTCTCCGACCTGCCCGAACACCTCTCCCTCCAGCCGGGCAAGGCGTTCGCCAAGTACCATGGCGCCGAGGCGGCCCAACGCTGCCTGAAGGATCTGCAAGCCGCTGGCTGGGACCCCACGGTGTGGCCGCCGGCGGATGTCGATGCCTGGATTCGCAAGCCATCCCGAAAAAAAAGATCCCGCTGACGCCAATCCAGCCGATAGGGAGACAGGAGGTCGGGATTTCGATCCCATGCCCGGCCCTGTTCGCGGTCTCGAAGGAGCGTCCACCATGTCGCCCGCCTACGACCCCCTGGCCCCGGCCCGGGAAAGCTACCTCTTCGCCCATCTGTCGGAGCCGGCCTGGCAGCGGCTCCGGCCGGCCTTCCAGCGCCGACGCCTGGAATCCGGCGCCCTGCTCTTCCAGCAGGGC
Organism: Magnetococcales bacterium DC0425bin3; assembly: GCA_002753665.1. Taxonomy (GTDB): domain Bacteria; phylum Pseudomonadota; class Magnetococcia; order Magnetococcales; family DC0425bin3; genus DC0425bin3. Next base: position 32,681 of record PEAP01000003.1, read on the forward strand.
GACCCCTTCGAGCATTTCTTCTTCGTGCTGTCCGGGGGGGTCAAGCTGTTCCGGATGTCGGCGGAAGGGCAGGAAAAGGTGCTGGAGGTGGTGGAGCCCGGCGCCACCTTCGCCGAGGCCATCATGTTCTCGGGCGGCCACCGCTATCCGGTGAACGCCGAGGCGGTGACGGAGTCGGTGCTGCTGGCCATGCCCCAGAAACCCTACATGGAGTTGCTGAAGAAACAGCCGGAACTCTGCTTCGACCTGCTGGCGGGCATGAGCCGGCGGCTGCATGGCCTGGTGATGGAAATCAACCGGTTGACCCTGCTGCGGGCGCGGGAACGCCTCATCGGCTACCTGGTGCGGCAGGCGGTGCCCGCCGAAAGCGGCGGGGCGGTGGTCAAGCTGCCCATGACCCGCAAGGTGCTGGCCTCGCGCCTGTCCATCCAGCCGGAAACCCTCTCCCGGCTGCTGGGCGCCCTCAAGCGGGCCGGTCAGATCCGGGAGGCCGAATCGGCCCTGCTCATCCCCGACCCCGCCGCCCTGCGGGCGCTGATGGCGGAAGAAAACCCGGACCCGGAATGACCGCCGCCGGGTCCGGCGCGCTCAAAACGGCAGGATGTCCTTGAGAGGAATCCCCAGCTTCTCCTCCAGCTTCTTGACCTTCTCGCCGGTCTTGCCGGTCTGGAGCTTCTCCAGCAGTTTTTCCTTGGCCTGGGTCTTGGCGGCGGATTCCAACAACTCGGCCAGGTCCACCTGAACCTCCGGCTTGCCGAAGCCCCCGGTCACCCGCACCGGAATTTCCAGCCCCTTGAGATCCCGGGCGGTATGGTCGATCTCCTCCAGGGCCGGCAGCACCTTGGCCTTGAGCAGGTAATCCAACGTCTCGCCGGGCAGGTCCACCTGGCCGCCGCCCTCGACCTCCAGCAGGCCGGAGGCGGCCACCAGGTCGCGGTTGTCCACCACCCCCTGGCGAATGGTCGCCGACCCGGACAGGGTCTTGAAGACAGTCTTGCCCTGGTCCTCCCGCAGGGTGAGCGGACGCTGCTTGAGCAGGGCATAGGCTTCCAGGATGCGCCGCTCCAGGTCCACGCCGAACACCGCGCCATCGGCCACGTCGAAACGGGCGCTGCCGTCGAGGTTGGAACGCAGCGTCGCCGCATCCAGACCCCGGCTGGTCAGATCCATCCCCAGGGTGGCGGTGCCGGAGACCAGATCCATGTCCAGCATCTCCTTCAGCAGCGGCTGGATCTTCACCCCCCGGAAGTCCGGTTTCAAGGCCAGGGCGGGGGCGGCACCCCGCAGGTCCAGCTGGGCGGTGGCCTCCAGGGTGCCTTCATAGAGACTCGCCTGGAACGGATCCAGGCGCAGCAGGCCGTCCCGGGCCCGCACCCGGGCCTGCAGGTTGGTGAACTGCCCGCCATGGGCGGTGAGCCGACCCAGGCGCAGACGACCTTCCAGATCCAAACCGGCCAGGGCTGCCAACGGCCGCGCGGCCGCCGGCGCCGGCCTGGCCGCTCCGGGAGCGGGGGACGGCTCCCCCGGGGCCGGACCCGCCGCCCCGGTCTGGGGCGGGAGCAGGTAGCGGTCCAGGTCCAGGTGATCCAGGTTCAGGTCGAAGCGGATGGTCGGCTTGGCGAAGCGGGTCACCACGGCGGTGCCGGTCAGGTGGGCGCCGTCCAGGTCCATGGCCAGCTTTTGCACCTCGGCCCGGTCCAGTCCGATCCCCAGGGTGGTTTCCAGGGCCACGGCGCCGAAGGCCTGGAGATCGGCCGGCACCGGCTGGCCCAGCCGTTCCAGCAGCCGGCGCGGATCGAAGCGGGCCAACGCGAGCTGGGCGTCGAAGCGGGGATCGCCGAGGATTTCCCGGCCGTCGATGCGACCGGTCAGTTGCAGATGGTCCACCACGCCCAGGGTCAGACCGGTCACCGTCAGGGTCTGATCGTCCAGGCTGGTGGCGATCTCGGCCGCGAGGGTCGCCTCCACCCCCTGGTCGGGCAGCCCCTCCCCCGCGGCCCGCAGGGCCAGGCGGGTGCCGGCCAGGCGGAAGTTCCGGGATTTCTGGTCGCCGTGGAGGGTGCCGGCCAGCTGCAAGGTCCCGGTGGTTTTGGGTTGGGCGTTGCGCCACTCCAGGCTCGAATCGATGGCCACCGGCTGGCCATGGGCCACCGGCCCGGTGGCCAGGTTGAACCGTTCCACCGCCACCTGATCGCCGGTGGCCTGGTCGGCAAAGCGCACCGCGCCGTCGGTGATCTCCACCCCGCCGACGGTGACGGCGGCCAGGGCCAGACCCGCCCCCTCCTCTCCGGAGCCCGGCTCCGGGGCGGTGGCGGGGGGAGTCGCAGCCGCGGGGGCCGGCGCGGCAGCGCCGGTCAGGCCGACCCAGTTGCCCCGCCCGGCGCGGTCCCGCTCCAGGTCCAGTTGCAGGCCCTCCACCACCACCCGGTTCACCTCCACCCGCCGGTCCAGCAGGGGCAGCAGCTTCACCCGGATGTCCAGCCGTTTGACCTGGGCCATGGGGCGGTCGGAAAACAGCGGCGCGTTGGAGAGGGTCACCCGCTCCAGCTTCACCCCCACCCAGGGGAACAGGGACAGGCCCACCTCCCCGCCGATGGTCAGGTCCCGGCCCGTGCGGTCCTTGACGGCTTGGATCAGGGCGGGCTTGTAGTCGTTGGGATCCACCACCAGGGGGACGATCACCACCGCGCCCAACCCCAGGATCACCATGGCCAACAGGAGAAACAGCACCGTCTTGAGAATCGTTCCCATGAGTTCCGGTTCCATCCGCAGAAGAGAGCTGGCATCATGACAGCCTCAAATGATTATGCCCTATTTCCCCCTTTTGCCAAGCACGGGACTGAACCCTTGCCGCCTTGAACCTCACCACCACCCCTCTGCTGATGCTGATCGGCATCCTGTTCCTCGCCGCCCTGCTGGCCGACCGGCGCCATGCCCTCCGCGTCCGCGCGGACGGCCGGGGCATGGCCCGGGAACGACCCTTCAAGTGCCTCAAGGGCAACTGTCACAACGGCTACGGCGAGGCCCGCTTCGTCAACGGCAACCTCTACCGGGGGCAGTACCGGAAGGGCCGCAAGCACGGCCGGGGCACCTTCATCTGGCGGGATGGCCGGATGTACGACGGCCAGTGGCGGGACGGGCGCATGAACGGCCCGGGAGTGATGACCTTTCCCCTGGGCGGCCGCTTCGAGGGCAATTTCGTCGAGGATCGCAAGGAGGGACGGGGCCGCTACACCTGGCCCAACGGCGGGGTCTACGAGGGGGAGTTCAAGAACGACAAGCGTCACGGCCCGGGCGCCTACACCGATCCCGAAGGCCGCACCCTGCGCTGCCTCTGGTGCGAGGATCGGCCGGTGACCCCCTCCTGATCCCCTGTTCAACGCGGCGGTTCGGCGGCGAAGTTGATGACGATCCCATCGGGCAGGCCTGACGGGACCCCTCCGGCATCCGCGGCCGCCGGCTCCCCCTCCCCGGTCAGCTCGCCACGCAGTTTGCGGTACAGCCGATGCTGCGGATGAATGACCAGGGCCTTGTCCACCTCCGCCAGAGCCTTGACGGTCTCGCCCAGGGCCTGGAAAGCCACCGCCAGGTGGTAATGGGCGTTGCCATGCTCGGGATGTCGCGCCACCAACCCCTGCAGGAGTTCCACGGCTTCCCGGTAACGTCCCTGGCCGTTGCGCAGCGCCCCCAGATTGGACTGGGCGTTGGGATCCCCGGGGGCGATGCGCAGCGCCATGGCCACCGGCTCCTCCGCCTCGGCGAAGCGCCCCAGATTGAGCAGCATGGCGGCGGTGTTGAGGTGGCTGGAGAACAGGCGGGGATAGCGTTCCCGCAGCGCCTGGAAGTGGACCAGGGCCTTCTCGAACTGTCCCACCGCATGCCAGGCGCTGCCGGCCTGGAGCCGCACGATCCGGCTCTGGGGCTGGAGGCGGGCGTTCTCTTCCCAGAGCAGGGGGGGCGAGGCCATCAGGGTATTGCGCAGCAGGGTGAAAACCCCCAACGTCCCCAGCAGGGCCAGCCACAGGGGACGGCGCAGGGTCCGGGCCAGGGCGCTGCCCCGCGCCAGCAGCCGGTCCCCCGCCAGCACCACGAAGATCAGCGGGCCGCTGCTGGAGAGATAGGCCCGGTATTCCAGGGGATAGTTGTGGACCATGGGCAACACGCTGTGCAGGGGCGCCATGACCAGCAGAAACCAGCCCAGGGCGAACGCCCACAGCCGCCGCCGGGCCGCCCCGACCAGGGTGAGGCCCACCAGGATCAGAAAAGCCGCGACCCAAGGCCAAGCCTGCGCTGGTCCCTGGGGGGTCCAGCTGTAATCCATGACCAGATCGGTGGGCCAGAAGGTGATCTGCAGGTAATGGAACAGCACCCGGGGCTGGTTGAGGGCGTAGAGCAGGGGATCGTCCTGGGGCTGGACCGTCCCCGCCCAGCGTTTGAGATCCAGCCGCAGCAGGATGGTGACGGTCATGGCCACCAGGGCCAGGGCCATGCCGCCATGGAGGATCCGGCCCTGCCACAGGATCCGCCGCCAGGAGTCCGGGAAGAAGAACCAATGGGTGAAAAAAAGCACGAAGGGGGCCGCCACCATGGTCTCATTGGCCCCCAGCCCCAGCAGAAAGGCCCCCAGCGCCAGGACCGTCCAGCGCCGCTCCCGCCCCCGGTCCGAAGTGGTCCAGCCGCGCAGGGCGCAGTAATGGGTCAGGAGCAGGAAGAGGGCCATGAGGATGGCGCTGCGTCCGCTCAGATAGGTGACGCCATGGACCAGCAGGGGGTGCAGCCCCCAGGCCAGGGTGGCCAGGGCGGCCGGCCAGGCGGTGCCGTCCGGAAACAGCGCCCGCAGCCGGGGCAGCTCCAGCAACCGCCGCAGCAGGCCGAACAGGGTCAGCACCGCCAGCAGGTGAATGATCAGGTTGACCAGATGATGGGGCCAGATCCGTTCGAGACCACCCATGGCCCAACTGAGGGCATAGGTGAAATTGCTCAGGGGGCGCATCATCAAACCGGTGGACGCCGGTGGATCGAGGGACTGCGTCAGGGGCAGGATGCTGTGGATGGAGGGGTTGTTGCCGATGTTGAGGATGTCGTCGAACAGCAGGGGTACCTGCAGGCTGTTGGCGTAGGCCAGACTGACCACGGCCAGAATCAGCAGGGCTGGACTGGTCGAGGAGGGCCAAACGGCATCCTTCAAAGCGCGCCTCCCGGACGGGGCAGGAGGTGTATGTTCGAATCGAATTGGATATGTTCGACCGCCAGAGCAGCAGGCAGCGTCATTCCACAATAGCTGCAGTAGGGACCCAACCGTTCGACGAGATGAGGCCGAGCGGTGGCGTAATTGTGGAATACGACTCCGATCGGCGCTGGACCACGGTCGATGGGCCTCATGGACGCCGTCCCTCCGCTGCCAGCCGTTCCATGCGCAAAAAGGCCACAAAGGCCGGATCGTCCGCGAAGGGCTCGGCCAGCTCGTCCAGGCGCTGCTTAAGTGCTGCCAGCTCCGTCTCCGGGGCGGCGGGAATCCGTTCCAGCAACCGGTAATACGCCTCGGCAGCGACCACCATTTCCTGGCGGCGTTGGCTCCGTTGGGGCAGGGGAACGCCCTGGATCCACTCGATGATATCCTCTGGGCTGGCGTTGGCGTGGGAAAGTGTGGCCTTGTAATCGGGATCCAGATTGTACAGGCTCCCCTCCCAGAGGCTCTGGATAATGAAAGGAGAATGGGTGGTGGCCACGAACTGCAGGTTGGGAAAGGCGGTCCGCAGGTCCCCGACCACTCGCCGTTGCCACTTGGGATGAAGGTGGAGGTCGATCTCGTCGATGAGTACCAGACCGGTGGTCCGCTGTGGCGCCTCCTGGCCGAAAAATGGGTTCAGAACCGTGGCCCGCCAGGCGATGTCGGCCACCATGGCCAGCATGTTCCGATAGCCATCGGAAAGCATGTCAAAGGTGAAGAGAGGGCCATCGTCCATCTCCAGAACCAGTTCCTCCCGGGCCAAGTCGTAACGAAAGCTGCGTGCCCCTTCCAGAAAGGTGAGAACCACCCGTTCGATGGTGTGGGCATGAAGGCTGGTCTGTCCCCGCTGGGCGTCGATCAGAGCCTGCCGACGCAGCCAGGCGGTCAGATGTTTGTGGTTGGAGGCAGGATCCAGACAATCCCGGTAGCCGGCCAACCGACCGGGAATCTTGGGACCCATGTCGGCCAATTCCCGTTTTTGCCGCCACAGACGTTGGGTTCCATAATAGGCCAGCACCGGTAATGGGCGCTGTTCCCCCCCGGCCACCGCCTTCCGCAGTTCTTCCGCCAGGGCCACCAGTTCCACGGCCTCCCGTCGCGTGGTTCGCCCCCTGGGACCATACAGGCCTCGGCGCCAGGAAACCGCATGGTCGGCTACCTGTCCCCGGGCCGCGACGACGGCCGGGTATTGGGGTTGCAGGTCGGCGAGGCCGTCGAACACATGAACCACCCGTCGGACTTCCTCCTGGCCGATGCTCCGGCCTTGAATCCCCGGAAAACCCAACAGGAACCCTCCCATGGCCACTGCCAGGGCCTCCAGCAGGCTGGTCTTGCCGCTGGCGTTGTTGCCCACCAGCAGGGTAAACCTGGGGTCCAGGGAAAGTTCCTTGGCAGCGAAGCCATGGAAATTCTGGGTTTGAAGTTCCGTGATTTTCATGGTCATGCCATGCGTAACGACAAGTCGTCGGTCATCCCGGCCCCTGTCCGGAGGTCCGCGCCCCTGTCTTGCCCTTCTTGTCCCCGCCCTTGATCTCCTCCAGATTGACCCGGAACCGGCTGGCCTCCGCCGGGGGATCGATGAAAATGGCTTGGAATTTCATCTCCTTGCCAGGAATCACCTTGGGGACCTTGAGCTTTTCGGTGTCGGCCTGGGAGGCGACCATGCGCAGCAGGTTCTGGTCATGGGTGGGAAAATCCTTCTCCTGCAACACCCGACCCGGAATCACCCGGGCCGTGGCCACCGGCTGCTGCTGGTCGTCCAACAGTTCGACCACCACCATCTGGGCACTGCGGGCCGTCCGGGCTTCATTGCCGATGCCGCCCATCACCATCAGCATGGGATTGCCTTCGGGGCTGGACTGCCACTGTCCCTCCACCCCGATCAGCGCCAGTTCGCTCCCACCCCGCATCTTCTTCTGCAGCCAATCGCTCTGACCGAAGGAGCCCACCAGCCAGGTCAGTCCCAGAATGGCGGCCGCGGTCCAGAGGATCTTGCGCACCTTGGGGCTGTCGAAGGGCAGGGCGGTTTTCTTCTCTTCTTCCTCCTCCTCCGGCTCCTCGTCATCGACGGATCCGGTCAGGTCGATATCCTCATCGGCCGCGAAATCCTTCGTGAAGTCGGAATCGGTGGCCGGCTCCACCGGATCGTCGTCATGATCGAGCTTCTGCCGGCCCCGCTGGGAAGGCGGCGCCAACTGGGTGGGGGCATCTTCGTCCACCCTGCTGGGCAGGGGCTCGTCATCCAACCCCTCGACGGGCTCCTGCAACATCGGACCGGTGGTGTCCTCGTCCAGGTTGATCTCTTCGATGCGGGTGAGATCCTCGTCTTCCTCCAGGGTCAGATCGTCATCCAGCCCATCCGGCTTCTCCAACTCGTCGCCATCCGCGGCGTCTTCCGGACCCAGGCCGCTCAGATCCACCTCTTCCAGCTCGTCCCCGACCAGTCCGGCCGCCCCGGACGCTTCCTCGCCCTCCTCCAGGTCCGGCAGCCCTCCTTCCAGCCCCTCGTCCTCCTCCACTTCCTCGCCGGCCAGTTGGCTGAGGGCCGACGCGGGATCTCCCGCGTCCTCCTCCCCCAGAGCGTCGGAATCGATCCGGCCCATCAGGGATTCCAGGGATTCCTCGTCCGACTCCGCTGCCCCGGCGGCAGGCTCTTCCTCCGCTGCCCCGGCGGCAGGCTCTTCTCCCCCTTCGTCGGCAGCGGATTCCCCTGCCGGATCCGGTTCCTCCAGATCTTCCAACCCCTCTCCGATCCCCTCCCCATCGGGTTCTGCATCCCCCTCCGGCTCGGCTTCCGCCTGATCCTTGTCTTCCTCCAGGTCCGCCGCCGGCGGCTCCTCATCCGGCAGACCCCTGGAACCGGCAGGTTCGGGATCTCCCTTCCTGGGAGGGTCCTGGAAAAAGACGTGCTTGCAGCGGGAGCATTTGAGCTTGCGCCCGGCGGGCTGCAGGATCATGTCCTCCACATCGAAACGGCTGCCGCAACTGTTGCACTGGACGATCACTGGGCTGTTCCTTCCGCGAAACCGGAGCCTTCCCTGACCCTTGAGAATTGTTGCCACAATACCATAATCAAAATTCGTGCCGTAAGCATCAACCGGAACGAAATGTCCGCCGCCGGACATCCGGCAGCCCCATTTCTGCGCCATAAGCCTTGATCTTCCGCGCCCGTTTCCTGAAACTGCAAGTCCCCCAACCTCTTTCCAGCCCGACCGAAAGGAATTCACCATGACCACACCGGCCATGACCACACCGGACAATCTGAAATATACCAGGGAACACGAATGGTGCCGCCCCGAGGGAGCGGAGGTGGTGGTGGGGGTGACCCAGTACGCCGCCAGTCAGCTCGGCGACGTGGTGTTCGTGGAACTGCCGGCGGTCGGCGCCCCGGTCACCGCCGGCCAACCCTTCGGCGTGGTGGAGTCGGTGAAATCGGTCTCCGACCTGTTCGCCCCGGTCAGCGGCACCGTCAGCGCCATCAATTCGACCCTCCCCGATGCCCCGGAACAGGTCAACCAGGACCCTTATGGCGAAGGATGGATGATCCGCATCCGCCCCGTCCCAGGGGACCAGATGACCGGCCTGCTGTCGGCGGCGGACTATGCGGCCTTGATCGCCGGATGACCGGCATTTGACATGACGGCTTTCCCACATGCTGGGAAAGCCGTCGAATGTCGATGGATGGGAAAAACCGCTCAGCCCAGAAACAGGGCCGTCAGCTCCACATGGTGGGTCTGGGGCAGCATCTCCACCGGCACCACCGCCGCCAGCCGCAGCCCACCCCGCACCAGCCGGGCCGCGTCCCGGGCAAACGTGGCCGGGTCGCAGGAGACATACACCACCCGCCGGGGCGGCGCCGCGGCCAGCCGTTCGGCCAGGGCCACCGCCCCCTGGCGGGGCGGATCCAGCACCACCACATCCTCCCTGCCCCAGGGCAGCCGCCGCGGATCCGGGCCGACCAGCAGATCGGCCTGCTGGAAGGTCACCCCGGTCAGACCTGCCTCCCGGGCATTCTGCCGCCCACGGGCCACCGCCGGACCATACCCTTCCAGCCCCAGCACCTGCCGAAACCGCCCCGCCAGAGGCAGCGTGAAATTGCCTACTCCGCAAAACAGATCCACAACCCGCTCACCCCGCCCGGCCTGCTCCAACACCAACTCGGCCAAGGGACGGTTCTGCTCGAAATTGGCCTGGGTGAACATCTCGGGGCGGTAACCCAACACCACGTCCCCCACCCGATAGCAGGGATCGGGCCCCTCCACCAGCGGCCGCAACGTCCCCTTGCGCCCCATCTGGGCCCAGATCTGCAGAACCCCATGGTCACGGGCAAATCCGGCCATGGCCGCCCGGTCCGACCCGCCGGGCTCCCGCAACAGATGAAAGACCAGGGCCGGACCGTTGTCGCCGCACACCCCGTCCACCTGGGGCACACGGGCCGCCACCGACAGGGTGGCGATCAGCTCCCGCAACGGCCCCAGCAGCTCGGCCAGCCGGGGATGCAGCACCGGACACCCGGGCAGGTCCACCACCCGATGGCTGGCGGCGGCGAAGAAGCCCAGCAACACGCGCTCCCCCACCCGGCGCACCTTGAATCCGGCCCGCCGCCGATAGCCCAGGGGCGCGGGGGCCGGCAGAATGGGCGCCAGCACCCCCTCCTCCAGGGCCAGCCGGCCCACCCGGGTCACGGCCTCGGCCACCATCTCTTCCCGAACCCGGCCTTGCCCGGCCGGGGCGAGATGCAGCAACCGGCAGCCGCCGCACTGGCCATGCAGGGGACAGGGTGGCTCCACCCGCCAGGGGCCCGGGGCCAGAATCTCCCGGATTTCCCCCTTGAGATACCCCCGGCCCCCGGGACTCAACGCCACCCGCAACCGATCCCCGGGGGCGGCAAACGGCACAAACACCGCCTGCCCCTGATGATGGGCCAAACCATGGCCTCCCGCGACCACCCGTTCGATATCGAGTGCAATGGTCTCCATATTTGCCTAGAATATCGCTCCGTTCCAGATCATCCTCGTGAGAACTGCCCGTGAGCCGTGCCCGCACGCGAGCCGACCGCCTGCCCACCCTGAACCGCCGGTTCACCCAGGGCAGCCTGCTGCTGCTGGGGGCCACCCTGGCCGGTTTCGCCGCCGGGCAATGGTGGTTCTGGGAGCTGTTTGCACATTTTCGGGTGCAATACACCCTGGCCGCCCTGGTGGGCGTGGCCCTGGCCCTGGGCTTGAAGCGGCCCCTGTGGGGCGTGCTGCTGGGCTTCTGCGCCGGCCTCAATGGCGCCCAACTGCTGCCCCTGCTCCCCAATGGCGCGGACCTCCCTCCGCCCCCGGGTCCGACCCTGAGACTGTTGAGCTACAACCTCAACGCCTTCAAGTCCATGGAGCCAGAGATGCTCGCCTGGCTGGAGCGGGAATCCTTCGACATCCTCGTGCTGCTGGAGGTGACTTCCGAGGACTGGCAGGCCCTGGCCCCCCTGCGCGCCCACTACCCCCACTGGACCGTCAAACCCAGCCCCACCCCCAACGGCGTGGCCCTGTTGAGCCGGGTGCCCGGCACCCGAACGGCGGTGTTCGAGATTCCCGGTGTCTCCTCTCCGGGGGTGAGCGCCTACCTCTCCCTGGCGGGTCGGCCCCTGACCATCCTGGGTCTCCATCCGCCCCCATCCCATTCCCCGCAGCGCTCGGAGGTCCAGGACCAGGTCTTTCAGGAGGTGATCCGGCTGGCGGCCAGCCGCCCGGCGCCCCTGGTGGTGGCCGGGGACCTCAACAGCACCCGCTGGTCACCGCGTTTCCAGAACCTGCTGACCGCCACCGGCCTGCGGGACAGCAGCGACGGGCGCGGCTGGCATCCCACCTGGCCCTCCTGGCTGGTGGGATTGCCCCTGTTGATTCCCATCGACCATTTCCTCCACACCCCGGAGATCACCGTCCATCAGCGCCGGGTGGGAGCCGACCGCGGCTCGGACCATTATCCCCTGGAAGTGATCTTCGGCTGGAACGCGCCCCGGCGGGCGGTCAACGAAACAGCTTCAGCACGCCCTGCACCTTGATCTTGAATTCGTAGAACGAACGAATATTGAAAATGCTGCGCACGATGTATCCGGGGCGGAAGTAGAACCGCCGGTAGCTGCGGCGCTGGATCTCCATCTGCCGGGCGGCGGGGATGAACTCCTCCCAATGATCCACGGTGAAACCGGGTTTGGGATCCAGCACCCATTCCTTCCAGCGGCGTGGATCGACCAGGCCCTGCTCGACCGCCCGATCATAGAGGGGGGTATTGGGATAGAGGTTGAGGACCGCCACCTGGCAATAGTCGGGATCGATCTTCAGGGCGAATTCCAGGTTGCGCTCGATGTCCGCCTCGGTCTTTTCCGTGGGCAGACCGATCATGAAATCCGCCACCCGCAGGATGCCCAGCTCCCGGCACCAGCGGAACACCTGTTCGACCTGGGCGATGTTGGTGCCCTTTTGCAGATCCTCCAACCCGGCATCGTTGCCGGTCTCCACCCCGAAGGAAATGAGCCGGCAGCCGGCCCGCTTGGCCCGCTCCAGGGATTCCCGGGTGACGGTGTTGGTGCGGCCGCGGAAGCTCCAGGGGAATCTCAGCCCCCGGCGTTCCACCTCATCGCAGAACTCGACCACCTTGCGGGGCGAGACGTTGAACAGGTCGTCATAGAAATGGATCTCCCGGTAGCCCATGGCCAGGCACCGGGCCACCTCGTCGGCCACGCTGGCGGCGGAGCGGCGCCGGTAGCGCTTGTAGGGCACATCGCAGAAGGTGCAGCGATAGGGACAGCCCCGGGTGCTGATGATGGTGGCCAGCCGGTGGCTCACCCCCAGAATGGAGTGGTAGTCGATGTGCCGGATGTACTCCCGGTTGGGAAAGGGCAGGGCGTCGAGGTCGTCCACATAGGCCGGCGGCACGGTGACGCTGCCGAGAAAACGTTGGTCCCGATAGTTGGCCTCCCGCCAGGCGGCCATGGACTCCCGGGTATAGACCCCGGTGATGCGGGTGATGTCATTGCCCTGTTCCAGGGCCTCGACCAGTGCGGTGAAGGCCACCTCCCCTTCCCCCACCACGATGGAGTCGAACTCCGGCAACTGAGCGGCCTCGTAGGGGAAGGCGATGGGGTGGTGCCCGCCCATGCAGATATGGGCGGTGGGCACGATCTCCCGCACGGTGCGGGCGGCCTTGATCACATCGATGAGAGAAATGGTGAAGCTGGTGATCCCCACCACGTCGGGCTGGATGTCCCGGATCAGGGCCGGCAGGTCCGCATGGCGGATCCGCTCCCCCACGCAATCCTTGAAGAACAGCCGATGGCCCCGGGTGTGGGCTTCCAGATGGCTGAGAACATAGAGCGCCCCCAGGGGCGGAAAGGCCCCGAAATCATCCGACTCCAGGTATTCCTCCCCCTCCGCGTTGGGGTATTCGATGACGGTATGTTCGGCAGGGGGGTTGAGGATCAGAATGTTCATCGGCGCAAAACCCGCTTCTTCCATGAAGGATAATGCCATGTCCCGTTATCATCCCCTCTCCACGGCAGGATTGTAAACCGGTAATCCCATGTCCATATGATGCGTGACAGTCACCCGACTAAAGATGGAGGGGGGAGGCCTCCCTCCACCCTCCACCGATGCAAGCCGCTTCCCGGCTTCCACGGTAACTTCCATTTTGGAGTGGAGAACCGCCATGCGTCAGGATCGCTTGACCACCAAAACCCAGGAAGCGTTGCAGGCCGCCAGCGGGATCGCCGCCAGCCGTTCCCATCAACAGCTGGAGCCGGAACATTTGCTGGCGGCCCTGCTGGAGCAGAACGACGGCCTGACCCGGCCCCTGCTGGAAAAGATGGGGGGGAACCCGGACACCCTGGCCCAGCAGGTGGCCGCAGTCCTGAACAGATTTCCCCGGGTGGAGGGCAGCGGGGTGGGACAGCTGATCCCGTCCCGACGCTTCCAGGCTCTGGTGGCGGCGGCGGAAAAGCAGGCCGCCAAAATGGGCGACGAGTATCTTTCCACCGAACATTTCCTGCTGGCCATGGCGGTCGAAAAGGAGGGGGAGTCGCCGCGCCTGCTGAAGGCGGCGGGCATGACCGCACAGGGCCTGCTGGAAGCCCTGAAGATCATTCGCGGCGGCCAGCGGATCACCAACCCCGATCCGGAAGGAAGCTATCAGGCCCTGGAAAAATATGCCCGCGACCTCACCCAGCTCGCCCAGCGGGGCAAGCTGGACCCGGTGATCGGCCGGGATGAGGAGATCCGCCGCACCATTCAGGTCCTGTCCCGCCGCACCAAGAACAATCCGGTGCTGATCGGCGAGCCCGGGGTGGGCAAGACCGCCATCGCCGAAGGGCTGGCCCAGCGCATCGTGCGGGGCGACGTGCCGGAGCCCCTCAAGAACAAGCGGCTGGCGGCCCTGGATATGGGAGCCCTGATCGCCGGGGCCAAATACCGGGGGGAATTCGAGGAACGGCTCAAGGCCGTGCTGCGGGAGGTGCAGGAAGCCGACGGCGGCGTGATTCTCTTCATCGACGAAATGCACACCCTGGTGGGCGCCGGACGGGCCGACGGGGCCATGGACGCCTCCAATCTGCTGAAACCGGCCCTGGCCCGGGGCGACCTCCACTGCGTGGGGGCCACCACCCTGGACGAATACCGCCAGCATGTGGAAAAGGATGCCGCCCTGGAACGGCGTTTCCAGCCGGTGCAGGTCGGTGAGCCCACGGTGGCCGACACCATCTCCATCCTGAGGGGCATCAAGGAAAAGTACGAGCTGCACCACGGCGTGCGCATCGCCGATGCCGCCCTGGTGGCCGCCGCCACCCTGTCCAACCGCTACATCAGCGACCGCTTCCTGCCCGACAAGGCCATCGACCTGATGGACGAGGCGGCGGCCCGCATCCGCATGGAGGTGACCTCCAAGCCCCAGCCCATCGACGAAATCGACCGCCGGATCCTGCAACTGGAGATCGAGCGCACCGCCCTGACCCGGGAGAAGGATGCCGCCTCCCGCAAGCGGCTGGAGGATCTGGATCAGGAGCTGGCCGACCTGCGGGAGCAGTCCGCCACCCTCACCGCCGCCTGGCGCCGGGAGAAGGAGACCCTCACCCGCCACCAAACCCTCCAGGAAACCCTGGAACAGAAACGGCGCGAGCTGGAAACCGCCGAACGGCAGGCCGACCTGGAACTGGCGGGCCGGTTGCGCTACGGCGACATTCCCCGGCTGGAGGCCAGCCTGGAGGAGGCACGGCAGGCCGCCGCAGGCCTGGAAAACCGCCTGTTGCGGGAGGAGGTGGGCGAGGAGGAGATCGCCGCGGTGGTGTCCCGCTGGACCGGGGTGCCGGTGGCCCGCATGCTGGAGGGAGAGCGGGAGAAGCTGTTGCAGATGGAGCAGCGGCTGGCCCAACGGGTGGTGGGGCAGGATGCCGCCCTGGCCGAGGTGTCCCGGGCGGTGCGCCGGGCCCGGGCCGGGTTGCAGGATCCCCAGCGTCCCATCGGGTCCTTCCTCTTCCTCGGCCCCACCGGGGTGGGCAAGACCGAACTGACCAAGGCCCTGGCGGAGTTCCTGTTCGACAACGAGCAGGCCCTGGTGCGGGTGGACATGTCGGAGTACATGGAACGCCATGCCGTGGCCCGGCTGGTGGGCGCTCCGCCGGGGTATGTGGGCTACGAGGAAGGCGGGCAGCTCACCGAGGCGGTGCGGCGCCGGCCCTACAGCGTGGTGCTGCTGGACGAGATCGAAAAGGCCCACCCAGAGGTGTTCAACCTGCTGCTCCAGGTCCTGGACGAGGGGCGCCTGACCGACGGTCACGGCCGCACGGTGGATTTCCGCAACACGGTGATCATCCTCACCTCCAACATCGGTTCCCACTTCCTGGAGGGGAATGGCGGGCCGGAGTTCCAGCGGGACCAGGTGATGAAACTGTTGCGGGAAACCTTCCGACCCGAGTTCCTCAACCGGCTGGACGGCATCACCTTCTTCCGGCGTCTGGAGCGGGAGATGATGGGCACCATCGTGGAGATTCAACTGAACCGGCTGCGCCGGCTGCTGGCCGATCACCGCATGGCACTCGAAACGACGCCGGAGGCCCGGGATCTTCTGGCCCGGGAGGGATACGATCCGGTCTACGGGGCCCGGCCCCTGAGGCGGGTGATCCAGCGTCTGGTGCAGGATCCCCTGGCCGAAGCCATGTTGGCCGGCACCTTCAAGGATGGCGACCGGATCCAGGTGACGGTCGATGGCACGCTGCTGCGCCTGCAACCAATCCCGTGACCCAACCCAGCGAGTGACCCACCATGGCCCAGCGGGAGCGCCGGCAATGCCTGCAGCTCGGGGAACGGGAGATCGCCTATACCCTGATCCGCCATCCACGCCGCAAGCGCCTCACCCTGGCGGTGACTCCCCAGGCCGGGGTGGAGGTGCGGGGGCCGCTGCATGTGACCCGGCGGGGGGTGGAGGAGTTCGTGGCCCGCCACGGTTCCTGGCTGCTCAACCGCCTGGAGGCGGTCCAGCGGCGCAGCCGGCACCGCCCGCACCTGGCACCGGGGGCCACCCTGCCCCTGCTCGACGCCTCCCTCACCCTGGTGCTGAAACCCATGGTCGCCCCCCGGGTGCGGCAGGTGGGGGGAGAATTGTGGGCTCCGGCGGGGCTGGAAGACCTGGACCGGCTGGAAGCCCTGCTGGAACAGTGGTACCGGACCCGGGCCCGGGGTTACCTGGAGCCACGCTTGCGGGATTGGGCCGCCCGGATGGGCCAGCCGGTGACGCGGCTCACGGTGCGGGGCCAGCGCACCCGCTGGGGCAGCTGCTCCACCCGAGGTACGGTGAGCCTCAACTGGCGGCTGCTGTGGCTGCCGACGGCGGTGGTGGATTATGTATTGATCCACGAACTGAGTCACATGGCCCACATGGACCATTCACCGGCCTTCTGGCAGGCCGTGGCCCGTTGGGATCCGGAATTCCGCAGGCATCGGGCCATCCTGAAGGGCTTCCGGGGACCCTGGTAGAACGGACTCTCCCGGCGGAAGCGGCGCATGGGCGGCCCGGTCGAGCCGGTCCTGGAACCAGGCATGGTTATCCTCCTGCCGGAAGCGCTGCTCCGCCGCCGCGGCCAGGGCGGTCGCCCGCCAGAACCGCTGCCGCTGCTCCCCCTCCGGCAGCCGCTCCCTGACCCGTTGCCGCATGGCGCCGAACAGCCCGGCCAGGGGACCCCAGCCCGGCTCCAGCCAGGCCTCGATCCGCTCCTTGAGCAGCCGGGACAGCGCCGGGCTGCGTCCCTGGGTGGCCACCGCCACCGTGACCGTGCCCCGCCGCACCACGGCCGGGACCAGGAATCCGCTCGCTTCCGGATCGTCCGCCGAGTTGCACAGCAGGCCCCGCTGCCGGCAGGCGGCGGCGATGGTCCGGTTCAGGGTGGCCGTGGCCGTGGCGGCAAAGACCAGGACCGGACGCGGCCGGGCCTCCAGATGGGCCTCGACAAAGGCCTCCGGCACATGGTCCAGCACCCCGTCGGCCACCTGCCCGGCAATCCAGGGATCCAGCTCCGGGGCCACCACCCGGATCCGGGCGCCGGCGGCCTGCAACCCGGCCAGCTTGCGGCGGGCCACCCGGCCCCCTCCCACCATCAGCACCGGCTGGTCGGTCAAGACCAGTTCCGCCATGTAATGGGGCATGGTACCTTGTCCCCCTTCTGTCCACAGAGAATCCTGATGTCCGACCAACAGATCATCATCCGCGGCGCCCGGGAACACAACCTCCGCAACATCGATCTGGAGATTCCCCGCAACGCCCTGACCGTCATCACCGGCGTCTCCGGATCCGGCAAGTCCTCCCTGGCCTTCGACACCCTCGCCGCCGAAGGGCAGCGCCGCTATGTGGAATCCCTCTCCGCCTACGCCCGCCAGTTTCTCAGCCTGCAGAACAAACCGGACGTGGACAGCATCGAGGGGCTCTCGCCGTCCATCTCCATCGAGCAGAAGACCACCAGCAAGAACCCCCGCTCCACCGTGGGCACGGTCACCGAGATCCACGACTACCTGCGCCTGCTCTACGCCCGCATCGGCCGCCCCTACTGCCACGGCTGTGGACGGCCCATCGAGAGCCAGACCGTCACCCGGATGGTGGACCAGATCCTTGGGCTGCCGGAACGCAGCCGCCTGCTGTTGTTGGCCCCCATCGTGCGGGGCCGCAAGGGGGAGTACCGCAAGGAACTCGCCGCCCTGGCCAAGCAGGGCTACACCCGGGTGGTGATCGACGGCGACACCCTCGACCTGGAACCGCTCCCCACCCTGGACAAAAATCAAAAGCATACCATCGAGGTGCTGGTGGACCGGGTGATCGTCAAACCGGGCCTCAACACCCGCCTGGCCGACTCCCTGGAGACCGCCCTGGCCCTGGGCGAGGGCATCGTCCGGATCCAGATCCTCGAAGATCCACCCCGGGAGCTGCTGTTCTCGGAGCGGCATGCCTGCATCCACTGCAACATCTCCTATCCGGAGATCGAACCGCGCCTGTTCTCCTTCAACAACCCGTTCGGCGCCTGTCCCCGCTGCGACGGGCTGGGCACCGAGGAATACTTCGATCCCCTGCTGGTGGTGCCCAACCCGGATCTGTCCCTGGCCCAGGGCGCCATCGCCCCCTGGGCCAAACCCACCGCCCGCATGGGCCAGGAACTGCTGCATACCGTGGCCGACCATTTCGGCATCGACCTCGACCAACCCTGGAAGGACCTGCCCCCGGACCACCAGACCCTGTTGCTGGAGGGCTCCGGGGCGGACAAGATCCGCTTCCGTTTCCGAGGGTTCCATCGGCGATTCTCCGCCACACGCCCCTGGGAAGGGGTGTTGAAGACCCTGGAGCGGCGCTATCTGGAAACCGACTCCGACGACCGGCGAGAAGAGCTGCGCCCCTACCGCAACACCTCCCCCTGTCCGGTCTGCGCCGGACAGCGGCTGCGCAAGGAGGCCCTGCATGTGCGGGTCGGAGAACACAACATCGCCGAATTTTCCGCCCTGCCCCTGGGCCCGGCCATGGCGTACCTGCAAACCGACCTGGACCTCACCCCCCAGGAACGCGCCATCGCCCAGCGGATCCTCAAGGAGGTGATCGAACGGCTGCAGTTTCTCATCGCCGTGGGGCTGGACTATCTGACCCTGGATCGGGCGGCGGCCACCCTGTCCGGCGGCGAGGGACAGCGCATCCGTCTGGCCAATCAGATCGGCTCCGGCCTGGTGGGGGTACTCTACATCCTGGACGAGCCCAGCATCGGCCTGCACCAGCGGGACAACCAGCGTCTGCTGGATTCCCTGGTGCGGTTGCGCAACCTGGGCAACACCGTGGTGGTGGTGGAACATGACGAGGAGGCCATCCGCACCGCCGATTTCGTGGTCGACCTGGGGCCCGGTCCCGGCGAACATGGCGGCCGGGTGGTGGCCGCCGGCACCCCGGCCCAGATCGCCGCCCATCCGGACTCCCTCACCGGCCAATACCTCTCCGGCCGCCGGGTCATTCCCATGCCCCCCCGACGGCGGCCATCGGATCCCCAGCGGCAGATCGTCCTCAAGGGCGTGGCCACCCACAATCTCAAGCAGGTGACCGCCGCCATTCCCCTGGGGTTGCTGGTCTGCGTCACCGGTGTGTCCGGCTCCGGCAAGTCCAGCCTCATCCTGGACACCCTGCTCCCGACCCTGACCCAGCGCCTTCACCAGAGCCGGATTCCCGGTGGGCTATTGGAGGAGGTCGTGGGGCTGGAACACCTGGACAAGGTGATCCACATCGACCAGTCCCCCATCGGCCGCACCCCCCGCTCCAATCCGGCCACCTATACCGGGCTCTTCACCCCCATCCGCGACCTGCTGGCCCTGGTGCCCGAGGCCCGGGCCCGGGGTTACAAACCCGGACGGTTCAGCTTCAACGTCAAGGGGGGGCGATGCGAAGCCTGCGCGGGCGAGGGGCTGATCAAGATCGAAATGCATTTTTTGCCGGACATCTTCGTGCCCTGCGATGATTGCGGCGGCTCCCGCTACAACCGCGAGACCCTGGAGATTCGCTACAAGGAGAAGAACGTGGCGGAAATCCTGGAGATGACCGTGGAGGAAGGCACCCTGTTCTACCAGGCCATCGGGGCGGTCCAGAGCAAACTCGCCACCCTGCTGGATGTGGGGCTGGGTTACCTGCGGCTGGGCCAGTCCGCCACCACCCTGTCCGGGGGCGAGGCCCAGCGGGTCAAGATCGCCCGGGAACTCTCCAGAAAGGCCACCGGCCGCACCCTCTACATCCTGGACGAACCCACCACCGGCCTCCATTTCGACGATATCCGCACCCTGCTGGAGGTGCTGCAGCGGCTGGTGGCCGGGGGCAACACGGTGGTGGTGATCGAACACAACCTGGACGTGGTCAAGACCGCCGATTGGGTCATCGACCTGGGTCCGGAAGGGGGCAACCGCGGCGGCGAAATCGTGGCCCAGGGCACCCCGGAAACCGTGGCGGCCGACCCGCGTTCCTGGACCGGACGCTATCTGCAACCACTACTGGGAACCAAATAGATCGTTCCTCCAGAAATCCGGTTGCTGCTTGACCTTTCGTGGCCATTTGCAACCGGTTCTGGAATGCCCTCAACGGATGGGGGAAGCCTCCCTCCACCCCCTGCCGATGAACGTCGCGACACGACTTTTACGGTCAGCCGACTGACGGACTTCGAACAGGTCTTCAGGCCGTGGCGACCTGTGTCCCGGTGGCCCTGGATTTCCGGCGGGCATCCCGCAGCTTTTCGCCCAGACCGGAATCGATGGCCAACTGGCGACGCCGTTCGGAATAGTCCTGCGCCACCAGGGGATAGAATTTGTCCAGGCCGAACAGGGTGCGATATTCATCCACCGACAACTTGTGGGAGCGGGTCAGATGTCCCTTGATGGCCCGGCAGGGCTTGCCACAAAGCAGGCAATAGATCGCCTCCCGGCTCACCGAGTCGGCCAGGGAAATTGCCGGAGTCGTCTTTCCCGGCGCCGGTGCAGCGGCGAGATCCGCCGATGCACCGGCGACCGCCGCCGGTTCCTCTTTCTGGATCGGAATCGCAACGGCAGCAGCCGGTTGGTCTTCCTCCTCCGGCTCCGGGGACTGCCCCCCGGAAATCTGGATCAGGGAGGCATAGACCCTGCCCAGCAGGGGAGCCACCTCCGCGGGCGATAGTTCATTGTTGGATACATAGGCTTCCACGATACTCGCGGCGCGTTTTACCAGATCCGAAGACATCGATTTCTCTCCGTGAAAATCCAATACCGATTCAAGAATGCAAGGCGGCCCTGTATAATTACTAATGCCTTTCCGCCAAGGACAATTCATTATACTGAAAAAACAGCTCGTCTCAACCCTTTTTTCAGGTCCGACGGATGCCTTACCGTATTTTTTCTGTTCCCCTCTCATCGAGCGGGGGACGGTTATCATCCTTCTGCGTTATTCCTGCCCCGTTACCGCCCGTTCCGGGCTTGTCGCAGAATTCGCGGAGCCTGCCACAGCGTGGGACAAACTTCCCGCGGCAAACATCCCCTCCCGGGCCCGCTGCAGTAAAAAATGGTCCGCCAGCACCAGGGCCGTCATGGCCTCGGCCACGGGCACCCCGCGAATTCCCACGCAGGGATCGTGGCGCCCGTGGGTGACAATCTCCCGGGCCGCGCCAAACCGGTCCACCGTGTGCCGGGGCACCCCAATGGAGGAAGTCGGCTTCAACGCCAGGCGGATCACGACGGGTTGGCCGCTGGAAATCCCTCCCAGGATGCCACCGGCCTGGTTGCCCAGAAACCGGGGGCCCGGTTCCCCCGGGACGGCCGGCGCCATTTCATCCACCATGGCACTGCCGGTGAGGGTGGCAGCGGCCATGCCAGCGCCGATCTCCACCCCCTTGACGGCATTGATGCCCATCATCGCCTTGGCCAGATCGGCATCCAGCCGGTCGAACACCGGTTCCCCCCACCCCGCAGGCACACCTTCCGCCACTACCTCCAGCAGCGCCCCCACCGAATCCCCCCGACTGCGCAGGTCGTCCAGCAAGGACTCCATGGCCGCCACCGACCCGGGATCCGGACAGAAGAAAGGATTGCGGCCCACCTCCGCCCAATCCCAGTTCTCCCGCCGGATGGTCACGCTCCCCATGCCGATCAAGGCCCCGCGAATGGTCACGCCCGCCGCCAGGTGCAACAGCTTGCGCGCCACCGCCCCGGCCGCCACCCGCACCGCGGTCTCCCGGGCCGAGGCCCGGCCGCCGCCCCGATAATCCCGGATGCCCCCGTACTTGGCCCAATAGGTGTAGTCCCCGTGGCCGGGTCGAAACAGGTCCTTGATGTCCGCATAGTCCCGGCTCCGCTGGTCGGTGTTCTCGATCAGCAGACCGATGGGAGTCCCGGTGGTGAGGCCCTCGAACACCCCCGAGAGAATCCGCACCCGATCTTCCTCCCTCCGCTGGGTGGTGTGGCGGCTCTGGCCGGGACGGCGCCGGTCCAGATCGACCTGCAAATCCGCCTCGGTCAGGGGCAGACCAGCCGGACAGCCCTCCACCACCCCGCCGATGGCCGGACCGTGACTTTCCCCGAATGTGGCCACCCGAAATACCCGACCCATGGCGCTGCCTGGCATACTTTCTCTCCCCTGTCACCGGTGCCATGACTCCAGAACGACAGAAGCCCCGCGGCGCCTTGCCCGGGGCTTCTGGCCGAGCCCTGCTCGATCCGACAGATCCCGCTCCCTTCCTACTCCTCCACGGCCCGCATGCCCACCACATGGTAGCCCGCATCCACATGCAGGACCTCCCCCGTCACCCCCTGGGCCAGGGGGGAGAGGAGAAACATCCCCGAATCCCCCACCTCCTCGATGGTGACATTGCGCCGCATGGGGGCATTGTCCCGGTTCCAGTTGAGGATCTCCTTGAAATCGCCGATCCCCGAGGCGGCCAGGGTGCGAATGGGGCCGGCGGAAATCGCGTTGACCCGAATCTGCCGGGGGCCCAAGTCCACCGCCAAGTAACGCACGCTGGCCTCCAGGGCCGCCTTGGCCACCCCCATCACGTTGTAATGGGGCACCACCCGTTCCGCCCCCAGATAGGAGAGGGTCAAAATGCTGCCGCCCTCCTTCATCAAGGGTTCCCCGTGGCGGCACAGCGCCACCAGAGTGTACGCCGAGCTTTCCAGAGCCACCCGGAAGCCCTCGGGGGAGGTCCGATAGAAGGGACCCTTCAGTTCCTCCTTCATGGCAAAGGCGATGGAATGGACGATGAAATCCAGGCCACCCCACCGGTCCCGCACCTGCTCGAACAGCGCCGTCAGATCCTCCTCCAGGGTGGCGTTGCAGGACACGACGAAATCGGACCCCAGCTTTTCCGCCAGGGGGCGCACCCGTTTCTCCAGAGCCTCCCCCAGGTAGGTGAATCCCAATGCGGCTCCTTCCCGATGGCAGGACTGGGCAATGCCCCAGGCAATGCTCCGGTCGTTGGCCACACCGAGAATCAAGCCCCTTTTGCCGTCCAATACCCCCATGCCGTCCTCATCCCCAGGTTGGTTCTGCCCCGTGGGGGCCCATGGTTGTCTCTCAAACCAGACAGCGTATTCTATAAACGGTGACGTTGATCGTTCAACCGGAAACCCGCCGGCCGGAAATCTTCCGGCAGACCCCGGCCCTGGGCCAACACCTTGAACCGCTCTCCCATGGCCCCGGGCATGATCAACCGCAGCACCGCCTCCTTCAGCGCCTCTCCTCCGGCGGCCCCCGTCTCGCCCTGACGGCGTTGCACCTGCTCCAGTCGCTCCAGGATGCCCAATCCCAACAGGAACCAGCCCTGGGCGGTGAAGCCCAGGGTGTCCAGTCCCCCCCGGGTCCCCGCTGCCGCCAGGGCCGAAAAATCCACATGGGCGGTCAGGTCCATGGCGCCCGGGTGGGCCAGGGGGTCATCCACCCGCTCCTGGCGCCGATGGCCCGCCAGGGTACCGGCGCTGCGCACCGGGTGGTAGTAGTCCGCTGCCGGATGTCCGTAATCCACCGTCACCAGCAGCCCCCGCTCCAGCGTCCGGGCCAAGCGTTCCATCCAGGCCAGCCCCTCCAGGCCCACCTCGGTGCGATGGCCGGGTGCCAGATGGATCCCCCGCCGGGCCAGGAGTTCGGGATCCAACCCCGCACCCGGCGGACCGGGCCGGGCGATCCACCCCTGCTCGCCGCGGTGGACCCGGAGTTCCAGCAGGCCGTCCTCCCCCTGCTCCACCCAATGGACCGGCAGGGCGTCAAAAAATTCGTTGCTGAAGATCACCCCCTCGATGCCGGTCAGCGCTTGGCCATCCGGCCAGGACACCTGTTCCAGTGCGCCGATGGCGGCGAGGGTCCGCCGCTGGAGATCCTGCAGACCGGGACTGCATTCCACCAGCCGGTAGTCCAGCGCCGCGCAAAAGGGGGGAAAGCGGCGGGCGGTGGTGAGGACATCCGCCGCCAGGCGGCCGCTGCCGGGCCCCAGCTCCACCACCGTGAACCGCCCGGGCTGCCCCAGGGCCTGCCAGATCTCGATCCATTGCAGGGTGAGCAGCTCCCCGAACAGGGAGGTGATCTCCGGGCTGGTGACGAAATCCCCGCCCCGGCCGATGGGGGAGGTCACGCCCATGTAATAGCCTTCCCGGGGATGGTAGAGGACCAGGTCCATG
Source organism: Magnetococcales bacterium DC0425bin3 (assembly GCA_002753665.1). Taxonomy (GTDB): domain Bacteria; phylum Pseudomonadota; class Magnetococcia; order Magnetococcales; family DC0425bin3; genus DC0425bin3. Next base: position 56,579 of record PEAP01000003.1, read on the forward strand.
TAGTCCCGGAAGGGCAGCCCGACCCCTTGCTGGGCGGCCACTGCCTGCTCCAGGAGGGCCGCCAGCGCCGGCTGGCCGAATCCGCTCATGGGGAAAAGGACGGCAAGGGGAGAACGACGCCGCCCCGGTCGCTACAGCAGAGGCCGGATGGAGGCCTCCGCCCAATCGATCAGGCCCCCGGGCAGCAGTCCCCAGTAAAGCACCGCCAGGGTACTTACGGCGATCACCAGTCGGCTCAGCAATCCCACCTCCATGCGGAACGCGGTCTCGGCCTCCTCGAAATACATCCGCTGCACCACGCGCAGGTAGTAGTAGGCCCCTACCGCCGAGAACAGCACGCCCGTCACCGCCAGGCCGATCATGCCGGCCTTCACCGCCGCCATGAAGACATAGAACTTGCCGATGAAGCCGGCCAGGGGCGGAATGCCCGCCATGGCGAACATGAAGATGGCCATCAGGAAGGCCAGCAGGGGGCGTTTCTTTGCCAAGCCGCGGTAGTCGTTGATCTCGTCCCCCACGCCCGCGTTGTTGACCACCAGGATCAGGGCGAAGGTTCCCAGGTTCATGAAGATGTAGATGGCCAGATAGATCAACACGCTCCGGAAGCCCAGCTCCGTACCGCTGGCGAGACCGATGAGTGCATAGCCGACGTGGCCGATGGAGGAATAGGCCAGCATGCGCTTGATGTTGGTCTGGGCGATGGCCGCCAGCGCCCCCACCGCCAGGGATGCCACGGCCAGGAACTGAAGAATGGGTCCCCACTGGGACTGCATGGGGCCGAAAGGTTCCAGCAGCACCCGGTAGATGGCCGCGAACCCGGCGATCTTGGGCATGGCCGCCATGAAGGCGGTCACCGAAGTCGGGGCGCCCTGATAGACATCCGGGGCCCACATGTGGAACGGCGCCGCTGCGATCTTGAAGGCCATGCCGGCCAGCACCAACACCACCCCGAGCCGCAGACCGATGCCCGGGGCATGGCCGCCGCCTTCCCCCATGGCCTGGGCCACCGCCGCGAACCCGGTGCCGCCGGCGCCGCCATAGATGAGGCTGATCCCGTAAAGCAGCAGACCGGAGGCCATGGAGCCGAGGACGAAATATTTCAGGCCAGCCTCGTTGGATTTCGGGTCATCCCGGTTGAAGGCCGCCAGCACATAGATGGACAGGGACATCAGCTCCAGCCCCAGGTAGAGGGTGATGAAATCACCGCTGGAGGCCATCAGCATGCCGCCCAACAGGGCGAACAGGGTCAGCACGAAGTATTCGCCGATGTCCAGGCGGTGGCGGGCCAGATAATCCCAGGACATCAACAAAGGCAACAGGGTGGCCACCAGCATCAGCAGCTTCATCGCCGAGGCGAAGGGATCCAGCACGAACAGGCCACCGAAGGTGGTCGTGGTCATCCCGGTCTGGATCAGGAGAATGCCGCCGGCCAGGGCGACCCCCGCCATGGCCACCAGACCCAGCAGGGGCTGGGTGGTCTCGCGACTCCAGGCGGTGAGCAGCAGCACCCCCATGGCCACCAGCAGGATGAGGATCTCGGGCAGCAAGGCAATCAGATTGATGTCCGGCATTGGAACGGGCATGGCCTCGACTTCTCCGACTCTGGTGAAAACCCGCCTGCAACGCCCCGGCAGGCTCGTGGGACCCGGGATTGGACGCCGGCACATCCGGCGCACCGGGCGCAACCGATGTTCAATGCATGGCCATGGCCGCGGCGGCACCCGCCGCCTTCTGTACCGTGGTCTGGGTGATCAGGTTGTCCACCGAGGCATGCATCACCTCCAGAAACGGCCCCGGATACAACCCCATCCAGAAGACCAGCACCAGCAGCGGCGCAAACAGCAGCAGTTCCCGGGTGGTCAGGTCCTGCAGGCCGCGCACGTCGGCATGGACCACCTCGCCGAACACCACCTTCTTGAACATCCACAGCATGTAGGCCGCTCCCAGCACCAGGCCGGTGGCCGCCACCGCCGCCACCGCCTTGTTGTGCAGGAAGGCGCCCAACAAAATCAGGAACTCACCGACGAAACCGTTGGTGCCCGGCAGTCCCACCGATGCCATGGTGAAGATCATGAAAATCACCGCATACACCGGCATGGGATGGACCAGGCCGCCGAAGCGGGCGATCTCCCGGGTATGCAGCCGGTCGTAGACCACGCCCACCAGGAGGAACAGCGCCCCGGAGACCACCCCGTGGTTGACCATCTGCAGGAGGCCCCCCTCGATGCCCTGCTGATTGAAGGTGAACAGACCGATGGTGACGAACCCCATGTGGGAGACCGAGCTGTAGGCCACCAGCTTCTTGAGGTCGGTCTGCATCAGGGCCACCAGGGCCGTGTAGACCACCGCCACCAGGGACAGGCCGAAGATGAAGGGCGTGAAGAAATGGGAGGCGTCCGGCAGCATGGGCAGGCTGAAGCGGATGAAGCCATAGGCCCCCATCTTCAGCAGAATGCCCGCCAGGATCACCGAGCCGGCCGTGGGCGCCTCCACATGGGCGTCGGGCAGCCAAGTATGGACCGGCCACATGGGCACCTTGACGGCGAAGGAGGCGAAGAAGGCCAGAAAGACCCAGACCTGGAAATTGATGGACAGGGGCAAGTCCATCAGCGCCCGAATGTCGAAGGTGCCGGCCTTGACGCCCAGGGCCAGGATGGCGATCAGCATCAGCACCGATCCGGCCAGGGTATAGAGGAAGAACTTGAGGGCCGCGTAGACCCGCCGGGGGCCGCCCCAGACGCCGATGATCAGGAACATGGGGATCAGCATCGCCTCCCAGAGGATGTAGAAGACCACAAAATCCAGGGCGCAGAACACGCCCACCACGAAGGATTCCAGGGCCAGGAAGGCCATCATGTATTCCCGCACTCGCTCCTTGATGGACTCCCAGGATCCCAGGAGACAGATGGGGGTCAACAGCGTGGTGAGCAGCACGAAGGGCAGGCTGATGCCGTCCACCCCCATGCGGTAGGCGATGCCGAAGGCTGGCAGCCAAGCGCTTTCCTCCAGGAACTGGAATTCGGCGGAGGCGGTGTCGAAGCCGGTGTAGAGGCGCAGGCTCAGCAGGAAGGTGAGCAGGCTGATCCCCAGGGCGAACCGTTTCGCCGTGGCCGGGTTGCGAATGGCCAGGAAGATGAACAACCCGCCTGCCAATGGAAGAAAGGTTACCAGACTCAACATGGTCAGATCATCCCGCTGTCACGATGGAAACGTTGCACGCGGTTCTCCCCGGGGTCACCCATACCAGGTGGCCAGGACCAGCACGCCGACCAGCATGGCGAAGGCATAGTGGTAAACGTAACCGGTCTGGGCCCGCCCCATGCGCCGGGCCAAGCGGACACAGGTGGCAGCCAAGCCGTTGACCCCGTAGCCGTCGATGATGGTTTCGTCGCCGGTCTTCCACAGCCCGCGGCCGATCGCCTTGGCGGGCCCCACGAACAGGGTGTCGTAGAGCCGGTCGAAGTACCAGGCATTGGCGAGGAAACGGTAGGTCCCGGCCCACACCTCGGCCATGGCCGGCGGCAGGTTGGGGTTCTTGATGTAGAGGTACCAGGCCAGCCCGAGGCCGATCAGGAACATGCCGAAGGGCAGCCACTTGACCCAGGCGCTCACATGGTGGGAATGGGCCAGGGCGTCATGGCCGGCGGCCACGAAGACACCCGGTCCGAACCAGCCCTCGCCCACCAGGGGCATGCCGATCCAGCCGGCGAAGACCGCGCCCAGGGCCAGCACCAGCAGGGGCGCCCGGATGGACCAGGGCGCCTCATGGGCATGGTCCCAGGCATGCCGATCCGCCGGCCGACCATGAAACGTCATGAACACCAAGCGGAAGGAATAGAAGGTGGTCATCACCGCCGCCAGGATGCCCAAGGTCCAGGCGAAGGTGCCGGTGGCGGTATGGGCGGCGAAGGCGGACTCCAGGATGGCATCCTTGGAATAGAACCCGGCCAGGAAGGGGAAGCCGGTCAGGGCCAGGGTGCCAATCATCATCAGGGCGTAGGTGATGGGAATCTTGGCCTTCAGCCCCCCCATCCTGCGCATGTCCTGCTCGTGGTGCATGGCGTTGATCACCGCTCCCGCCCCCAGGAACAGCAGGGCCTTGAAAAAGGCGTGGGTCATCAGGTGAAACATGGCGGCGGCATAGGCGGACACGCCGGCGGCGAAGAACATGTACCCCAACTGGGAGCAGGTCGAGTAGGCGATCACCCGCTTGATGTCGTTCTGAACCAGGCCCACCGTGGCGGCGAAGAAGGCGGTCAGCGCGCCGACGATGGTCACCACCGCCAGGGCGGTTTCCGAGAGTTCGAACAGGGGCGAGGCCCGGCAGACCATGAACACCCCGGCGGTCACCATGGTGGCGGCATGGATCAGGGCCGACACCGGGGTGGGGCCTTCCATGGCGTCCGGCAGCCAGGTATGCAGGCCCAACTGGGCCGATTTGCCCATGGCGCCCACGAACAGCAGCAGGCAGATCAGGGTAATGGTGTCCACCGGGCCCCAGAACAGAAAGTCAACCGTCGGAGGGAACTGCCCGGTGGCGGCCATGTGGAACACCTGCTGGTAATCCAGGGTGCCGAACACCATGAAGATGGCGAAAATGCCCAGCGCGAATCCGAAGTCTCCCACCCGGTTGACCAGAAACGCCTTGATGGCGGCGTTGCAGGCCGACTCCTTCTTGAACCAGAAGCCGATCAGCAGGTAGGACGCCAGGCCCACCCCTTCCCAACCGAAAAACAGTTGGAGAAAATTGTCCCCGGTCACCAGCACCAGCATGGCGAAGGTGAAGAGCGAGAGATAGCTGAAGAAGCGCGGCTGGTCGGGATCCTCCGCCATGTACCCAACTGAATAGATGTGGACCATGGTCGACACCCCGGTGACCACGATCAGCATCACCGCCGTCAGGCGGTCGATCAGCAGAGCGAAGGCAACCTGGAAATCCCCTGAAACGATCCAGGAGAAGACCGGCTCGTGGATCACCGGCGCCTCGCCCACAGCCACGGCGAGGAACACCTGGATGGAGATCAGCATGGCGAGTCCCACCCCGGCGATGGTCACCAGTTGGCTCAGCCGGTTGCCGAGCCGGCGACCCAGCAAGCCGGTGATCAGGGAGCCGGCCAGGGGCAACAGTACGATCAGTAGGTTTTTGCTCATGCGCTTTCCGCCGGCTGTTGCTAACCTTTGATGGATGGGGGAGGCCTCCCTCCACCCTCCACCGATGAAAACCGCTTCCCGGCTTCCTCGGTAACCTTTGATGGATGGGGGAGGCCTCCCTCCACCCTCCACCGATGAAAACCGCTTCCCGGCTTCCTCGGTAAAGATCCGTTGGTCAACCCTTCAGCGAGTCGATCTCTTCCACGTCGATGGTGGCCCGGTTGCGGAAGAAGGCCACCAGAATGGCCAGGCCGATGGCCGCCTCCGCCGCCGCCACCGTCAGGACGAAAAAGGTGAACACCTGCCCCGTCACATCGCCCATGAACCGTGAAAAGGCCACGAAGTTGAGGTTCACCGACAGCAGAATCAGCTCGATGCTCATCAGGATGATGATGACGTTCTTCCGGTTGAGAAAGATGCCGAACAGTCCGATGGCGAACAGGATGGCGGCAAGGACCAGATAATGGTTGAGTCCGACCACGGTTAGGCTCCTTCTCCGGAGGCCACCTTCTTCAGTTCCACCGCCTGGTCCCGGGTGCGGGCCAGCTGGTGGGAAATCACCTGCTTGCGGACATCGGGCCGCTTGCGCAGCGTCAGCACGATGGCCCCGATCATGGCCACCAGCAGCACCAGGGAGGCGATTTCGAAGGGCAACAGGTAGGTGGTATAGAGGACCCGCCCGATGGCCAGGGTGTTGGGCACCGCCACCGCCGGTTCCGTCACTGGCCCGGCCGAGTGCTGGGCCAGGGCCACGATGATCAGCTCCACCAGGATCACACCCCCCACCGCCAGCCCCACGGGCAGGTGGGACAGGGCGCCCCGGCGCAGCTCGGCGAAGTCCACGTCCAGCATCATGACCACGAACAGGAACAGCACCGCCACCGCGCCCATGTAGACCATCACCAGGATGGCGGCCAGGAACTCCGCCCGAAGCAGCACGAACAGGCCGGCCGCCGTGAAGAAGGTCAGGACCAGAAACAGGGCCGAATGCACCGGATTGCGGGTGGTGACCACCCGCAGGGCGGCGATCACCAACACCGCCGCCAACAGGTAGAAGACGATATCAGCCACAGGGATCATGAATCGGTCGCCCCTTTCAACGGTATTTGGCGTTGGCCGCCAGGTTGGCATCCACCTGTTTGCCCCATCGGTCACCGTTGGCCAACAGCTTGGCCTTGTCGTAGATGAGCCCCCGGCGGGTTTCGGAGTAGAACTCGAAATTGGGTCCCATGACGATGGCATCCACAGGACAGGCCTCCTGGCAGTAGCCACAGTAGATGCACTTGGCCATGTCGATGTCGTAGACCCTGGTCAGCCGCTGGCTGGCGGTGGAGCCGGGATCGATTTCGATGTAGATCGCCTGGGCCGGACAGACCGCCTCGCACAGTTTGCAGGCGACACAACGTTCCGTGCCGTTGTCATGGCGCCGCAGCACATGCTCGCCCCGGAACCGGGGAGAGAGGGGGGTACGCTGTTCGGGATACTGGATGGTGATCTTGGGCTTGAACATGTACTTCAGGGTCACGCCCAAACCCGCCACCAGCTCCCGCAGGGCAAAGCTATCCAGAACCGTCATGATGTTCAGGCCCATGCCCGCTCCTCCCTCACACCGCGCCTACCAAGTGAATGATCGTACCGGTCAGGAATATCCAGAACAGGGAGAAGGGCAGAAACACCTTCCATCCCAGACGCATCAACTGATCGTAGCGGTAGCGGGGAAAGGTGGCCCGGATCCAAAGGAAGGCGAACAGCAGCACCCCCAGCTTGATGAGAAACCAGATGATGCCGGGGATGAACCCGAGCCAGGAGACCGGCGGCAGCCAGCCGCCCAGGAACATCAGCACGCCCAGGGTCGAGACCAGGAGCATGTTGGCATATTCTCCCAGGAAGAACATGCCGTAGCTCATGGCCGAGTATTCCGTGGCAAAGCCCGAGACCAGCTCCGCTTCCGCCTCGGGCAGGTCGAAGGGCGCGCGGTTGGTCTCCGCCACCACCGAAATGAAGTAGATGACGAACATGGGAAACAACGGAATCACGAACCACATCCCGCTTTGGGCCGCCACCACGTCCTTGAGGCTCAGGCTGCCCGACAGCATGATCACCGGGATCAGGGTGAAGCCCATGGAGACCTCGTAGGACACCATCTGGGCCGCCGAACGCAGGCTGCCGAGAAAGGCATAGCGGGAGTTGGAGGCCCAGCCCGACATGAGCAGGCCATAGACGCCCAGGGAACTGATGGCCAGCACATAGAGCAGCCCGACGTTGATATCCGCCAGGATCAGCTCCGGGGAAAAGGGAATCACCGCCCAGGCGGTCAGGGCCGCCCCCAGGGTGATGATGGGGGCCAGCAGAAAGACCACCTTGTCGGCCTTCTCCGGGATCAGGGTCTCCTTGACGAACAGCTTCACCGCATCGGCGATGGGTTGCAGCAGTCCGAACGGCCCCACCCGGTTGGGTCCGATGCGGATCTGCATGAAACCGATGATGCGCCGTTCCGCCAGCGTGAGGTAGGTGACGCAGAACATCACCGGGGCCAACAGCACGGCGATCTTGATCACCGTCCAGGCCAGGGGCCACACCGGCCCCAGCAGATCCGTTCCCATGCCGTGCATGTATTCCAGAAACTCAGCCATGGTCCTCCCCGGTTCCAGACCTGTTGCCCATCCGCCTCACAACCCGGCCACGATGACCCGGGGGAAGTCTTCTCCCCCACCACCCAGCCCCTGGGTCGGAGCCACGGCGTACCCGTAATGACCCACCAGCACCCCCTGGGGAACACGGGCGTCCACCGCCAGCGTCAGCTCCACCCGTCGGTCGCCTTGGATCAGCCGCACCCGCTGGCCATCGGCCACCTTGTGGGCGGCCGCGTCGGCGGGATTGATCCGCACCCGGTTGCCCGGACTCAGCTGGGCCATGATCCGGGAATTGCGCACCACCGCGTCATCGTGATGGAAGGCGGTCTCCAGCACCAGGGCCAACCCCGTTCCCGGGGCCACCGCCGCTCCGCCCCCGGCGGGGGCCAATCCGGTGGTGACCGGTTTGTGGTCGCAGGCCGGCGACAGCTCCCCCGGGGCCAGACTGACCAGGTTGTAGCGGTGATCCGCCTCGGCCATCGCTTCCCGCAGGGCCTCGATGGTGTTGTAGGCCAAGGATTGGGGAAAATGGTCGCTCAGCGCCCGCAGAATGCGCCAGTCGGCCTTGGCCTCCCCCGGGGGGGGAACCGCCATGCCGCCCCGCTGCACCCGCCCTTCCGCGTTGGTGAAGGTGGCCTCCTGCTCCGCCCCGCAGGCTCCCGGCAGCACCACCGCGGCATGGTTCACCACCGGCCCGACATGGGTGCCCAGATAGATCACCTGGGCCTTGGTCAGCGCCTCCCGAGCCAGTCCGGCTTCGATTCCGTCCAGCAGGGGATCGGCCCCCAGCAGGAACAGCACCTTCACCTCGCCCGCGGCGGCCGCGGCGAGAATTCCCGCGGCGTTGCGGCCGCCCTTGGCCAGAGGACGGTAGCCGGGTCCCCGATGGGGCACCACCCCGAGATCCTGGGCCGCGGCGGCATTGGCCTCCGGCGCCACCCGGTTGTAGCCGTTCCACCCGTCGCCTCCCAGGGCGCCGCAGGCCTCCAGGATCGCCACCGCCAAGCGACGCAGGCTCTCCGCCTGGGGATGGTCGACGGCATATTCCCCCAGCAGGATCGCTGGCTTCTTCGCTCCCTGCAGCAGCTCGGCCAGCTGTCCGGACGGCCGGCTATCGGGCCTTCCCCCTAGTGCCGCCAGTACCGCGCCGAGGAATGCCGGCTCCTCTCCCGGCGCCACCACCCATTCCCGCAGGCCGGGCAGGTTGTTTGCCAGTTGCCGGGGATTGACCGCCACCACCCGGGCGCCGGCCTCCAGGGCCCGGCGCAGGCGCAGGTTCAGCAGCGGGGTCTCGAAGCGCGGGTCCGCCCCCAGCAGCAGGATACAGTCCGCCTCCGGCAGTTTTTCCAAGGAGGTATTCATCAGCAGATCGGCCCGGGTCAGGGCCTCGGCGTCGCCGCTGAAATCCCGTTGCCGCAGGCGATGGTCGATGTGGGGAGTGCCCACCGCGTTGCGCAGCAGATCCTGGAAGGCGAACAGCGCCTCCGCCGTGGCGTGGCGGGCATCGGCCAGGCCGGCCACCGCGTCCGGGTCCACCCCCTTGAGAATCTCTCCGGCCCGCTGCAAAGCTTCCGCCCAGGCGACCGGCAAGGCTTCCCGGGCGCCCACCGCCCGCACCAGGGGCCGCTCCAGCCGTTTTTCGGACAGACCGTCGTAGGAGAAACGCCCCTTGTCGCAAATCCAGGTCTGGTTGATGGGCTCGCACTGATCGGCCCGGATCCGCTTCACCCGTCCCGCCAGATGGTCCCGCCGCACCCGGCAACCCACCGGGCAGTGGTGACAGACCCCGGGACTGGTGCGCAGCTCCCAGCTGCGGGCCTGAAAATGAAACGGCTTGTCGTTGAGGGCCCCCACCGGACAGATTTCCGCCAGGTTGCCGGCCATTTCCGAAGTCAGGGCCTGTTCCACCCAGGGCCCCACCTCCATGTGGTCCCCCCGGAACATGGCGCCCAGTTCCTCCACCCCCGCCACCTCGATGGTGAAACGGATGCAGCGGGTGCAGTGGATGCAGCGGTCCATCTCGGTTTCGATGAGAGGACCCAGATTCTTGTTGCGAACCTGCCGTTTCTCCTCGTGGAAACGGCTGCGGTCGGGGCCATACTTCATGGCCAGATCCTGGAGGGAGCAGTCCCCCCCCTGGTCACAGACCGGGCAGTCCAAGGGATGGTTGATGAGCAGAAACTCCATCATCCCCCGCCGGGCCTGGCGCACCATCTCGCTGGCGGTCTTCACCACCATGCCGTCATTGACGGGCATGGCGCAGGAAGCCACCGGCTTGGGCATCTTTTCCACTTCCACCAGGCACATGCGACAGTTGCCCGCCACCGACAGCCCCGGGTGGTAGCAGAAATGGGGAATGTACTGGCCCAGCTTTCTGGCGGCCTCCATGATCGTGGTCCCGGGCTGGACCGTGATCTCCTTGCCATCGATGATCAGGGTAGGCATCGTCGGTTCGCTCCTCATCCCACCAAGCAGCGGCCATGTTCGACGTGATAGTCGAACTCTTCCGGAAAGGCCTTGATCGCCCCGACCACCGGCATGGCCGCGGCGTCGCCCAGGGCACAGATGGTCTTGCCGGACATGTTGGTGCAGATCTCCTTCAGCAACGCGATATCCCCCTTCTCCCCCCGGCCGTTTTCGATGCGATTCATCACCTGGGAGAGCCACCCGGTTCCTTCACGGCAGGGGGTACACTGGCCACAGGATTCATGCCGGTAGAAGCGGGACAGCCGGGCGATGGCTCGCACGATGCACACCGACTTGTCCATCACGATCACCGACCCCGCCCCCAGCATGCTGCCGGCCTTGGCCAGGGAGTCGTAATCCATGGTGACCGTGGCGCAGGCAACGGCGGTCAGCACCGGGGTGGAAGAGCCGCCGGGAATCACCCCCTTGAGGTTCTCCCATCCGCCCCGCACCCCGCCGGCATGTTCCTCGATCAGGGTCTTGAGAGGGATGCCCAACTCCACCTCGTAGTTGCCCGGCCGATTGACATGGCCCGAAACAGAAAAGAGCTTGGTGCCGCTGGACTTGTCCACCCCCAGGCCGGCATACCACGCCCCGCCGCGCTCCAGGATGGCGGGCACGGCGGCCAGGGTTTCGACGTTATTGATCACCGTGGGACAGCCATAGAGGCCCACGTTGGCTGGAAACGGCGGCTTGAGGCGGGGCTGGCCCTTCTTGCCCTCCAGGGATTCCACCAGACCGGTTTCCTCGCCGCAGACATAGGCCCCGGCCCCCCGGTGGACGGTCAATTGAAAACGGACGCCATCCCGGCCCAGAACCCGGTCCCCCAGCAACCCGGCCCCATAGGCTTCGTCCACGGCGGCCTGCAGCCGCTCGTACTCCCGATAGAACTCGCCGCGGATGTAGATGAACCCCCACTCCGCCTGCACCGCATAGGCGGCGATGATCATGCCCTCGATCAGCAGGTGGGGATCATGCCGCAAGATCTCCCGGTCCTTGCAGGTCCCCGGCTCACCCTCATCGGCATTGCAGACCAGGTAGCGGGGACGGGGATCCTTCTTGGGGATGAAGGACCATTTCAGTCCGGCGGGAAACCCGGCGCCACCCCGCCCCCGCAGCCCGGACTTCTTCACCTCTTCGATCACCTCGTCCCGGCTCATGGCCAGGGCCTTTTCGGCGGCCTGGTAGCCGCCCCGCTGGCGGGCCACCGCCAGGGTATGGCTCCCGTCCAATTGCAAGTTTCTGTAGACCACCAGCGTCTGGGCGCTCTTGCTCATTCCGTTGCCTTTGCGTTGAACCCCGTCGGACACTCAGGGCAGCCGGTCGATGATCTCCGCCACCTTGTCCGGCGTCAGATCCTCGTAATAGTCGTCGTTTATCTGCATCATCGGGGCATTGACACAGGCCCCCAGGCATTCCACCTCGGTCAGGGTGAACCGATTGTCGTCGCCGGTCTCGCCCCATTTCAGGCGCAGCTTGTTCCGCAACGCCTGGACCACCCCGTCGGAACCGCACAGCCAGCAGGAGATGTTGGTGCAGACCTGCACATGGTATTTCCCGACCGGTTTGAGGTTGTACATGGTGTAGAAGGTGGCCACCTCGTAGACCCGCACCGGCGGGATCTCCGTCAACTCCGCCACATAGTCCAGCGCCTCCCGGGACAGCCAGCCGCCGAACTCCCGCTGGGCCAGAAAGAGGATGGGCATCAGGGCGGAGCGACGCTGACCCGGGGGATAGCGCCGGTAGATGGCCTCCACCTCCCGCAGGCTCTCCGGAGAGAACCGGGGCCTCCGCATGTTGGAATTCTTCTGGAGTTCACTCATCGATCACGGGTCTCTGCGGTTGCGTGGAACGGTCTCAACGGTCGATCTCGCCGAACACGATGTCGATGGTGCCCACGCAGGTGGTCACGTCCGCCAGCATGTGCCCCTTGACCATGGCGTCCAGCCCTTGCAGGTGGTTGAACCCGGCGGCGCGGATCTTGACCCGGTAGGGCTTGTTGCCGCCATGGGAGATCACATACACCCCCATTTCCCCCTTGGGGGTTTCCACCGCGGTGTACACCTCCCCCGGCGGCACATCGAACCCCTCGGTGAAGAGCTTGAAGTGATGGATCAGCGACTCCATGCCGGCCTTCATCTCCTTCCGGTAGGGAGTGGAGATCTTGAAATTCTCGTGACGCACCGGCCCCGGGGTCATCTGGTCCAGGCATTGGGCGATGATGCGGGCGCTCTGGCGCAGCTCCTCCACCCGGACCAGGTAGCGGTCGTAGCAGTCGCCGTTCTTGCCCACCGGGATGTCGAACTCCACCTTGGCGTAGACATCGTAGGGCACCGCCTTGCGCAGGTCGTAGGCCACCCCCGAGCCCCGCAGCATGGGACCCACAAAGCCCCAGTCCATGGCCTGGGCCGCCGTGACGACCCCGATGTCCACCAGCCGCTGCTTCCAGATGCGGTTGTCGGTGAGCAGGGTTTCGTATTCGTCGATCTTGGCCGGAAAATCTTCCACGAAGGCGCGGATCTTGTCCGCCAAGCCGTCGGGCAGGTCCAGGGCCACGCCGCCGGGACGGAAATAGGCGGCATGCATGCGCGCCCCGCACACCGCCTCGTAGAAGTCCATGACCCGCTCCCGTTCCCGGAAGGTGTAGATGAACATGGTCATGGCGCCCACGTCCAACCCATGGGCCCCCAGGAACAGCAGGTGGTTCAGGATGCGGGTCAGCTCGGCGAAGATCACCCGGATGTACTGGGCCCGTTCGGGGACCTCGATCCCCAGCAGCTTCTCCACCGCCAGCACATAGGGATGCTCCTGGGTCATCATGGACATGTAGTCCAGACGGTCGAAGTAGGGCACCCCCTGGGTGTAGGTCTTTTGTTCCAGGAGCTTTTCCGTCCCCCGGTGCAGGAACCCGATGTGGGGATCGGCCCGCTGCACCACCTCCCCGTCCAGCTCCAACAGCAGCCTCAACACCCCGTGAGCCGCCGGGTGCTGGGGGCCGAAGTTGATGGTGTAGGTCTGTTCGGTTCGTGCCATCGCTTCCATCCCGCCGCGCAGGGTCAGGTCCGATCCGGGCCGTAGAATTCCCGGTCGGGAATGGTCAGTCGGGTGGGCTCGCGCACCACCCGGTCCTGGTCGGCATCCCAACGCACCTCGAAGTGACCGGTCACCGGAAACTCCTTGCGCAGGGGATAGCCTTCGAAGTCGTATTCGGTGAGCAGCCGCCGCAGGTCGGGATGGCCGGAGAAAAGGATGCCGAACATCTCGTAGGCTTCCCGCTCGTACCAGTTGGCACTGCTCCAGACCGGGATCACCGAGGGAACCGGCTCGCCCTCCGCCACCGCCACCTTGATGCGAATGCGCTGGTTCTTGTAGACCGACAGTAGCTGGTAGACCACTTCCAGGGGTTTCTCCCGGCCCGGATAGTGGACCCCGGCCAGGTCGATGAGAATCTTGAAATCCAGCGCCGGGTCATCCCGCAGCAGGGTCATGGTCGCCACCAACTCGGCCGGGGCCACCCGCAGGATCAGGGCATCGGCCAGCCGCTCCCGGGGCAGGGAGGGCAACAGGTCGGCGATGACGGACTCCAGCCGCCCCAATTGTTCCGGGCTCATGCGGATTCACCCCATCCGGAGGAGAAGGTGTTGGTGCGGTGGATCTTCTTGTGCAGTTGCAGGATACCGTAGATCAGGGCCTCGGCGGTGGGAGGGCAGCCGGGGACATAGACATCCACCGGCACCACCCGGTCGCAGCCCCGCACCACCGAATAGGAATAGTGGTAGTAGCCGCCCCCGTTGGCGCAGGAGCCCATAGAGATCACCCAGCGGGGCTCGGGCATCTGTTCGTAGAGCTTGCGCAGCACCGGGGCCATCTTGTTGGTCAGGGTGCCAGCCACGATCATCACGTCCGACTGTCGGGGGCTGCCCCGGAACACGATGCCGAAGCGGTCCAGGTCGTAGCGGCTGGCACCGGCCTGCATCATCTCCACCGCGCAGCAGGCCAGGCCGAAGGTCATGGGCCACATGGAGGAAGTCCGGGCCCAGTTGACCAGCTTGTCCACGCTGGTGAGCAGAAAGCCCCGGTCGTCCAGCTCGTGGCGGACTTCTTCGATCATTCCCATTCCAGCGCCCCCTTCTTCCAGGCGTAGGCATAGCCCACCAGCAGGATGAACAGAAACAGCATCATCTCCACGAAGCCGAGGAAACCGATGTCCCGGAAGGCCACCGCCCAGGGAAACAGAAAGGCCGCCTCGATATCGAACACCACGAACAGGATGGCCAGCAGGTAGTAGCGAACGTCGAATTGCAGGCGAATGCGGGTCAGGGGATCGAAACCGCATTCGTACTGGCTGCGCTTGACCGCATTGGGCCGTTTGATGCCGGCCAGGTAGGAGGCCGCCAGGATGACGATTCCCAGGCCAAAGGCGATGGCCAACAGCACCAGCACCGGGAAATAGTTTTCCAGCATCTCTCAATCCTCCTCGCAGGCTTCCTGCGGTGGACGGGCGGCATCGTTCGCCCATCGCACCTCGAAGCACAAGTAACATCCCGATCCCCGGTGCGTCAACGGCATCCGATCCCCCGGCTCGGATTGTACCCCTTCCTCACCAAGCCAAAAAAAACCGGCGCCCGAAGGCGCCGGTGAAGATCATCCGGATGGATTGGGCTTAGCCGGCGTAGCTGCACTGGCTGGCAACGGTCCGGGTGTCCATGTTGCGGCCCCGGTTGGTGTGGTCGTCGATTTCGGCGGCGCTGCCCATCATGCGACCGAACAGGAAGGTGGTGAACGCCGCGGTCTCCATGACGCCGTCGGAGATCTCCCCCTTGCTGAAGGACTTCCACAGCATCTTCAGCAACAGCACGGCGATCACCGCGTCCACGTTGACGCAGTAGACCTTCTTGCTGACCCCGGCCTTGTGCAGGGCATGGACCAGCTTGTGATAGAAATCCTGGAAGATGTTATAGTCGTTGCGCTTCTCGAACAACTCGCCGACGAACACCTCCCGGGGGTCGTAGTTGACGTCCTTGTCCTTGAAGACCGGGTGGTTGATGCAGGGAATCTTCTCGTAGTTGAGATCCCCTTCGGCCTTGGCCTTCTTCTTGTAGCCGCCGTACTCCTTGGCATAGGCCAGGGCCATGCCTTCCAGATCCAGACCATGGGACGGATTGGCGGGATCTTCCAGACCGCTGTTGCGGAACCGCTCCACCAGGAACTGGATGGCCTCGTAGCCGTTGCCGCCATGGGCATAGCCGGTGTGGGTGAGGAAGCCGATGTAGCCCTTGTTGATCTGGATCCGGTCCGGAACCTCGGGACCATCGGCGCTGACCGCGCCCTTGGCGCCCTGGGCGGAGATGGTGCCCGGGCCGTTGGTGATGATCAGCCCCAACAGCACGGAGAAGGAAAACAGCTCCTGGTCCGCGGGCCGGTGGCCGAACAGGGACAGGAAGGCGGTCTCGGTGAAGCTCCAGGAGCTGGCCAGTTCGCCCAGATCGACGCCCCGGTAGCTCTTCTCGTCCTGATGCTCCGCGCTGACGGTGGACCCCACCAGGGTGCTGTAGACGCGGAAATGCCAGGGCAGGTTCTTCACCGTGGTCACGCTGAGCCGCTTGCGCAGCAGGGGCACCCAGCCCAGGTGGCAGCAGATGGCCCCCAGCAGCACATCGTCCCGGATCTTGCCGCCGGTCCGCTCGGCAAAGGCCCGCAGGAAATTGATGAAGACCGACCCCGCTCCCCGGGCGTCGATGCCCTGGAACATGATCTTGCCCCGCTTGCCGACCTTGTCGGACAGCAGCGCGGCGCGAATGGGTTCCTGGGCCACGGCGGTTTCCAACTGGGCGCTGAAGTCGAACCCGGTGCTGGCGGGATCCTCCAGCCCCGACTGCACGAACAGATCCAGCAGCACGGTAATGGTCTGCTTCGCCGCGGCTGCCTCCCGGGGACCCACCAGGGCCACCGCCGCCGCCAGGACCGTGTTGGGGCTGTTGCCGGCCGCCCGGGCAGCGTCCGCCGCCGCCAGACCGACGGTGCCGCTCTGGTTGACGTAGGCGTTGAGGGCCACATTGGCCAAAGACCGCCCGGTGGCGTCGGGATATTCCCGGATCAGGGAAAGAACCAGGTTCTCCTCGAAGGTGCGGGTGGAGGCATCCAGAATGCTGAGATTGTGGATTCTGCTGACCTGGGTCTTGGGATCCATCCGGGAGGCCCCGGAGCAGTCCTTCATGGTCTGCCGCGGGAAGATGGTCCCCACCTGCCTGGAAAGCAGCTTGATCTGATCGTCGTAGGGCGCGATGGCCTGGACCAGGGGCGGGCTCAGCGCGGAAGGCAATTCCAGCCCCTGATTGTTGCCGAACCAGGGCTTCAGCTCCAGGTTGCCCCGGGGCGGAAAGTCCGGTTTGATGCCGTGCTTGGCCATCACTTCGGTCAGGGCCTGGGGAATGAGGGAAATGTTGGTCACCACCGCGCCCTTGGCCGAACAGACCGGGTTTTCCAGGGTGTAAAGGGCATCCACCCCGAATTTCTTCATGAACCAGCGTTCCTTGGCCTCCGCGTCATCCCCGGATCCGGCAATGGCGCCGGCATGGCCGCAGGATCGGGTCAGCTTGGCCTTCCAGCGGCCCACCACGCAGGCCACCACGGGCTTGTCGAACTGGAGATCATGTTCGTAGTATCCGCCCGGTTCGATGTACATCACCGCCGCCTGGGTGCGATAGTCGTTGTGGAAGGCGTGGGTGAATTCCGGAGCGGCGAAGTGGATGTAGACATCCTTGCCCGAACTGAGGGACACGGTGGTCCCCCAGCCGGCGGTGAGGAGGTAGGTGGCGATGGTGGTGGTGAAGTTGCCGGAGTTGGAGAAGATGGCCACCGATCCCGGGACCAGGGACTCCTCCGGGGCACTGCCCCCCAGGGCACCGCCCAGACGGACATGCTGGTGGGCGTCCGCCACGCCGAGGCAGTTGGCGCCGAAAACGTCCACCCCTCGCTGCTGGCAATATTGCCGGATCATGCGGGAATGGGACACCGGAACCTTTTCGGTGAGGATGATGACCTTCTTCAGCTCGGGATTGACCCGCACCGCCTCGATCACCGAGTCCCGCACCCCCGAGGGCGGCACATAGACCACCGCCACATTGAAGCGGTGGCCGGCGTCCATGGCCTCCAGCACGTTGTTGTAGACCGGAATGTTGCCCACCGGAGTCTTCATGAACTCCCCGGAGCGACCCGGCATGGTGCCGCACACCACGTTGCCGCCGGAATAGGCATGGCTGACGGGAGTCACCGTGCGGCTTTCCCCGCCCAAAATGTTGAGGACGCACACCCGGTCCTCCCGGGTGGCGATGCCCATCAGGGAGTGGATTCCCACATAATACGGGAACTTCACCTCTCCCTTGGCCTGCATGTAGTTGAAACCCCTGTTCAGCTCGGCATTGACCTTCTGCTTGCTCATGGCAAACCTCGATCCCCTTGGCTGGTTCCCCAAGTCTGGGGATTGTCATTGGTCACTCGGAGATGCCCAACTTCCGGGCAATCTGCTGACGTCCGCCCTTGATCATCCACTCGTCCACCGCCTGGGCGAAGTTGACCACCTCGCTCATGGCCGAGTCGTGACCGAAAATCCGGTAGGGCAGGCCCAGGGAATCCAGGGTGTCCCGCAGGTACCCCATGCCCCGAACCAGGTTGGGACCGCCCCGTCCCACCACCACATACAGCGGAGTGGGGCCGTGAGTGCTGAAATGTTCGCGCAGAGCGTCCCCCATGGCCCGGAAGGTCTCGTAGATGTCGGTGTTGTTGGCCTTGCCGCCGATGATGAACAGCACGTTGCTCTGCTTCAGCCAGTAATTGTAGGTGATGCGGCCGATATCCTTCATCTTGGCGTAGGGGGGATTGCCGCCGAAGTCGGAGGAAATGGTGGCGGCATCGCCCAGCAGCTCGGTCACCAGGGCATTGGCGCCACCCCCGAAGGTCATGGCGGTGATGGTGCCGTGGGGGTTGATCACGAACACGTCCGACTGGCCCTGGTAGGTGCGCAGCTGGTTCACCTCCCGCTCATAGGCGGACAGCTCCACATTGAACAGGTCCTTGGAAAGACCCAGCCGTTCCATGTTGGGATCATCGCCGTCGAAGGCGCACTTGAAATCGCAGGCCACCGGAGTCAGCCGCCCCTTGGCATCCTCCATGATGCGGATGGGATTCAGCTCCAGGGTGGTCATGCCATAGTGGTGGAACAGGTCCCACAGCTTGGGCAGATTCTGCACCAGGGGGCTGATGATCTCGTTGGGCGCATTGAGTTTGTTGAGGGCATTGTTGACGATGAAGCCCTTGAACCCGGTCAGGGGGTCGAAGGGCACCACCGCGATGTCCTCCTTGGGCAGTTCCTCGATGTCCACGCCACCCCGATGGGTGATGGTCATGGTGGGAGCCCGGAACTGGGTATTGTCGGTCAGGGAGAAATAGACCTCATGCTTGCAAGGGATGAAGCTTTCGAAGGTCACCCCCTCCGCCTTGGCCACGGTGTTGCCGACCCGATGCTCGGCGAAGTAGAGCCGTTCCTTCTCCTTGAGGGCGGTATAGACATCGGTGGCCTTGCCGATCAGCCCCGCCTTGCCTTTTTTTCCGATCCCACCCTTGAAGATCGGTTTGATCAAAACTCCGCCGAATTCGTCGATGACCGCCTGGATGGCCTCCTTGGTCGCTTCCGGACCAAGCACCTTCGCAGTCGGGAACCCGACGTAACTCAGCAGCTTGGCTCCCCAACTCATGCCTGTGATCTGCATCGAGAAAACCCTCACTCAGAACGTGGACGACGCTCGGACTGTCTCCGATTCCACCAAACGGGATTGATCTTACCAAACCGCAATTTATAGTAACGGAAAAAACGCCACGAAGAGACCGACGTTGCCGATCCCATGGATCCCGCCAGGACCGGCAGCCCAAAAAAACGGGCAAGCCACTTTTTCCGGAGCGGCTTGCCCATTTGTATCGTTTTTCTTGGCGGATTGGGAGTGGCGGGAGCGACGGGACTCGAACCCGCGACCTCCGGCGTGACAGGCCGGCATTCTAACCAACTGAACTACGCCCCCTCGCAACCCCATCCGATGGACAACGGAACGCGCAAGATAAAGACCGCAGCTCCCCCTGTCAACCTCTTCCGTAGCCGACCACTCCGGAGGCCTCCCTCCACCCTCCACCGATGAAAGCCGCTTCCCAGCTTCCACGGTAAAACCGCGACGTGACTTTCACGGTATAAAGCGACTCCCCGGGGCGGCCCGTGCCGGGGGGGCGGACCGAACGCAAAATAATGCGCCGGAATCCGCATGGCAAGGGAATGATGGGGACTCGGAAATCGCGGCAAACGGTGGTGGGCGGAACAGGGCTTGAACCTGTGACCCCCGGCTTGTAAGGCCGATGCTCTCCCGGCTGAGCTACCCGCCCTGAACAGGAATTACCTCCCCTCCCGGCCTGGCGACTGCCGGGGGTGGATCTGCCGCGGAAAGGCCCGATTCTCCCCCCTGGGCCAAGGACTGGACCAAACCGATTCAGCCGCCGACGGCGTCCTTCAGCCCCTTGCCCGGACGAAATTTGGGTTGTTTGCCGGCAGAGATCGTGATCTGCTCGCCGGTGCGGGGATTGCGTCCCGTCCGGGCCGGCCGTTCCTTGACCATGAAGGTCCCAAAACCGATGAGACTCACCGAATCACCCGCCTTGAGGGCATTGGTGATGGCCCCGACCATGGCGTCCACCGCGGCAGTGGCCTGCAGTTTGGGCAAACCAGCCTCATTGGCTACCTGATCAACCAACTCTGTCTTATTCAAGGTCCTCGCCTCCCAGCGAACTGGATAAATACAGTATTTTCAAGCCGATTTCGCCTTATATCGGCTACCGGCCCCGCTGTCAACCGCCCTCTTGAGTCCGCAAGCCCGTTTTTTCGGGCCCAAGGGTAAACCGGCCCGAAAAACGCAGGAAACAAAATCACCCCCGATGGATGGGAGATGCCTCCCTCCACCCTCCACCGATGAAAGCCGCTGTCCGGCTTCCACAGTAAAAGACCCGTCAGTGGGTCACCGAGGGGGAATCCACGCTGGGGGGAGGATCGGTCTTCACCACCATCGGCTCCCCTTCCGGCGTCTCCACTTCGGAATCCAGGGGCGTGATCACCCGGTCACCGGGAGAGGCGATCAGGGCCCGCTCCAGCACCTCGTCCATGTGGGTGACGGGGTGGATTTCCAGATTTTTGAGGATGGTCTGGGGAACGTCCTTGAGATCCTTGAGATTCTCCTGGGGGATCAGGACCTGCCGGATTCCAGCCCGGTGGGCGGCCAGCAGTTTCTCCTTGAGGCCACCGATGACCAGCACCCGGCCCCGCAGGGTGATCTCTCCGGTCATGGCCACCTCCTTGCGGATGGCGATGCCGGTGAGGGCGCTGACGATGGCGGTACAGATGCCGATACCCGCCGAAGGGCCATCCTTGGGGGTGGCGCCCTCGGGAACGTGAACATGGATGTCCCGGTTCTGGAAATATTCCTTGGGCAGTTTCCAGTCCTTGGCACGGGAGCGGGCATAGCTCATGGCCGCCTGCACCGACTCCTGCATCACATCCCCCAGTTTGCCGGTGATGGTCAGTTTGCCCTTGCCGGGCAGATGAATCGCCTCAATGGAGAGTATCTCTCCCCCCACATTGGTCCAGGCCAGACCGGTGGCCACACCCACCAGGTCCGACTCCTCCGCCAGTCCGAAGCGGAACTGCCGCACTCCCAGGGATTTCTCCAGGCTGCTGCTGGTGGTGGCGAACTTCTTGCGCTTCGCGTCCTTGAGCAAGGCCTTGGCGGCCTTGCGGCACAGGGTGGCGATCTCCCGCTCCAGGTTGCGCACCCCTGCCTCCCGCGTATAGTAGCGGATGATGTCCACCAGGGCGGTATCCACAAGGCTGAACTCGCCGCCCTTCAGGCCATGGGCCTCCATCTGGCGGGGAATCAGATAGCGCTTGGCGATGTGGATCTTTTCCTCTTCCGTATATCCGGCCAGACGGATCACCTCCATCCGGTCCAGCAGGGGACGGGCGATGTTGAGACCGTTGGCGGTGGTGATGAACATCACCTTGGACAGATCATATTCCACCTCCAGATAATGGTCGGAGAAGGTGTTGTTCTGTTCCGGATCCAGCACCTCCAGCAGGGCCGAACTGGGATCTCCCCGGAAATCCGACCCCACCTTGTCGATTTCATCCAGCAGGAACAATGGGTTGTTGGTCCCCGCCTTCTTCATGGATTGCAGGATCTTGCCCGGCAGGGAGCCGATATAGGTCCGGCGATGGCCGCGGATTTCGGCCTCGTCCCGCACCCCGCCCAGGGAAACCCGCACATAGTTGCGGCCCGAGGCCCGGGCAATGGATTTGGCCAGGGAGGTCTTGCCCACCCCGGGCGGCCCCACCAAGCAAAGAATGGGACCCTTGATCTTCTCGACCTTCTGTTGCACCGCCAGGTGTTCGACGATCCGTTCCTTCACCTTTTCCAGGCCGTAGTGGTCTTCCTCCAGGATGCGCTCCGCCTCGTCCAGGTCATGGGCCAGCTCCGAGGACTTGCTCCAGGGCAGGCTGACCAACCAGTCGATGTAGTTGCGTACCACCGTGGCTTCGGCCGACATGGGAGACATCTGCTTGAGCTTTTTCAGTTCCGACTCGGCCTTCTTCCTGGCCTCCTCCGGCATGCCGGCGGCCTCAATGCGTTCGGCCAACTCGGCCATCTCGTCTTTTTCGCCCTCTTCCTCCCCCCGGTCCCCCAGCTCCTTCTGGATCGCCTTCATCTGTTCGTTGAGATAATAATCCCGGTGGCTCTTCTCCATCTGGCGCTTGACCCGGCCCCGGATGCGCTTCTCGACCTGGAGTACGTCGATCTCCTGTTCCAGGGCCACGAACAGCCGCTCCAGGCGTTCCACCACCGAGATGAGTTCCAGCAGATCCTGTTTTTCCGGCACCTTGAGGTTCAGATGGGTGGCGGCGATGTCGGACAACCGGGACGGATCATCCGCCGACTGGAAGGTCACCAGCACTTCCGGGGGAATCTTCTTGTTCAGCTTGGCGTAATTCTCGAACTGGCTCACCACCGAGCGCATCAGGGCTTCCGCCTCGGTGCGATTGTAGGGCTCTTCCTCCAGATAATGGGCCTCCGCCAGAAAATACGGCTCGGTCTGGATGAAGCGCAGCACCCGCACCCGCTGCCCCCCTTCCACCAGAACCTTGACGGTGCCGTCGGGCAGTTTCAGCAGTTGGAGAATGGTGGCCACCACCCCCACCTGGTAGATGTCGGCCTCCTCCGGATTGTCGGTGGAGGCCTCCCTCTGGGAGACCAACAAGATGCGGCGATCGTCTTCCCGTTCGGAAACCGCCTCCAGAGCGCGGATGGAGCGGTCCCGTCCCACAAACAGGGGAACAATCATGTGGGGAAAAACCACAATATCCCGCAGGGGCAGAACCGGCTTCCGGAAGGGCACCGGAGGAGTGACGGCTTTGGGCTGGCTCATGGGGGAACCTCCTGCCTAGGCTTTGGCTTCCATGGGGGCATCCCCGTAGATGAGAAGCGGCTCGGCCTTGTTCTCGACGGCCTCCCGGTTGATCACCACTTCGGTGACGCCGTTCAAGGAGGGAATATCGAACATGGTATCCAACAACAGGGTTTCCAGGATGGCCCGCAGCCCCCGGGCACCGGTCTTGCGGCTGATGGCCTTGCCGGCCACCGCCTTGAGGGCATCGTCGGTGAAGGTGAGCTTCACGCCCTCCATTTCCAACAGCCTCTGGTACTGTTTGACCAGGGCGTTCTTCGGCTGGGTGAGAATCCGCAGCAGGGCATCCAGATCCAGATCCTGGAGGGTGGCCACCACCGGCAGACGACCGACGAACTCCGGGATGAGGCCGAACTGCAGCAGATCCTCCGGCTCCAGCATCTTCAACAGCTCGTTGATCCGCTCCTCCGCCCGCCCCTCCCTGACCTTGGCGCCGAAGCCGATGCCATGATGGCGGGCCGAACGGCGCTCGATCACCTTTTCCAGGCCATGGAAGGCTCCGCCGCAGATCACCAGGATGTTGGTGGTGTCCACCTGGAGATATTCCTGCTGGGGATGCTTGCGCCCACCCTGGGGCGGCACGCTGGCCACAGTGCCTTCGATGATCTTCAGCAGGGCCTGCTGCACCCCCTCCCCGGAGACATCCCGGGTGATGGAGGGATTGTCGGATTTGCGGGAAATCTTGTCGATCTCGTCGATGAAGACGATGCCCCGCTGGGCCTTCTCCACATCGTTGTCGGCGGCCTGGAGCAGCCGCAGGATGATGTTTTCCACATCCTCCCCGACATAGCCGGCCTCGGTGAGGGTGGTGGCGTCGGCGATGGTGAAGGGCACGTCCAGGATGCGGGCCAGGGTCTGGGCGAGCAGGGTCTTGCCGGAACCGGTGGGACCGATCAGCAGTACGTTGCTCTTGGCGATCTCCACATCCCCCCGTTCGACACCGTTGCTCTCCAACCGTTTATAATGGTTGTACACCGCAACCGAAAGCACCTTCTTGGCATGGTCCTGGCCAACGACATAATCGTCCAGCGTGGCCTTGATCCGGGAGGGATTGGGGACCCCGACCCGTCGTTCCGCCAAGTGGCTGCTCTTGTCCTCGCGGATGATCTCCGCGCACAGATCGACGCACTCGTCGCAGATGAAGACCGACGGTCCGGCAATCAGTTTGCGGGCTTCATGTTGATTCTTCCCGCAGAATGAGCAATGCAGGACACTTCCCGAATCCGAACTCTTGTTGGCCATGGATCCCTCGATCTTTTGCCGCCGGCCCCCTCAATCGCCGGCTTCTTTCGGAACGTCACGCTTTTCGATCACACGGTCCGTCAGCCCGTAATCGCACGCCTCCCGGCTGTTCAGAAAATAATCCCGTTCGGTGTCCTGGGCGATCTTTTCCAGCGGCTGCCCGGTGTGATGGGCGAGAATGACATTGAGCCGTTCCCGCACCTTGAGCATCTCCCGGGCATGGATTTCCACTTCGGTGGCCTGGCCCTGATAGCCCCCCAGGGGCTGATGAATCATCACTCGGGAGTTGGGCAGCACCAGCCGTTTCCCCGGCGCCCCCGCCGCCAGCAACAACGCTCCCATGCTGGCCGCCTGGCCGATGCAGAGGGTGCTGACCTCCGGCCGGATGAACTGCATGGTATCATAGATGGCGAGGCCGGCTGTCACCAATCCGCCGGGGGAATTGATGTAGAGGTGAATGTCCTTTTCCGGATTTTCCGACTCCAGGAAAAGCAGTTGGGCAATGACCAGGTTGGCGCTGTCATCGTTGATGCCGCCGACCAGAAACACCACCCGCTCCTTGAGGAGACGGGAGTAGATGTCGTATGCCCGTTCGCCGCGGTTGGTGGTTTCCACGACCATGGGGACCAGGTTCATCGGCCATCCCTTTCCTGTGCTTACTGTATTCCGTGTCGATCAGCGGGAACTCCGCCCGGCTGCCCGCAGGGCGTCTCGAAAGACGCTTTGCAATATCGGAACCAGTTCTCGCGAACCGTCGCATCCCATGTTGGATTCCCCCCCGGTCCATTCGGTTCCAGAAAATCCACCCTGGCGAACAGAAAGTCCCCCCCTCCCGGAATGGGCAGGGAGAACAGTCCCCCCCCCCGGGGGGGGGGGGGGGGACGGCACCCCGCCGGGAGGGGCCCGTGTTCCTGGTCCTTGACCAAGTCCGCGAAAGTCCTGGGAAGATCGGTCACCTGACCGTGATCCACGATCCAGTCCATCACTTTCTTTTCCAGAACGGCGCCCCGGATCTCTTCCATGCGCTCCTTGTTGCCCTTGATGAAGGACTTCATCTGGGCAGCATGTTCGCCGAACTGGGCGCCCATGTCATCCAGGTAGGATTCCACCGAGGCCTCATCCACCTCGACCGCCTCGGTGCGGGCCACGACACTGATGGTGAACCCCAGGATCACCCGGTCCTCCGCCGCGGAACGCAGCTTCTCCCGCAGGCTCTCCTCCCACTGGGGGGTCCGCTCCGCCTCCGGTTTCTCCCCCTTGGCCCGTTCCATCAGGGCGTCCAGCTCCCGGTCCACGAGCTGGCTGGGCAGCTCGAAGCGGTTCCTGGTCAGCAACTGATCCAGGATCTGTTTCTTCAACTGCCGCTCCACGATCCCCTGGGCCTGCTTCTCCAGTTGGACACGGATTTCGGAGCGCAGTTTCTCGAAACCCCCTTCTTTGACGCCGGCTTTTTCCGCCAGGGTGTCGTCCAGCGCCGGCAGTTCGGGCCGACGCACCTGCTTGACCGTGCAGGAAAACACCGCTGGTTTCCCAGCAAGATCCTTGTTGTGGTAGTTCCCGGGGAACGTCACCTCCACGTTGCGTTCCTCACCGGGACCGATCCCTTCCAGCTGGGATTCGAACCCGGGGATGAAATGGCCCGAGCCCAGGGTCAGGGCATAATCCTTGGCGCTGCCCCCGGGAAAGAGTTCGCCGGCCACTCGTCCCTCGAAGTCCATCAGGACCTGATCGCCGTTGGCCGCCCGACGCCCCTCTTCGGCATGAAACACGGTGTTGGAGGAACGAATCCGCTCCACCACCTGATCCACGTCCCCGTCGGAGATCTCCACCCGGGGCCGCTGCAGAGGCATGTCCTTGTAGCCCTCGGGCTGCCGGTCCGGGAACACCTGAATGGCGGCGGTATAGGAGAAGGTCTCCCCCCGCACCACCCGGCCCAGGGTGAGCCGGGGCATGTCGATGGGTTTCAGACCTTTT
Organism: Magnetococcales bacterium DC0425bin3; assembly: GCA_002753665.1. GTDB lineage: Bacteria > Pseudomonadota > Magnetococcia > Magnetococcales > DC0425bin3 > DC0425bin3. The sequence continues at coordinate 82,594 of PEAP01000003.1, forward strand.
TGGGTCAATGCCTCGAAGTAGGTGGCCTTGAACAGATCTTCCGCCACCCCGGCGGCCACTTGGCCGCCGAACCGCTGCTCCAACACCTTGCGGGGCACCTTGCCGGGACGAAACCCCGGCAGACGGACATTCTGCCCCAGACGCCCCAGTTCCCGGTCCCACAGGGCACTCACCCGTTCCGCCGGAATGGTGATGTTCAGATTCCGGTCGTAGGTTCCTTTCTCTTCAACGGTGACTTCCATTGGCTGTCTCTGTTCTCCAGGTGAATGACCGTGAACGTCGCGTTGCGATTTCCACGGTGGCGGGGAGGGATGCCTCCCCCCCCCGCCATCAAAATTCGGGGCGCGGAGATGGTGCGAAAGGGGGGAGTCGAACCCCCACGCCTTGCGGCACTGGATCCTAAGTCCAGGGCGTCTACCAGTTCCGCCACTTTCGCAAACGGGTGCGGTCAATCAACCGGTCGCCGCCAGCGAAAAAAAGCCCGGCTCCGGGGACCGGGTCGGGCTACGCGACTTGTGGAGCATTGGGGCGAACGACGAGACTCGAACTCGCGACAACCGGAATCACAATCCGGGGCTCTACCGACTGAGCTACGTTCGCCATAAACTCCATCCCTGGAGAGGCCCTCCCCGTCCTGGTCGAATCGGCCGCCCCGGGGTCAGGCTGCTCCCGGGGAAGGCTGCTCTTGGGGGGACGCTCTTGCACGATACGAAACCGCTTTTGCTCCGACCTTCCCCCCCCTCCCGTCCACTCGCGGGTCCGCAGGTGTCCTGCTGCAGCCTGGCAAGGGGGTAATGGATGGTCCCCTTGGCCTTGGCGCGCCCGGCAGGACTCGAACCTGCAACCCACGGCTTAGAAGGCCGTTGCTCTATCCTTTGAGCTACGGGCGCCCGAGGGTTGCCCCCCCCCCGGGGCTCGCACCCATCGTTTCCCGGTCGGCGTCACCGTGGGATATTGGTCGGGGTGAGAGGATTCGAACCTCCGACACTCGGCTCCCAAAGCCGATGCGCTACCAGACTGCGCTACACCCCGGGATGAACAAGAGCTGGCGTCGATCCGGAAGCAGCGTGCGACTATAAACAATCCCTCCTGCCCCCGCAAGGCTTGCAGGGCAACCCTTCACGACCGGCTCCATGAAGGTTTGTCCGAATGGGGGGGACAGTCTATCATGGATCATTCGATTCTGGAGGCAATTTCCTGCCCCGCACCCCGACCCTCGGCCTGGACCAACGACGTAACCAAACATCGATGAAAATCGCCGTCGTGGGACTCAACCATCGATCCGCCCCCGTGGCCATGCGCGAACGCCTGGCCCTGACCGAGGAACGGATTCCGGAACACCTGGCCGCCCTCCTGGCCCTGCCAGAGGTGACCGAGGGGGTGTTGATCTCCACCTGCAACCGGGTGGAAGCCTACCTGGCCACCCCGGATTCCCAGGCCGCGGCGGCGGCGGTTTCCGTCTGGCTGGCCCGCCACCATGGTCTGGAACCCGAGGCCCTGGCCCCCCATCTCTATCACCACACGGAGACGCAGGCCATCCGCCACGGATTCCGGGTGGCAGCCAGCCTCGACTCCATGGTGGTGGGTGAACCCCAGATTCTGGGGCAGGTGAAACAGGCCTATCAACAGGCCGCCGCCGTCCGGGCCAGTGGCCCCATCCTCAACAAGTTCTTCCACCAGGCCTTCCGGGTGGCCAAGCGGGTGCGCACCGAAACCGCCATTGCCCGCAACGCGGTGTCGGTCTCCTATGCCGCCGTCACCCTGGCCCGCAAGATCTTCGGCAGCCTGGAGGGCAAGACCTGCCTGTTGATCGGTGCCGGAGAAATGTGCGAACTGGCGGCCCGTCATCTGGTGGACAATGGCGTCGGACAGGTTCTGGTCACCAACCGCACCTTTGCCCGGGCCGAAATTCTGGCCCGGGCCTTCAGCGGTCATGCCTTCCCTCTGGACCAGCTGGGCGAGATCCTGGACCGGTCCGACGTGGTGATCTCCTCCACCGGGTCCACCACCTACCTGGTGGACGCCCCCATGGTGCGGGCAGCCCTCAAGCGGCGGCGGCAACGTCCCATCTTCTTCATTGATATCGCCGTGCCCCGGGACCTGGATCCCAGAATCGCCGAACTGGACAGCGCCTTTCTCTACAACATGGACGACCTCAACCACCTGGTGGCGGAAAACCGCAAGGAACGCGACAACGCCAGCGAGGCGGCCAACCACATCATCGAAGCCGAAACCGCCAACTTTCTCCAATGGCTGGGAACCCTCAAGGCGGTGCCCACCATCGTCGCCCTTCGGCATCGCATGGAGATGGAGCGGGACCGGGAACTGGAGCGTCTCCTCGGCAGTTGGCCGGAACTGGGCCCGACGGAACGGGAGCGGATCCGGGAGGGATTCCGGCGCCTGGTCAACAAGCTGTTCTACACCCCGGCCACCCAGTTGCGGGTCCTGGCCATTCGGCGGGACGGCGATCTCTACCTGGATGCCGTCCACCGGCTGTTCGACCTGGACGATCCCGCCGGGATCACCCCCGAAAACGGCGCCGCAAGCGGCGATTGACCCATGTCCCTGTCGGAAAAACTGCAAACCCTGGCCCGCCGTCACGATGAGCTGGCCGCCCTGCTGGGCCAACCCGGGGCCAGCGCCGATCCCGCACGTTTCGCCCGTCTGAGCAAGGAATACGCGGAGCTGGACCCCATCGTGGCGGAATGGGAGGCCTACCGGAAACTGGAGCGGGAGGCTGCGGATGCCGCGGCCCTGCTGGAAGATTCCGCCAACGACCCCGAACTGCGTCAGTTGGCCCGGGAAGAGCGGGAACGGCTCAAGGCGGAGCTGGACAAACGCTACCAGGAACTGCAGATGCTGCTGCTGCCCGCCGACCCCAACGACGGCCGCAACGTGATCCTGGAGATCCGCGCCGGCACCGGCGGGGAGGAAGCCGCCCTGTTCGCCGCCAATCTGTTCCGCATGTACGGCCGCTTCGCCGAACAGAATCATTGGCGGCTGGCGGTGTTGTCCGCCAGCCCTACCCCCCTGGGCGGGTACAAGGAACTGATCGCCATGCTCTCCGGCGCCGGGGCCTATGGGGCCCTCAAGTTCGAGTCCGGGGTTCACCGGGTGCAGCGCGTCCCCTCCACCGAGGCGGGGGGGCGGATCCATACCTCCGCCTGCACCGTGGCCATCCTGCCGGAGGCCGACGACGTGGAAGTCACCATCGACGACAAGGACCTGCGCATCGATGTCTACCGCTCCTCGGGACCCGGCGGTCAAAGCGTCAACACCACCGATTCCGCCGTGCGCATCACCCATCTGCCCACCGGATTGGTGGTCACCTGTCAGGATGAAAAATCCCAGCACAAGAACAAGGCCAAGGCGCTGAAGGTCCTGTCCGCCCGCCTGTACGATCTGCAACGGCAGGCCGCCGATGCACAGCGCTCCGCCGACCGCCGCACCCAGGTGGGGTCCGGAGACCGCTCGGAACGGATCCGCACCTACAATTTCCCCCAGAACCGCCTCACCGACCACCGCATCAACCTGACCCTGCACAAGCTGGACAGCATCATGGAGGGAGAACTGGGCGAGGTGGTGGACGCCCTGGCGACCCACCATCAGGCGGAACTGCTGGCCGCCCTGAGCGGGACCCCCTGAGCGTCTCCTGCTACAGATCCGGATAGTCGGGACCACTGCCCCCCTCCGGAGGGATCCAGCGCAAGGCCCCGTGGGGATCCTTGATATCGCAGCTCTTGCAGTGCAGACAGTTGCCGGGATGGACCCGCACCGGAGGGTCCCCCGGCCCGCGCTGGAACACGCCGGCCGGGCAGTAGCGGGTTTCCGGATGATCGAACGGATCGGGCACGACCCAGCGATCCCGCAGCAGATGGACCGGCTGGTCCGGCTCGTGGTGGAGACCACTGCGGGAGAGAGCCGTGGCCCGGTCGAAGGCCAATCGTCCATCGGGGGCGGGACAGGTCAAACCCCGGCAGCGTTCCATTGGCAGCAGCCGCTGCCGATCGGAACGGGACCAGGTCCAGGTCCAGGGCGAACGCCCGCCCAATGCCGCCTCCCAAACGGCGTTGCCCAGGCCCAGGACCGTGCCGCGCCGAAACCCCGGGCGCACGTTGCGAACATCCCACAGCCGCCTGCCGCCCGGCTCGCGCCGCCACCGTTCCCGCAACGATCCGCTGGTCTGCTCTCCCACCCACCGGGCCGCCAGCACCCCCGAGGCGATGGCATTGCCGATGCCTTTGAGGCGGGCGGCATCCAGCAGTCCGGCGCCGTCGCCGATCAGCAGCCCGCCGGGGAAAGCCATTTCCGGCAGGCTTTGCCAGCCCCCCACGGGCAGGGTGCGGGCTCCGTAGCCTACCGGTTCTCCCCCATCCAGAAACACCCGGATGCGGGGATGGGTTTTCCACTGCTGGAACGCTCCGAAGGGATCGAAGGCGGGATTGGCATAATCCAGACCAGCCACCAGACCCACCGAAACCCGGTTCCCCGGTCCCCGGTAGAGGAAGCCCCCGCCATGGACTCCCGGGGGCAAGGGCCATCCCAGGGTATGGATCACCCCGCCAGCCCCGGCCTCCGGCACCCGCCAGACTTCCTTGAGCCCCAGGACATGGGTCTGGGGCGCGCAGCCCTGGTCCAACTCCAAACGACGGATGATCCGCCGGCTCAGATACCCCCGGCAGCCCTCGGCCAGAATGGTCACCGGGGCCCGCACCGCCACCCCGGGTTGGTAATCATCCCTGGGAGCCCCATCCTGCCCCCGCCCCAGATCCCCGGTGACCACCCCGGCCAACCGCGGGCCGTCCCACAGCGGCTCGACCGCCGGGAATCCCGGCAACAGGTCCACCCCGACCCCTTCCGCCACCTCCCCCAACCAGCGGACCAGCCGCCCCAGGGACAGGATCCGACAGCCGGCCTGGTTCCAGACCCTGGGGACCGGCAAGGACCAGGATCGAGCCGCGGTGAGCCACCACAAGGACTCCCCGGTCACCGGAATCCCGGTCGGAGGCGGAGGGCGATCGGATGGCGGACCATCGGGGAAGAGGGACGCCAGGGCATCAGGCTCCAGCAAGGCCCCGGAGAGACTGTGCCCGCCCACCCGGGCGGCTTTTTCCAGCACACAGACCCTCGCCTGCCACTCCCGGGCCAAAAAAATGGCGGCGGACAACCCGGCAGGGCCGGCACCCACCACCACCGCATCGTAGAACAGGGTTTCCCGGGAAACATCCGGCACGGTGCTGGTCATTCCTCGGCAAGAGTGGGGGGAACAACGGGATATTCGAAAAAACAGTTGGCCGACAATCCGTCAGCAATGCTCTTCCCGGTAGCCGGGGAGCTGACTTTCCAATCCCACCACCTGATCAAGATCCAACAGGAAGGCAATCCCCGTCCCCGGTTTGTGAAACTCTCCTGCCTCCCGCACGGTATCCAGAACCGCCTGACAGATCGGCTCCTCCAGCAGGAACATCACCACGTCCCGCTGGGTCTCCAGGGAGAGGCCAAAAAAGGTTCGCGCCTCATGGATCCCGGTCCCCCGGGCCGGAATGAGGGTGGCTCCGGTCGCCCCGGCCTTCTTGGCGGCCGCCACGATCCGGTCGGTGAGATTGGTCCGCACGATCGCCACAATCAGCTTGAAGCGCACAGTGATTCCTCCGTCCCCCGGCAATGGTCTGGATGCCAAGCCCCCATGGCAGGCTACCCCATTTGCGGGCGGATGGGAAAAGGGAACTGGTGGGCGTTACATCAGGGAATTGTAGGTACCGCGCTGGCGCCGCCGGGACAGAAAGCCGCCGGCGACGAAGCCCAGGATCAACACCCCGGCCCCGGCCAGAAAAAAGGTGGTGCTGGATTGGGCCTCCAGGGTCTCCTTCTCTTCCTGCAGAGCCGCCAGACGGCCGTTCACCTCCCGGTTATGTTCGCGCAGGGACTGGATTTCCTTTTCCATGGCCAGGGCACTGCTCGAAATCCGCTTGATCCGTTCCAGTTCTTCTTTCAATTGTCCCTGGGCTTGCAGCCCGTTCTGCAATATGGCTACCTGTTTGCCCAGGGCGTCCCGCTCCGCCTCCACCCGCCGTTGGGCCTCCAGGACCTCCTCCAACCGCATGCGGGCAGGCTTTTCGGGGATGAGATACCGCTTCAACACCCAGCCTTCCTGCCCGGACTCGGTCCGCACCCTGCCCCAACCCTTTTCGCCCTGCTCCAGCAATTCCACCCGGGTACCGGTGGGCAGGGAACGGATCTCCGGCTGGTTGATATCCTTCCCCTTGCGCAGGGTGATGGTGAACTGGTCGGTGACATACAGGATCTCGCCCCAGGCCGAAGGGGTGGATCCCGGCCAGATCCCCATCAGGCCGAGGGAGATCAGACAGGTGAAGCGGAACTTGCGCATGAGGTCTCGCCGATGGCCCAAAAATGGCAAAGGACTGGATGACGAACGCCGACGGGTTGGCTCCTGCCGCCCGATTCGGAGTAGTCTACGGAAAACCCGGTCCGGGCGGCAAGGAGCCGGCCCGGCCATCACCCGCAGGAGAACCGGAATGCCCTTTCAGGATCAGGTGGAAAAGGCCAAGGTGCTGATCGAAGCCCTGCCCTACATGCGCCGTTTCAAGAACAAGACCATCGTCGTCAAATACGGCGGTCATGCCATGGTGGATGAACGGTTGAAACGGACCTTTGCCCAGGATGTCATCCTCCTGCGCCAGGTGGGCATCAATCCCATCGTGATCCATGGCGGTGGCCCCCAGATCGGTCAGACCATGAAGCAAATGGGGCTCAAACCCGAGTTCGTGGACGGTCTGCGCGTCACCGACGATGCCACGGTCAACGTGGTGGAGATGGTGCTGGCCGGCAAGGTCAACAAGGATATCGTCAACCTGATCAATCTCAACGGCGGGCAGGCGGTGGGGCTCTCGGGCAAGGATGCCCACACCATCCAGGCCCGCAAACTGCCCCATGTGCGCAAGGGGCCGGAGCTGGAAACCCCCGAGATCATCGACCTGGGCTGGGTGGGAGAGGTGATCCGCATCAACCCCCGCCTCCTCTCCCTGCTCACGGAAGCGGAGATCATCCCGGTGGTGGCCCCGGTGGGTGTGGGAACCAACGGGGAGACCTACAATATCAACGCCGACCATGTGGCCGGCCATGTGGCCGCCGCCCTGTTGGCGGAAAAACTGGTCCTGCTCACCGATGTGCAAGGGGTCAAGGATGGCGACGGCAATCTCATCCCGAACATGGAAACGGAACAGGCCCAGGAGTTGATCAACCGGGGGGTGATCTCCGGCGGCATGATTCCAAAGGTGGAGACCTGCCTCAAGGCCCGCCGGGAAGGCGTCAAGAATGCCCACATCATCGACGGCCGCATCCAGCACGCCCTGCTGCTGGAAATTTTCACCGACCTGGGAATCGGCACCCTGTTCCGTTGACCGAACCGGAACAGGAACTCCAGGCCGGCTTCGACCATTCCAACCCTTTTGGCGATGAAAGCACCCCCCATGGCCCACCCCCCCGCCCACGGTGCCACACCCATCACCCGCAAGGACCTGCTGGTGGCCCACCTGGAGACGGGCTGCAAGCCCCGTGACCGCTGGCGGGTGGGAACCGAACATGAAAAATTCGGCTTCCGCAAGGCGGATCTCGCGCCCATTCCCTATGAAGGGCCGGCGGGCATCCGGGTGGTGCTGGAAGAAATGGCCCGCCGCTTCGACTGGGAGCCGGTGCTGGAACAGGGGCTGCCCATCGCCCTGAAACGGGGCGCGGAGGCCATCACCCTGGAACCCGGGGGACAGCTGGAACTCTCCGGCGCCCCCCTGAAGACCATCCACCAGACCCAGGCCGAAATCAACCGCCACCTGGACCAGCTGGCCCCCATCTGCCAGGAGCTGGGCATCGCCTTTCTGGGCATCGGGGCTCAGCCCAGGTGGTCCCGGGAAGCGGTGCCGTGGATGCCCAAGGGGCGTTACCGGGTGATGCGGGACTATCTGCCCACCCGGGGCCGTCTCGGCCTGGACATGATGACCCGCACCGCCACGGTGCAGGCCAATCTGGATTTCTCCAGCGAAGGGGACATGCGGGCCAAGTTCCGTCTGGCCCTGGCCCTGCAGCCCCTGATCACCGCCCTGTTCGCCAACTCCCCCTTCCTGGATGGCCGCCCCAACGGCTTTCTCTCATTCCGCAGCGAAATCTGGCGCCACACCGACCCGGACCGCTGCGGCTGGCTGCCCTTCGTCTTCCAGGACAATTTCGGTTTCGAACAGTATGTGGACTACGCGCTGGATGCCCCCATGCTGTTCCTCTACCGGAAGGGACAATACCTCCCCGCCGGCGGGGTGCCCTTCCGACGATTCCTGGAAGGCCGGCTGCCGGACCGGCCGGGGACCTACCCCACCCTGGCGGAGTGGGACCTGCACCTGACCACCCTGTTCCCCGACGTGCGGCTCAAGCATTATCTGGAGACCCGCGGGGCCGATGCCGGCAATTCGGACCGGATCTGCGCCCTGCCCGCCTTGTGGAAAGGTCTGCTTTACGACGCCCAGGCATTGGAAGAAGGCTGGCAGCTGGTGGCCGACTGGACCCTGGAGGAACGCAACGCCATCCATGCCGATGTCCCGCGGCTGGGGCTCGAAACCCCCATCCCCGGCGGCGGCACCCTGGGACGGCTGGCCCTGCGCGTGCTGGAAATCGCCCGGGCCAGCCTGCACCGCCAGCAGGAACGCAACGCCGTCGGTTGCGATGAATCGATCTACCTGGACAAGCTGTTCCACATCGCCGAAAGCGGCCTCACGCCGGCCCAACGGCTGCTGGAGGCCTACCACACCCGCTGGAACGGCTCGGTGGATCCGGTGTTCCGGGAAGAGGAATTCGAAACCTTTTTCGCCAAATGCGGTTAGCAGTCAAAAGGGAATGTCGTCGTCGAAGTTGGGGGCATGGCCGAAATCATCCCCGGGGAAGCCCCCCCCCGCCGGGGCCGCGGCCGGAGACGGAGCTGGACCACCCTGGGGGGAGGCCGCCGGTCGGGCGTAATCGCCCCCGCCCGCCGGCGCGCGCGGGGCGGCTTCGAACCCTTCCCCCCCCGGACCGCC
>PEAP01000068.1 GCA_002753665.1 Magnetococcales bacterium DC0425bin3
AGGCGATGGTCGCCCTCCAGCCCCAGCAGGCTCTCCAGAAAGCTGACCAGAACGTCCTTGGCATCCTCGCTGCCGAAGATCTTCTTGAAGGCGAAATCGATTCTCGGATCGATGAATTTCATGGGCGCTCCCCGGACGTGACGTGACGCTTTCAACCAAAGTCTGGCCGAAATCGCCACGTCCGTCCAGCGGGGGCTGCTAGCGGATATGGAACAGCTTCTGGAAATTGGCCGTATCCAGAACCTGCCGCACCGCCGGTCGGACGTTGACCAGGTGGATGTCCGACTGGGGACCACCGGCCTTCTCCCGGAACAACAGCATCATGCCCAGGGCGGCCGAGTCCAGATAGGTGGTGCGCTTGAAGTCCAGGACGTAACGGGTTTCGTCCTTCTTGGCCCGCAGCATGCCGTTGAAGGCCTTTTCGAAGCCATCGAAGACGTTGTGATCGAACCGCTCCACCAGCCGCAACCCCACCTCGGTCTTCTTGCCTTTCTTGGCCGAAATGGTCACCATGGGACCTTCCTCCGGGGGCAACAGCTTGAAGCCGGATCCCTCCTCTTCCTTGACATGGAGATAGAACTCGCACTTGGTGCAGGACATCGACTTCTCTTCCCGGGTGCCCTGCTGCTTGCCCCCGCAGAAGGTGCCGGTGATGGCCCAGCAGATGCGCCCGGCGAACTCCCCGTGATTGATGAAACCGGTCTTGGTATTGGAGGCAGGGCAGATGCCCATCTCCGCCACCTTGGCCCCCCCGGGCTCCCGGCCGCATTTCTTCACTTCCCAGCAATTCTGTTTTTGAGTCAGTGCGGTTTCCATGGCATGCGTTCCCGATCCGAAGAATGGACTTATCCAGTACAGATTTTCTTCCATTGTGTCGATCCGGATTGTGACAATCAATATAATTCTGCCAAAAAAATTGAATCGAATGGCGAAACAAAGCGGAAAATGATATCGAAAGATATATCTATAAACAATCAATTAACAATCAGTGACCATCCGTATCGAAACAATGATTACAAAAAAGTTATAGTTACCGATGGAAATCGCTCCGCGATCTCCATCGGTGGAGGGTGGAGGGAGGAAGATCTTCCCCAACGGGGAGATCAGCGGCCCCGTCCGACGCGACGGCGCTCCAGGAAGCGCAGGGTCAACCAGTGACCGGCCAGACTGCCGGCCACGGCCCAGGGCAGACAGCCCAGGAGCAGAGGCCAGAGCAGGTCTCCCGCCAGATGGTCGGCCAAGCCGGTGAGGCTGTCCCACAAGCCCTGCTCCGGGTTCAACGCCGCCTCCAGCCGGTTGGAGAAGCTGTCGAAACCGGCCGGCTGGCCCCATTGGCCCAGCAGAACCCGACCGGTGATCCAGAACAGGTAGTAGAGGGGCGGCAGGGTGAACCAGTTGGAGAGCAGGGTCCAGCCGAAGGCCACGGCAAAGTGGAAATCCTGGCGCGGCGCCAACAGCCGGGTCAGGGTCCAGACGCCCATGAGCAGGGGCACCTGAAAGCCCACCGAGGGCGTGAAGGTCAGAAATATCCCCACCGCCGTGCCGCGGGCCACATAACCGGGGGAATGCCCGCCGATCAGCATGGGACGAATGAGGTGGCGGCGCAGCAGGATGCGGGTGCGTCGCAGGGGGGGAGAGGCCGACGGTCGGGGCATCGGGCGGATCAGGCGGCCGGAACCAACGGGAAGAACCGCGCCCATTCGATGGTGCCGCCGATCAGTTCGCAGGCCTGCAGACCGCACTCCAGAAAGCGGGCCAGGGCGATGGCGGTGCGGGGACCGGAACGACAGATCAGCACATAGCGGGTTTCGGGATCGAACGCCTCGGGGCGGAACCGGGCGTGGAAGCTGTGGCTGAAGGGGCCGGTGTCCTCACGGTTTTCCAGGTTGTGGTCGCACGGAAAGAGGGTGGACCGGGGGATGACGCCCTCCTGGTGTTCGATGGCGGTGCGGACGTCCAGCAACACCACCCGCAGGGGATTGGCGGAGATCACCTTGTGCAGTTGATGGACGGAGATCATCTCGTTGAACAGCGCCTTGGCGAGAATCTCTTCCGCTTCCGCGAGCAGTTCCTGATTCATGACCGCGTTCCTCCCTGGCGGAAGAACTCCCCGTAGCGGGCGTCGTGGCGGTTGATGTGGTTGCGCAGCCAGTCCATGAGAAAGCCCTGCAACTGGGCGATGTAGGCCACCTGCCGGCTGCCCACCTTCTCCTGGAGTTCCGCCAGCACCTTGGACAGATGGGCATGCTGGGCCATGTGTTCGCCGATCTCCGGATAGCCGCGCTCCCGCATCATCGCCTCCTCGGCGGCGAAATGCATCTGCACGTATTTCTCCAGCCGCACGAAGATGGCGTCCACCTGATCCCATTCGTCCTCGAAGGGCGGACGCTGTCGGAAGCGGGCCGCCAGGCGATTGAACTCCTCCACATAGAAGAGCAGGCGCTGATGGTCCCGATTGAACCGCTCCACCCCCACATCGGCCACGCTGAGTCCGGTCACGGGGAATCTCCTCCGAAGCCTGTTGAACGGGTCCGTTCCCTGGATAGTCATTGCTGATTGTGACCGATTGTCGTCACCGGTCAAGTGGCGCTATGAGATCCAAGGCCGATCCGGCCGCCGCCCGGTCCAGATGCCAAACCAGCTCCCCGTCCCGGGGACGCACCCAGGCGGCGGGCCAGCCCCGGGCGGCGGGGGCGGCTTCCAGAATGCCCCGCACCACCGGCACCTTGGCGGCGCCGGTGACCAGAAACCAGATTTGGCGAGCGTCGTTGATCAACTCAAGGGCGATGGACAGCCGAGCCTGTCCCGATTGGGGCTGGGTTCCGGATCGACAGAGGGGCGTGCCATGCAAATCCTGGGCCAGTTCTGGGGGAAACAGCGAGGCGGTGTGACCGTCGCTGCCCAATCCCAGCAGGACCAGGTCGAACCGCAGCCGTCCCGCCGCATCCCGGGGCAGTCCGGCGGCCAGGGTGGCGGTATACCGGGCCGCAGCCGCGGCGGGCGGCAGCTCCACCGGCATGGGATGGATGTTGGCCGCCGGCAGGGGGACATGATCCAACAACGTTTCCCGAACCATGCGCTGGTTGCTCTCGGGATGATCCGCCGGCACACAGCGTTCGTCGCCCCAGTAGAGATGCAGGGCCGACCAGGGCATCCGTTCGGCCAGGGGGGGCCGGGCCAGGGATCGATAGAGGTCCCGGGGAGTGCCGCCCCCCGCCAGGGCGATATGGCATTGGCCCCCCTGGGCCACGCAGCGCGCCGTCAAGGCGGCCAGCTCCGCCCCGCAGGCGGCGACCAGGGCCGCGGGGTCGGCATGGCTGTGAACCCGGGGGGGCGCAGCCAAGGAAACAGGGGGCGGGATCGTCATGATATTTTTGGATCCTGTCATTCCGCGCCAGCTTCAAGACGAACATTTCCGTTGCCGGATGGAGCGCCAGCGGGTGGCGAGAAACTGTCCCCATCCACCAGTTCATAATAGCCGGTCCCGCCCGCGGCGGCACCATCCGCTGACGATGGACTGGCACGGACATTGAAAGCCGCTTCGCGGCGTTCATCGGTAAGTTTGATGGATGGGGGAGGCCTCCCTCCACCCTCCGCCGATGAAAGCCGCTTCGCGGCGTTCATCGGTAAGTTTGATGGATGGGGGAGGCCTCCCTCCACCCTCCGCCGATGAAAGCCGCTTCGCGGCGTTCATCGGTAAAATTACTTGTCCAAACATGATAAACGATGATACGATGGTCATTGTTGACAACATGAACGAGAAAATTTGCATTCGCCTCCCACCGGGCGAAAAAAGTTTCATCACGGCAAGTAATCTTCGCATGAGCAAAGAAGAAAAAGTATCGGATCGTTTCCGCAAGCTCCTGGACGGCCGCAAACCCTATACCTGGGAAGCCCAGGTGGGGTTCACCCGCGGCACGTTGCCCCGGGTTTTCAATGAACACAAGATTCCCGGTTGGGAACTGCTCAGGGGCGTGGTGCATGTGGAAAACGTCAACCTCCACTGGCTGCTCGAAGGGGATGGTCCGCCGTTCCGGGTGTTGCGATGCACCACCGATGCCCAGGCGGAACAGGAGCTGGGGCGGATTCTGGATGCCCAGATCATCGGAACACAGCAGGTGGCGGTTTACCTGGCCCACCACCAGGGAACCCTGGCAGTGGTGGTGACTTGGCCCCAACGATTGCATACCAAAAGAAACGATCTGGAGTATGTGGCGGTAAAAATCCTGGCGGGCCTCCTGGGTCCCGTCACCCTGGGGGGCCTGCGCCAGCGGCTGGGTCGGTTCCGGCTGTTCGATCTGCCCTTGGAGTGGCCGGACATGGAGCGGCTGGGCGCCGGTGCAATGGGCAACCGGGAGCTGCTGGGGCTGGACAAGGAGCCCGGGGCGGCCGTCATCCACCGGGGCATGCCCCTGGACGCTCCGGCGGACTTCGACGCCCTGCTGGCCCGTCTGAACCTGGCACCGAATCCGGAACGGATCGCTGTCGCCAGAACGGTCGGCAAGCCCGGAACGGGATCCATCCACGAGAATCCCACGGCGCGTCCCGTGCTGCTGAAAACACTGGGGACGGATCCGAACGTCTATGTGTCCATTCCCATGGCCAGCGAAGTCCTGGAAGGTGGCCATCTGGCGTTGCGGAACCAGAGTCCCGTGGCCTTCCGGCAGGAGGATCTGTGCCGGATCACCGGTTCCGGGGCGGTGGATCTGGTGGTGATGCCGGTTGCCACCGACCGCATGGAACCGGTCCTCAAAAAGGGCGACATGGTCCTGGTCGATCGGCAAAACGCCTTCCTCGGCCCCAAGGAAGGCGCCATCTTCGTCCTCAACCTGGACGGGCAACTGGTGTTCCGCCGCTTTTCCATGCGCGACAAGGGCGAAGTGCGGGTCTATTGCCAAACCCCCAGGGAACGGGACGGTTTCGTGATCCACCGCGAACGCCTGGACATCATCGGCCAAGTGATCTGGGCCGCAGTCCCGCTCCAACCCGGCGCCATTCCCTGTTGATCACAGCCGAACGAATTTCGCTCGACAAGGTTTTTGCCCTGGAGTAGACTAGACTGTACAGTCTAAATCTGATGGATGGGGAAGGCCTCCCGCCACCCTCCACCGATGAAAGTCGTTCCGCGACTTTCACGGTAACTCCAACCAGGGTTTCAACCTCCCATGGGCCTCCCCGAAGAAACCATCGCCGACATCCGCCGGCGGCTGATCGAAGCCGCCACCAAACTGTTCATCGAGGAAGGCTACCGCGCCAGCATCGAGCGGATCGCGGCGCGGGCCGGGGTGGCGCGGCAGACGGTATACAACCACTTCTCCAGCAAGGACGATCTGTTCAGCGAAGTGGCCAACCTGGTGGCCGGCAGCATTCTGGTGACCCTCGATGGCGAGGGGTTGGATGTGCGGGAGCGCCTGCAGCGCTTCGGGGTCGCGTTCCGCCTGCGGGTGTTGAGCGACGAAGGCCTGGCCATGTACCGCACCATTGCCGCCGAGGTGCCGCGCTTTCCGGAGCTGGGGCGGGCGTTCTTCGCCAAGGGACCGGAACAGACCATCACCCGGCTGGCGGCGTTTCTGGCCCAGGAGATGGACGCCGGCACGCTGCGCCGGGACGATCCCCGCTTCGCCGCCGAGTTGCTGACCTCCATGCTGACCGGTTTCGATCGCACCCGTCGCCTGTTTGGGGCGGCCGCGGATCCGGACCACCATACCGAGGATCGGGAGCAGGCCCTGGTGGCCCGCATCATCGACAGTTTCCTGCGCATCCATGCCCTCCCCCACTCACCGCCGTCGGAAGGATTGTCCCATGATCGAACGGTTGGCATCCCCTCTGATTCTTCTGTCGCTCCTGCTGACGGCCTGCGGGCCGAGTGACCCGGCCGCCGGGGGCAGCGGCCCCGGGGCAGCGGGCGGGATCCAACCCCCGCCAGAGGTCGAGGTCATGACCGTGATCCCGGGAACGGTGACGCTGACCCGGGACCTGCCGGGGCGCCTCCAGGCGCGGCGCACCGCCCAGGTGCGGGCGCGGGTGGCCGGCATTGTCGAGCAACGTCTGTTCACCGAAGGCTCCGACGTGAAAGCCGGCACCGCCCTGTTCCAGATCGATCCGCGCACCTATCGGGCGACCCGGGACGCGGCGGTGGCCGACGTTTTGGCGGCCCGCCTGGTGGTGGAACGCTACCGGCCCCTGCTCGACATCGAAGCCGTGAGCCGGCAGGAATTCGACGCGGCCCGGGCCCGTCTCAAACAGGCCCAGGCCGCCCTGGCCCGGGCCAGCCTCGACCTGGACAACACCCGGGTGCCGGCGCCGATCCCCGGGCGCATCGGCCGCGCCCTGGTGACGGAGGGCGCCCTGGTGGGGCAGGGCGAACCCACTCACCTGGCGACCATCGAACAGATCGATCCGATCTACGTCGACTTCACCCAGCCCGGCGCCGAACTGCGGCGCCTGCAAGCCGCCCTCCAGGCCGGCCGGTTCAAGCAGGTGGACTCCACCCGCCTGGAACTCCTGCGGGAGGACGGCAGCCTCTATCCGCTGCCAGGCAAGCTGCTCTTCTCCGACCTGGCCGTGGATGCCACCACCGGCGCGGTCAGCCTGCGGGCCGAGTTTCCCAATCCGGACCGCCGACTGCTGCCCGGCATGTTCGTGCGGCTGCGGGTGCCCACGGCCGTGGTCGATAACGCCATGCGTCTGCCGCAACGGGCCGTGCAGGGGGGACCCCAGGGGCAGTTCGTGACCGTTGTCGCTCCGGACGACCATGCCGCCGCCCAGCCGATCCAGACCAGTGGCATGGTCGGCACCGATTTCATCGTCACCTCAGGCCTGAAGGGCGGCGAGCAGGTGATCGTCAACGGCCTGCAGAAGGCCCGCCCCGGCACGGTGGTGAAGACCGTGCCCTGGCAGCCCCAGGACGCGCCGATCCTGGCACCGTCCGACCCTGCTCCCGCGCGGAAGGATGGCTGAGCCATGGCCAAATTCTTCATCGACCGCCCGGTATTCGCCTGGGTGATCGCGCTGGTGATCCTGCTGGGCGGATCGCTGGCCCTCAGGAACCTGCCGGTGTCCCAATACCCGTCCGTCGCCCCGCCGGCCCTGGACGTCTCGGTGGTCTATCCGGGTGCGGCGGCGACCATCGTGGAAGAAACCGCGGTGGCCCTGATCGAGCAGGAAATGAACGGCATCGAGAACCTGCTCTACATGGAATCGGCCTCCCAGATCGGCATCGGCTCGGTCACCCTGACCTTTCAGCCCGGCACCAATCTGGATTATGCCTCGGTGGAGGCCCAGAACCGCATCAAGCGCATCGAGGCGCGCCTGCCCGAGACCGTGCGCCGCCTGGGCGTGACGGTGAACAAGACCGCCCGCAACTATGTGATGATCGTGTCGTTGTACTCTCCCGACCAGAGCCGGAACTTCATCGACCTGGGCAGCCTGGCGGCCGCCAGCGTCCTGGAACCGCTGCGCCGGGTACCAGGGGTGGGCGAGGCGCTGCTGTTCGGCACCGAATATTCCATGCGCCTGTGGCTCGATCCGGACCAGCTGCGCGGCTACCGGATCACCCCCGGCGAGGTGGCCGCGGTGGTGCGCGCCCAGAATGCCGAACTGGCCACCGGCGAGCTGGGCCAGCTGCCAGCCGCCGCCGACCAGCAGCTCAATGCGGTGATCGTGACCCGCAGCCGGCTGAGTACCCCCGAGGAGTTCGGCGACATCATCGTGCGCACCAATCCCGACGGCTCCACCCTGCGGGTCCGGGACGTGGCCCGGGTGGAGCTGGGCGCCCAGGATTATTCGGTGGCGGCGCGGCTGGACGGTCAGCCCACCGCTGCCGTCGCCATCCGTCTCTCGCCGGGCGCCAACGCCCTGGACACGGTCAAGTCCGTCAAGGCTCGCATGGCCGAACTGGCCCGCTTCTTCCCGCCGGGCGTGGCCTGGACCGTGCCCTACGACACCTCCAAGTTCGTCGAGATCTCGATCCGGGAAGTGGTCAAGACCCTGGCCGAGGCCATGCTGCTGGTGTTTCTGGTGATGTATCTGTTCCTGGAGAACCTGCGGGCCACGCTGATTCCGACCATCGTGGTGCCGGTGGCCCTGGTGGGCGGAATGCTGGGGCTGTATGCCTTCGGCTATTCCATCAACGTGCTGACGCTGTTCGCCATGGTGCTGGCCATCGGCATCGTGGTGGACGATGCCATCGTGGTGGTGGAGAACGTCGAACGCCTCATGACCACCGAGGGTCTCGGGCCACGGGATGCCACGCGCCGGGCCATGGACCAGATCGTCACCGCCATCATCGCCATCACCCTGGTGTTGGCGGCGGTGTTCGTGCCCATGGCGTTCTTCGGCGGCTCCACCGGGGCCATCTATCGCCAGTTCTCCGTCACCCTGGTGCTGACCATCCTGTTCTCGGCGCTGCTGGCCCTGACCCTGACCCCGGCGCTGTGCGCCAGCCTGCTCAAGCACACGCCGGGACGGGAGGTCCTGCCCACCACCGGCTTCTTCGGCTGGTTCAACCGCCTGTTCGGCCGCACCACTCGGGGCTATTCCTCCTGGGTCGGTCGCGCCGTGCGGAAGACCGGCCGTTATCTATTGGTCTATGCCGTGATCTTCGCCGCCACCGGCTGGCTGTTCACCCGCCTGCCGGGCAGCTTTCTGCCGGAGGAGGATCAGGGGTATTTCATCAACCTGGTGCAGCTCCCGCCCGGGGCGACCCGGACCCGCACCTTGGAGGTGCTGGCGGCCATCGAGCAGCATTATCTCAAGCTGCCCGAGATCGAACATGTGATCGGCGTGGCCGGGTTTTCCTTCTTTGGCCGCGGCCAGAATGCCGCCATCGCCTTCGTGCGGCTCAAGGACTGGGATGCCCGGCCGGCTGCGGAGAGCAGCGCCCAGAACCTGGTGCGCCAGTCCAACCGGATCTTTTCCGCCATCAAGCAGGCCATGGTGTTTTCCGTCAACCCGCCGCCGATCCCGGAACTGGCCGCCTCCGGCGGGTTCGACTTCCGCCTGCAGGACCGCAGCGGCCAGGGCCGGGAGAAACTGAACGAAGCCCGCGCCATGGCCCTGGGACTGGCCATGGCGGACCCGCGCCTGGCCAACGTGCGGCCCGAGGGACAGGAACCGGCCCAGCAGATCCTGCTGGATATCGACCGCGTCAAGGCCGAAACCCTGGGGGTGGCCATCGCCGACCTCAACGACACGCTGCAATCGGCCCTGGGGGTGGCCTACATCAACGATTTCGTGCGCCAGGGGCGCATCCTGCGGGTGCAGATGCAGGCCGACAGCGCCACCCGGGCCAGCGTCGAGGCCATTCTCGACCTGCCGGTGCGCAACGCCAAAGGCGAGATGGTCGCCCTGTCAGAGCTGGCCCAGGCCCGCTGGATCGTCGGCTCGCCCAAGCTCGACCGCTACAACGGTCTGCCCGCGATGAAAATCGCCGGCATGCCGGCCCCGGGCCGCAGCACCGGTGAGGCCATCGCGGTGATGGAAGAAATCGCCCAAAAGCTGCCACCGGGATTCGGCTACGAATGGTCGGCCACCTCTTACGAGGAGCGTCTGTCCGGCCAGCAGGCGCCGCTGCTCTATGGCATTTCGCTGCTGGTGGTGTTCCTGGTGCTGGCCGCGCTGTTCGAGAGCTGGGCGATTCCCTTCGCGGTGATGCTGGTGGTGCCCCTGGGGGTGTTCGGCGCGGCCGCTGCGGTGGGGCTGCGGGAGCTGCCCAACGATGTGTACTTCAAGGTCGGGCTGATCGCCATCGTCGGCCTGTCGTCCAAGAACGCCATCCTGATCATCGAATTCGCCCGCGCCCTGCAGGATCAGGGCAAGGGCCTGCTGGAGGCCACGGTGGAGGCCTGCCGGCTGCGGTTCCGGCCGATCCTGATGACCTCCATCGCCTTCGTGGCCGGCGTGCTGCCCCTGGCGGTTTCCACCGGCGCCGGCGCCGAGAGCCGACATGCCATCGGCACCGGGGTCATCGGCGGCATGATCGCGGCCACGGTGCTGGCGGTGTTCCTGGTGCCGGTGTTCTATGTCGTGGTGCGGCGCATCTTCCCCGGCCATGGCCGGGTGCAGCGGGAGAACGACCATGGGTAATCCGACCCGATCCGGTCTGCCGGCGGTCCTGATTCTGCTGGCCAGCTGCTCCTTCCTGCCGACCTTCGAGCGTCCGGCCGCGCCGGTGGCGGAGCAGTGGCCGGTGGCCGCCGCGCCCGGCCGGGCTGCCGGGTTGTCCTGGCGGCAGGTGCTGCCCGACGCGCGCCTGCAGGCGCTGATCCAGGCGGCGCTGGAGCATAATCGTGATCTCAGAATCACCATCGGACGGGTGGCGGAGGCCCGGGCGCTGTACCGGATCAGCGACGCCGAACAGCGTCCCACCCTGAACCTGGGCCTGTCCCAGTCCGCGACCCGCACCCCCGACGACCTGTCGTCCACCGGCCGGTCGGCGATTTCCCGGCGCCTGGATGTCGAGCTGGGGGTGACGGCCTTCGAACTCGACTTCTGGGGGCGGGTGCAGAGCCTGTCGGCGGCGGCCCAGGCCGGCTATCTGGCCACGGAGCAGGCCCGGGAGGCGTTCCGGCTGTCGTTGATCGCCGATGTGGCCAGCGCCCATCTGGCGCTGCTGGACTTCGACGAGCGCCTGCCCCTGGCCCGGGAGCTGTTGGACAACCGTCGGCAGAAGCAGGCCTTGATCCAAAGGCGCCGGGCGGTGGGCCTGGCCACCGGCCTGGAGGACCAGGCCGCCGCGGTGGCGGTGGAGGCGGCGCGCCTGCAGGTCATCGACCTGGAGCGCAACCGCCAGCAGGCCGACCAGGCCCTGACCCTGCTGGTGGGGACCCGACCGCCGGATCTGCCCGCCGGCCGCTCCCTGGCCGGGCAGGACATCCAGGTGGATTTGGCCGTGGCGGCGCCGGCAGAGGTCCTGCTCAACCGCCCCGACGTGCAGGCCGCCGAGCAGCGTTTGCGGGCCGCCAATGCCAATATCGGCGCCGCCCGGGCGGCCTTTCTGCCCCGGGTGGGTTTGAGCCTGGCCCTCGGCACGGCCGGCAAGAGCCTTGCCGGGCTGTTCGATGCCGGCAGCGGGGCCTGGAGCTTCGCGCCGACCCTGGTGCAGCCGCTGTTCGACGCCGGCAGCAACCAGGCCACATTGGACCTGGCCGAGGCGCGCCAGGTGGTGGCCGTGGCCGAGTACGAAAAGACCCTCCAGCAGGCCTTCCGCGAAGTCGCCGACCTGCTGATCGCCCGGGACCGCCTGGCGGCCCAGCTCCAGACCCAGGAATCCCTGGAACGGAGCCAGCATGACCGCCTGCGCCTGGTCACCGCCCGCGCCCGGGCCGGGGTCGGCAACCGCCTCGACCTGCTGGATGCCCAATACGAGGTCACCACCGCCACCCAGGGCACCCTCACCCTGCGCCGCGCCCTGTTGGCCACCGCCGGGCAGCTTTACGAGGCGCTGGGGGGCGATGGAGGCTAGAGGGGGGGGGTCCGTCACATCGTTTTCTACCCTTTGTTCTCCGCAAACCACTTCTTCAGGATCGCCACCATGGTCAGGGTTGGATTGGCGGTCATGGTGGAAGGCAGGACGGCATTGGAAATCACGAAGAGATTGTCCACCCCATGAACCTGAAGGTTGGCATTCACCACCCCCGTGGAGGCATCCTTGCTCATGCGGCAGGTACCCATGGCATGATCGCCGCGCTGAGGATAGACGATGTTGGTCAGATTCTCCGCCCCCATCGCCTTGAAAATCGATTGAATCCTGTCGAAGAACAGCTTCTGGGATTCTGGATAGAAGATGGGCTTGGGGGTATCGATCAGAGTACGTGGCAGCCCGAAGCGGGTGGTGCCGCGATCCAGGGAGACCCGGTTTTCATATTGAGACAAGGGCTGCAGCTCTCCCAGCAGGGTCATGGCGATGGGGCCGGTGGTGGCTTTGGCAATCTGTTCGCTGGTGTTGTTGGCATTCATCATCTTGGCCATGTTGACCATGGGATCCCACGGGGCCTTGTAGATCAGTAGTTTGCCAGTTTTGCGGTCTTTGGGGGTATCCCAGTACCGCGAACAGAGGGTGGCGAAATTCAACTCCTGAACCATCCGTTTGGGGTTGCTGGGCAGGGTTCCCATGACGGAAATGAAGGGGCTGGCCGCCAGATGGCGTCCCACCAGATCGGCATCGTTGCCGACACCCTTGGGCCAAGCGGTGGAGCGGGAGGCAAGCAGCAGCTTGGGAATCTCCAGGGCGCCGTTGGTCAGGAAGACCTTATGGGCATCCACGTTCATCATTTTTCTGCTGGCCATATCCAGATAGGTTACACCCGCAGCTTTGCCCTTGCTGGCCATGCGTACCTGCAGAACCGGAGCACCGGTGAGAAGCTTGAACTTTTTGTTTGGCGCCAACTGATCCAGGCTCTGGTCGGCGGAGTAGCGCCCGCCTATGGGACAATATTTACACGTTCCGGTGGTCATACAGGCGTTGCGCTCCTCATCGCCTGTGGCGTAGCGGGTTATGGCAAGGTGTTCATAGGAGATGCCCAACGTCTCCATTGCCGTGATGACCAGGCCCTCGGTCTCGGGAAAGGGTGCTGGCACGTAAGGGTAGGGCTTGCTGCGGGGCGGATCTTGCTGCTTGGAGTCACCCGACACGCCGACGGCGCTTTCAGCCTGGCAGTAGTAGGGTTCCAGGGTGTCGTAATCGTAGGGCCAATCGATGCCATACTGACTGTCCTTGCCTGGAACGAAGTCATCGGGTTTCATGCGCGGACAGAGCCCTCCCCAATGCAGGGTGGCTCCCCCGGCGCCGAACAGGCGCCCCCCATCGCTGCCATTGCCATCCAGCGCCCAGGGATCGTGCCCCTCGACCGTGTAGTCGCCGGGCAGATCGTAATAGGGTGCAAAGGGGTTGTTGCCGTTCATTACAAAGTCGTACCAGGTGCGCGGATCAGCCATCTTGATGGGCGGACCAGCCTCCAGCATCAACACCGATCCCATCCCTTGGGCCAACAACCCCTGGGCCAGCATGGCGCCAGCAATACCCGACCCCACGATCACCGCCTCAACTTCCTGGGTTTTTGAATCCATACTCATGTTCATGACGCTGCCTCACTGCCTTTCCAGACTCGATAGGGAATTTTCGTTTGGTTGTTGAACGGACCTCCCATGAAGCCGGGAAAATTCATGTACCCGGCTACGCGAAACCCGCCGCTGGCTACCTGCATGGAGACCATTTCATCGAGTACGAACTGCCTGGTGAGGGGTTTCTGCGCCTGGGCGTTGTCGAACATATACTTGAGAGCTGCTTCCGCATTGCCCAACTCTTTGGTCAGGATGGACAACCAGGACAAGGCATTTCTGTACTCCGTTAAATAGCTGGGATATTCGGTTGTCTTCATATCCAGCATGCCGTTGAACTGGGACTCGCCCATTGCCACCCCCGTGCCATTTTTCCATCGGGTGCCTATGTAGCCGAACAGGGTCCACATCAATTTTTTTTCGACGGAATTCAAGGTCCCGGTCAATCTGGGGTTGGTTGGTAAAGACGGACCGACATAGACCGCCGGCGCGGGGATCTCCTCCGCCCTGACCAGGAGGGGCGGTGCGACACCCAACAGCACAATAGCCCCTGCAACTCCGTACATTCCGTACATAAAGCTTCTGCGATCCATGCGAAGCGCATCGGTGCAGGATGGGTCATCGGAATTGTTCATGATCGTCTCCATGAAGTCTGCAAACCAGTTCGAGGGCAAAGTCCGTGTGGATAGGAGTACCTGGACTTTAGAGTTTCGAAAAATCGGTGAAAGTGTAAATTTATCCTTAAGATAGAGCGTAAACCGCGCGTACCGCTCGGACAGGGTGATCTCCAATCGCTCCAGACAGAGCCGCGCAACAGGGCAAAAAGGGCATCAGGTCCTTTCAGGACCCCATGATGAACTCTCCTTTCCACAAAAGGAGTTCAACACGATTCAGGCTCCTGTCTCATCCCCCTTCGTTGGTTTGGTCAGCGACCGGTAAATCGGGAATGCGCCCTGTCCACCTTGCTCGGCCCCCGGCAACAGATCAGCCATTTCCTGGGCCACTTCCACCAGCAGCGACTGGCTGTCCGCCTGTCGCCCAGCGGGCCAACGATGATCGCCCTTGGTGACTCGCCTCACAAAATCCGGGTGCGACCACCAATCCACATAGCGCAATAGTTGGCGGCGGGTGGACAGGAGGGAGAGTCCCAGGGGGTTGTCTTCCAACCCGATCATCTGCCGAAGATGCCCCATGGCCTGGTCCCTGGCCTCGTTGTGGGTCCTGGGCCAGGGTGAATCGACCCTCTGCCCGGCGGACCAGGTCTGCTCCTCGTAGGCCAGCAGAATCAAATACAGTTCCGTCAAGGAAGCATGGGCCCAGAGACGGTCATTGTTCTGCTCGGCCGTCAGATCCAACTGTCCCGACAACAGGGTGGCAAGCCAATAGTCCTGTTTCAGGGGTTGGCGCCAGGCCGCCTGCAGGGACAGGACCTGGGTGAGGGACCAATGCAGGGCGTTCTCCCGCCGGTACTTGTAGCCGGCGCAGCCCATGTTGAGGCGCACGTTTTTCTGGTACCTGACATAAGATAGCTGCAACTCGTCCATGGACCGTTTCAGGATGGCCTCCAGAACCGGATGATCCTGTCCGGGACCGGCTTCCTTGCGGGGTAGATTCACCACCACCCGAGCGGCCTCCAGAAAGCCCTGGGTGGCCGGTTCAGTGCGAAGTCGGGCCAGTTGGTCCGCGCTTTTGGTGGTCAGCCCCTTGAACACCTCGAACAGAATGCCGGCCTTGCGCTTGGCGGTGGAGGCCCGCAACACGTTGACCCGGGTGGAGCGCAGCCCCAGCCGATCGGGGTGCAGGCGCTGTTCCGCCTCCTCGACCTGGATGAAACCCCGGGTCAGGATGGGGATATCGCTGGAGTCCGAATCACTCTTGTCGTCCAGGGCGCGGTCGATGTGGTCCAGGGCGGTATCGATGGCCCGCTTGGCCCGCTCCAGACGCAACGCCGCCAATTGCTGTTCCAGGTTTTCCGGCAGGGCGTCGTAGACCACCAGACTGGCCCAGTCGTGGGCTTCCGGATGCAGGGCGAACAGTTCGGTGCGCAGCCGGTGGGCGGCCATCCGGGGATCGCCGCCCCACAGCAGATCCCGCAGGAACAGGCGGGGAATGAGGACCGAGCCGGCCATGGACAGGGGAAACTGGCTAGCCACCACCAGAGGAATGCCGGCCTGGTGCAAATCATGGGCAAAACTGACCCCGGTGCGCTGCCAGACCTCCCCCGACTGGTGGGCGCTGTCGCAACTGGCCAGGGTGACCACCACCGGTCCCCGCTGCCCCTGGGAGCCATCGGCGGCGGTTTCCAGGCCGTCCAGCCCCCCCAGCAGGGCGGCGAACCGCTGGCCGGAGACCACATCCACCCCCCGGCCGGCGGCCGAGGGGAAGGCCAGACCGTAGGGGCGGCCCGGCAGGGTCTCGATGGGCGCCCCATGGGCCAGCACATGCACATGGGTGAAGGACTGCCGGGCGCAGACCTCCCGGATCTCCGGCATGGTGGGGTTGGACAGCACCACCAGATGCTGTTCCACCGCCTGTTTCAGGGCCGCGCCATGGTGGGGGTGGTTCTCCGGGGGCAGCACCGCGATCCAAGGCTTGATGGCGGCAACCAGGGCGTTGAGATGGGCCTGATCGGGGAATGGCCCCCCATGGGGATTGGCGTGGATGAACAACAGGCGCGGCTGCCGGGGCCAGACCAGGCCGGTGCTGGTGGCATTGCGGGCCTGACGGGTCAAACAGAGGGGGGCGATGGACTGCACCAGCAGAGGATTGCCGTGCCCGCCCGGGAACCCCGGAGTGACCCGGGCCAGTTCGAAGGGCAACAGGGCGAGTTCGTCATGGCTGACCACCAGCCGCAAATGGGTGAGCGAGCCCTGGTCCGCTGGACAATGGGCCAGGGCGGCGATCAACCCCGGCACCCCGCCCAGAAAGGCGGTGATCTGGTCCGCGAACCGACCGATTTCCTCGATGCGTCGCTGTTCGGCGGCCGTGTTGCTCGCTGCCACATCCGGGTATTGCAATTCCCGGATGCGCCCCATGAACTCGGCATGCTCGTAGGGTACCCGCATCAGGGTGGCCTGGTGGTTGCCGCACAGACCCAGATAATCGGTCAGGGGCGACAGCAACTGGTTGTGGGGCGGGCCGTGGCGCAGGATCTCCAGATGGATGGTCCGGACCTTGATCATGACAGCCTCCGCAGGGTCTTGGTGTACAAGGGTTGACACAGCCCAGCGCCGTTCACGTCGACCATGGCGAGCCGTCCCACCACCTGCTCGCTGCCGGGCGCGCCTTCCAGCGCCACCACCGCCACCGTGGGCCGACGCAGGATCAGGCCCTGACGACGTTCGCCATACTCCGCTCCCCGTCGGGCGTCGGGGGGATAGACGGGTGCGGGAAGACCCTTCAGTGTTTCCAGGTCCTTTTTGGTCCCGGCCTGGAGCGCCTCGAAGACGCGGTGAAACACCGGCTCGTTCTCCCGCCACTCCCGGGGCAGTTCGATCAAATCCGCCCAGGTGCCGGTGTTGAAGAAACAGCAACCGCCCTGCATGCCGGCGGCAAAGCGGGACCGACCGTTGATGGCCCGGTGCAGGTGGGTGTGACCGGCGATCACGAAGGCCAGCGGTCCCTGCACCGAACGGCCGTACATGTCCAGAAAATCATCCTTGGCCTCCAGGTCGAAGATCTGCTCCTGGGCCAACTTGTTCAGCGCCTGGAACAGCATGGCTTCCTGTTTCTGCTGCACCAGCTTGCCGAAGCTGTCGGTGACCTTGTCGATCATGTCCCGACCCCATTGCACCGCATCGTCCAGAACGCCCAGCCGGGCCGTGCCGCCCATGGCTTCCGCGGCGCCGGTTCCCCGACGCCAGGCGTCCTCGGGTTCGGTCTGGGCACGGAGGTAGGCCTCGGTCAGCTGTTGCTCCAGGGCAGCGTCCCCACTCCGGGACGGAGACCAGCCGAACTCCCGGCCCAGGAATTCCAACACCACCTCCTCGGGTTTCCGGCTGGGCGCCGGGACCGGCTGTTCCCGGGGCATCTCTCCGGGCGGGACCTTCAGGAACCCCATCGCGTGTTTGACCTGGTCCGCCTGCATGGTGAGGGCGATATCATCCAGCTCCGTCATGTGCTTCAGGGTGATCCCGGGGTCCAGGATGGCCACCGCCGGCAGGGCGGCCCGGGATTCCGGTTTCAACAGATCGACGAACGGCCACCGGCGCTTGATGGGATTCATCACATCCACCACCATCCGGGTGCCGGCGTTGGGCCGCCATGGCGCGGTGGGGGAGTTCCGGTTGAGGGTCCGGCACAGGCGCACCAGTTGGAAATGATCCACCAGATTCCAGGTGTCCTCCTCGTTGCCGTGGACGCACAGCACCCGCTGGCCCCCCACCCGGCAGGCGAACCCGGCGCCGTCCAGATGGAACAGGATGCGGCCCGCGGCGGCGGGGTCGTTGTCGGTCAAAAAGTCGCTCAACCACTCCCGCACCTCCGGCAGCGCCAGTTCCAGGTCATGGTTGCCCAGCACCAGCACCAGCCGACAATTGCGCTTGGCCATCAAACCGCGCAGGGCCGCCCACACCTGGCTGAAGGCCGGGTCCTGGACGATCCGCTGCAACCGCGCCAGCGCCAGATCGGGGTTGAGATAATCTCCGTCGCTGGTTGTCTCGGCCAGAAAATCCACGCTGTCGCCGTTGAGGACCAGGGCGGTGGGGTCGTCGGTATCGGAAGTCGTTGCGGCAATCCAGTCGATGAATTCCCCCAGCAGTTGTCCCTGGGAGAACATCTTGAAATCCCCGGGGCCTCCCATGTGCAGATCGGAGACCACAAAGAGACGTCGAAAGCGACAAGACATGACAAGCCCCCCCTTGACATTCGGCAGGTTGAGTCCGATCGAGCCTCTGTTGTAAATCATTGTGCCGGCCGCGTCCAGGACAAAAAGCATGCCGGCCGGCGCCGGTGGACGCCGCCCGCCAAACCTTCTAACTTCTATGGATGGGGGAGGCCTCCCTCCACCCTCCACCGATGCAAGCCGTTTCCCGGCTTCCACGGTCACTTCAATGGATGGGGGAGGCCTCCCTCCACCCTCCACCGATGCAAGCCGTTTCCCG